>NZ_JBFTLY010000003.1:0-361392 GCF_056396685.1 Pseudarthrobacter sp. 05T312
GAACTGCGCCGCGACGGCCTCGCCGCCGAAGAGGAAGCCTTCCTCAACCCCGGCCAGCCCGCCCGCGTCCCCTTCGTCACCCAGCAACTCGAAGGCGCCACCGGCCCCATCGTCGCCGTCTCGGACTACATGAAAGCCGTCCCGGACCAAATCCGGCAATTCATCCCCAACGAATACGCCACCCTCGGCGCCGACGGCTTCGGCTTCTCCGACACCCGCGCAGCAGCACGCCGCTTCTTCAAGAACGACACCCACTCCATCGTGGTCCGTGCCCTTGAAATGCTGGCACGCCGCGGTGAGGTGGATGTTGACGCCCCGGTGAAGGCGATTGAGAAGTACAAGCTGCTCAACGTCAACGCCGGCACCACCGGCAACGCCGGAGGCGAAGCTTAGCCTTCCGGCTGGACGGATCCAGCAGTAAACAACGACGGCGGCCCTCACCCCACAAGGTGAGGGCCGCCGTCGTTCCCTCCCGGGCGGACCAGTCCGCGGGGCGGCCTGCGCTGTGACGCAGCGCAAGGCGCGTTGTAGCCTTCGCACAAATGGAGCTTGCGCGGCGGTGGCCGTATGCTCAGAGAATGCCAGCACCAGCCAGCCAGTCCTCGAAGCGGAAACCCTCGCCGCCGAAGGTCACGCCGGAGAAGTCCGAAACCCTCAAGCAGCTCCGCGCCAACGTGGGCCAGCTGTCCACCACCACCATGCGCAAGCTCGAGCAGTCCCTCCCCTGGTACAGCCGGCTCAGTGCGGACGAGCGTTCCGCACTCGGCATGGTGGCGCAGAACGGTATTGCAGCCTTCGTCACCTGGTACGAACGGCCCAGCTCACCGTCGTGGATCCTGACCGACGTTTTCGGGACGGCACCTACGGAGCTGACCCGTTCCATCAGCCTGCAGAAAGCGTTGCAGCTGATCAGGATCGTGGTGGAGGTGGTGGAGGACCAGGTTCCCGTCATTGCCCCCGAGGCCGACCAGCCGTCCCTGCGGGAGGCCGTGCTGCGCTATTCGCGGGAAGTCGCATTCGCTGCCGCGGACGTTTACGCCCGAGCCGCCGAGTCCCGCGGCTCCTGGGACACCCGGCTGGAAGCTCTGATTGTGGATGCCATCCTGCGCGGCGAGAATACCGATGCCCTGCGCTCCCGCATTGCGGCCCTGGGCTGGAAAGCACAGGAGCGCTTCACGGTGATGGTGGGCAATTCGCCGTCCGAACCCAGCGCCAGCTATGTCAGCGAACTGCGGCGGATGGCAGGCCGCTACGCCGAGGACGCCCTGGTGGGAATCCAGGGCGACCGGCTGATCCTCATCCTTGGCGGGGTGCAGGACCGCGAAACCGCCTATGTGAAGTTGAGCGACATGTTCGCCCCCGGACCGGTGGTCTACGGACCCGAGGCCAGTTCACTGCTGGAGGCCAGCGGCTCCGCCCAATCAGCCTTCGCGGGATTGACGGCAGCCCGGGCATGGCCGTCTGCCCCGCGTCCGGTGGCCGCGGACGACCTGCTGCCCGAGCGGGTGATTTCCGGGGATGACGCCGCCCGGCGCTCCCTGGTGAAGAACATCTACCGGCCGCTCCTGGCTGCCTCCAACGGCCTGGTCGAAACCCTGGGCACCTACCTGGAGCTGGGCCATTCGCTGGAGGCCACCGCCCGGGAACTCTTTGTCCACGCCAACACGGTGCGCTACCGGTTGAAGCGGGTCTGCGATGTCACGGGGTGGGACCCGCTCCTGCCGAGGGAGGCCTTCGTGCTGCAGGCAGCGCTGGTGGTGGGCCGGCTTTCTGCCCCGCCCAAGGCCGCCACGGAGCGCCAGGCGTCCCGGAACCAGGCCTGAGGCATTGTAGACTTCCTACAATCTGACCCCGTGAGCTTGGTGCGGAGAAACACCGCTGGATCACACAGTAATTTGGAAAGCTGGTTACGTGCTTGCAATAGTCTGCCCTGGACAGGGCTCACAGACCCCGGGTTTTCTTGCCCCCTGGCTGGAACTTCCCTCGGTGGCAGGCCAGCTGGCCTCCCTGAGTGACATCGCAGGCATCGACCTGATAGCCCATGGCACCACCTCCGATGAGGAAACCATCAAGGACACTGCCGTGGCGCAGCCCCTGATCGTTGCTGCCGGGCTTGTCGCCGCGGCCTCCCTCTTCGACGTGGAGCTCAATTCCCTTCCTGTCATCCTTGCCGGCCACTCGGTAGGCGAGATCACCGCAGCAGCCCTCGCCGGCGTGCTGACCGAACAGGAAGCCATGACGTTCGTCCGTGAGCGGGCCAACAGCATGGCCGCTGCGGCAGCCGTCACCCCCACCGGCATGAGCGCCGTCGTCGGCGGAGACCCCGCCGAGGTGCTGGCCGCCATTGAAGCCGCCGGTGCTGCCCCTGCCAACGTCAACGGTGCCGGCCAGACGGTGGCGGCAGGAACCTTCGAACAGCTGAAGGCCCTTGCCGACAACCCGCCGGCCAAGGCCCGCGTCATCCCCCTCAAGGTGGCCGGCGCGTTCCACACCAGCCACATGTCGCCCGCCGTCGATGCGCTCAAGGCACTGGAACCCAGCTTGAACCCGGTGGCCCCCAAGGTGCCCCTCCTGTCGAACTACGACGGCGGCGAAGTCACCGACGGTGGTGCCGCCGTCGCAAGCCTGATCGCCCAGGTTTCCCGCCCCGTCCGCTGGGACCTGTGCATGGAAACCATGGTGAAGCGGGGCGTCACCGGCGTGATCGAGCTGGCGCCCGCCGGTACGCTGGCAGGCCTTGCCAAGCGCGGCATGCCCGGCGTCAAGACCGTTGCTGTCAAAACCCCCGATGACCTGTCCGCCGCCCTGGCGCTCTTCGCAGAACTGGAGGGCAACGCATGAGCGTTCCCACGCTGAAACAGGCTCCCATCCAGGAGCACACCCGCATCCTCGGCCTCGGCGCATACCGGCCGGACGTCATCGTCACCAACGAGGACGTGTGCCAGTGGATCGATTCCTCGGACGAATGGATCCGCCAGCGCACCGGCATCGTGACACGCCACCGCGCCGCAGCCGACGTCAGTGTGATCGACATGGCCGAAGGCGCAGCCCGCGAGGCCATGGCGAAGGCAGGCATTGAAGCCTCGGAACTCGGGGCAGTCATTGTTTCCACCGTGACCCACCCGTACGCCACTCCCTCCGCCGCGGCCAGCCTGGCCGACCGCATAGGTGCCACTCCGGCCCCTGCCTTCGATATTTCCGCCGCCTGCGCCGGGTACTGCTACGGCATTGCCCAGGCCGACGCCCTGGTCCGGTCCGGCACCGCGAAGTACGTCCTCGTGGTCGGTGCGGAGAAGCTCTCCGACGTCATCGACAACCGGGAACGCACCATCTCCTTCCTCCTCGGCGACGGCGCGGGCGCCGTCGTCGTAGGCCCTTCCGACACCCCCGGCATCGCCCCGTCCGTGTGGGGCTCCGATGGCAGCAGGTGGGATGCCATCGGCATGACCCGCTCACTGCTGGACGTCCGCGACCTCGGCCTGGCAGCCCGCCAGTCCGACTCCACGGGCGATCTCGCACTACTGGAAGAAGCCCAGGAGCTGTACCCCACCCTCCGCCAGGACGGACAGACCGTGTTCCGCTGGGCCGTGTGGGAAATGGCCAAGGTGGCCCAGCAGGCACTCGATGCCGCCGGTATCCAGGCGGAAGACCTGGTTGCCTTTATCCCGCACCAGGCCAACATGCGCATCATCGACGAGATGGTGAAGAAGCTGAAGCTGCCCGAGACGGTTACAGTGGCACGGGACATCGCCGAGGCCGGCAACACGTCCGCTGCCTCCATCCCGCTGGCAACCCACCGGCTCCTTCAGGAGAACCCCGGACTGAGCGGCGGGCTGGCCCTGCAGATCGGTTTCGGTGCCGGACTGGTCTTCGGCGCACAGGTAATTGTCCTTCCCTAGATACGCCCAAGGGTCGCATCCGCGGCCCGGACCGTTTCCGGCAGACCCTGCCGGCAATACAAGAAAAGGAGCCACCAATGGCTAGCAATGAAGAGATCCTGGCCGGCTTGGCTGAAATCGTCAACGAAGAAACCGGCCTGGCCCCGGAGGCCGTCGAGCTGGACAAGTCCTTCACCGAGGACCTGGACATCGACTCCATCTCCATGATGACCATCGTGGTCAACGCCGAGGAAAAGTTCGGCGTGCGCATCCCCGACGAAGAGGTCAAGAACCTCAAGACCGTCGGCGACGCCGTCAGCTTCATCGCCGGAGCACAGGCCTAACATTAGGCTTTTAGCCGTCTCACGGCTTGGCAGGGCTGCCGGTCCGGACTGACCGGACCGGCAGCCCGCCGTTTTTATCCGGCGCAGAACCCCGACCGGGACTGGCCGATCATCAACATGTGCGGGACCCTGCGACAGGCGCAGGCGGATTCCCCACCGACGAAAGAGTGATCCCATGACGCGCAAAGTAGTCATTACCGGTCTGGGTGCCACCACGCCCATCGGCGGCGATGTACCCACGATGTGGAACAACGCCCTCAAAGGGGTCTCCGGTGCCCGCACCCTTGAGGACGACTGGGTAGCCAAGTACGAGCTCCCCGTCCACTTCGCCGCACGCTGCAGCACCCCTGCGCTGGACGTTCTCAGCCGTGTCGAAGCCAAGCGGATGGACCCGTCCACCCAGTTCGGCGTCATCGCCGCCCGCGAAGCGTGGGCCGATTCCGGCATCACGGAGATCGACCAGGACCGCCTGGCCGTTGCCTTCGCCACCGGCATTGGTGGTGTCTGGACCCTGCTCGATGCCTGGGACACGCTGAAGGAAAAGGGCCCGCGCCGGGTCCTGCCCATGACTGTTCCCATGCTGATGCCCAACGGTGTTGCCGCGGCCGTCAGCCTGGACCTCGGTGCCCGCGCCGGTGCGCACACCCCCGTCTCTGCCTGCGCTTCCGGTACGGAAGCCATGCACCTTGGCCTGGAACTCATCCGTTCCGGCAAGGCCGACGTGGTGATGTGCGGCGGTGCAGAGGCAGCCATCCACCCCATGCCGCTGGCGGCCTTCGCGTCGATGCAGGCTCTTTCCCGCCGGAACGATGACCCCCAGCGCGCCTCCCGCCCCTACGACACCGCCCGTGACGGCTTCGTCATGGGCGAAGGGGCCGGCGCCCTGGTCCTGGAGGCCGAAGAGCATGCCCTGGCCCGCGGCGCACGCATCTACGCCGAACTGGCCGGCACGTCCGTGACCGCCGATGCCTACCACATCACCGCTCCTGACCCCGAAGGTCTCGGTGCCACCCGTGCACTCAAGGCTGCCATGTTTGACGGCCGCATCCAGGCCGAAGACGTGGTGCACGTCAACGCGCATGCCACCTCCACGCCCGTTGGTGACAAGCCCGAGTACACGGCCCTGCGCGCGGCGCTGGGCGCCCGCGTGGACAACGTGGCCGTCTCTGCCACCAAGTCGCAGATGGGCCACCTCCTGGGTGCTTCCGGCGCGGTCGAAGCGGTCCTGACCGTGCTGGCCGTCCACGAGCGCAAGGCTCCGGTGACCATCAACCTCGAGAACCAGGATCCTGAGATCCCGCTCGACGTGGTCACCTCCGCCCGTGACCTGCCTGCCGGCAACATCGTGGCGCTGAGCAACTCGTTCGGTTTCGGCGGACACAACGCCGTGGTGGCCATCCGCAGCGTCTAGCCGTGTCCGGGCAATCCGCCCGGAAGCCAAAGGGAGGCCCCGCCAACAGGCGGGGCCTCCCTTTTGTTGCTATGGAAGTGTTGCGGTGGCCGGGCAACCGCGGGGACGGACGACGGCGGTCAGCCCACCTGGTGGAGCCAGCGCACCGGGGCGCCCTCGGCAGCGTGGCGGAACGGTTCGAGTTCTTCGTCCCAGGCCTCGCCGAGGGCGAGGGAGAGTTCATGGTAGACGGCGGCCGGGTCTCCGGCGCCGGATTCGTACGCGTAGCGGATCCTGTCCTCGGACACCATGATGTTGCCGTGCACGTCGGTGACGGCATGGAAGATCCCCAGTTCGGGGGTGTGCGACCAGCGGCCGCCGTCCACGCCCTGGCTTGGCTCCTCCGTGACCTCATAGCGAAGGTGCGCCCAGCCTCGGAGGCAGGACGCCAGTTTGGCTCCCGTGCCGGGGGTTCCGGTCCAGGACAACTCGGCCCGGAACATTCCGGGCGCGGCAGGCTGCGGGGTCCACTCAAGGTTCGTCCGCTTGTCCACGACGGCGCCAACCGCCCACTCAACGTGGGGGCACAGCGCCGTAGGGGCCGAGTGAACGAACAGCACACCGCGGGTCATTGCAACAGACATTCCATCCTCCATAGCTATAGGTACGTCTTCCCCAACGACCTCTGCCTGGATGAAACTGCCGTGCACTGCTCTGCGGTGGTGGTTCCTTGTGCGTATTCAGATATATCGTATAAAGCCGCGTCCGGACTTGCCGTGCAGCGCAAAGCTCAGGGAGCTTCAAGCGACACTTGAAAGTTGCCGGACGTGACTCTTATTGTGCCGCACCCCGCAGAATTACGCCAGTGCGATTAGCCACACTGCTCAGGCCCGGGGATGCGCCTGCTGATAGCTCTTCCGAAGGCGGTCCACCGAGACGTGGGTGTAGATCTGGGTGGTGGCCACGCTGCTGTGGCCCAGGATCTCCTGCACCGCCCGAAGATCGGCGCCCCCGTCCAACAGATGCGTCGCGGCCGAGTGCCGCAGCGCGTGGGGCCCTGACGCGGCGGTGTCCCCGAGCGCCTCGAAGAGGTCGTTGACCAGGGTGCGGACCTGGCGTTGGTCGACACGTCCACCGCGCGCCCCGAGGAAAAGGGCGGCCCCGCTGCCGTCCTTTGCGAGTAGGGGGCGCCCCCGCCGGAGCCAGTCGTCAACGGCCACGGCGGCGGGGACCCCGTAGGGCACTGTGCGTTCCTTGTTGCCCTTGCCGATCACCCGGAGCGTCCGGCGGTCCGGGTCAAGGTTGTCGACGTCGAGACCGGCAAGTTCCCCCACGCGGATACCCGTGGCGTACAGGAGTTCCACCATGGCCCGGTTCCTTACGGCAAGCGGTTCACCGTCCGCGGCCTGCGTCTCGAGTCCCTCCAGGATGCGGGTGAGCTGGGAGGCCTGGAGCACGCCCGGCAGGGATCCTTCCCGTTTGGGTGCCTTCAGGCGAAGGGCTGGGTCGACGTCGATGAATTCTTCCCTGAGTGCCCAGGCCGTGAACACCCGGGCCGTGGCGGACCGGCGCGCCAGGGTGGCCCGGGACGCGCCGGCTGAACTCTGGGTCCCAAGCCAGCGGCGGAAGGTGCCCAGTTCGATGTCCTTCAGTCCTGCCACGCCTTCCGATGCCGCATGGGCGAGGAGGCTGTGCAGGTCGCCCAGGTAGGCCCGCCTGGTGTGCTCCGACACTGCCTTCTCCCCCGACAGATAGCCGGCGAACGCGTCCAGCGCCTTCCCGAGTTCGGCGGGCAGTTGTTCATGTTCCACTCCTCTACCTTCCCAGTTGCGTGGGCCACCAAGGGTGCTGACACGGTTACCCTTTGCCGCGTTTCCAGCCGCCCCGCTCCGCCACGGCCAATCCCAGCAATCCCAGCCGGCCAAGTCCTGCCCGGACCGACTCCTGTCCGAGGCCGGCCACGGCCGAGAGCTTTTCCACCGACGTTGTGGAGCGCAGCGGCAGTGCATCCAGCAGGATCAGGTCCTCCAGGGTCAGCCCGTCCTGGACTGCCGCGTCTGCCCTCCGTTGTTCAGGCAGCCCCGTTCCGCTGGGCGAGGCAAGTTCGGCCACCTCCGCCGCATCGGTGACGCAGACTGCCCCTCCGTCCCGGAGGAGCCGGTGACACCCGGCCGAGTTGGCGCTGTGGACAGACCCAGGGACAGCGCCGACGGCACGGCCCAGGGCCTCAGCGTGGTGGGCCGTGTTGAGGGCGCCCGAGCGCCAGCGCGCTTCCACCACTACCGTTACCGCGGACAGGGCAGCAATCAGCCGGTTCCGCTGCAGGAAGCGGTAGCGGGTCGGGGCGGACCCCGGCGGTACCTCTGCCAGGACTGCGCCCTGGTTGGCGACAGCACGCAGCAGGTCTTCATTTCCGGACGGATAGAACCTGTCCACTCCCCCTGCCATGACGGCGATGGTAGGCACGGCTGCGGATCCGCCGGCAAGGGCAGCCCGGTGCGCATGGGCGTCAATTCCGTAGGCGCCGCCCGAAACAATCGTGTAGCCGCGTTGCGCCAGGGAGTACGCGAGGTCTCCGGTGACCGACGCCCCATAGCTGGTGCTGTCCCGGGACCCCACGAGGGCGATGGACTTCTCCAGTGCAGGCAGCGGCTGCTCCTGTCCGCGCCACCAGAGGCAGATGGGTTCCTGGATACCCAGGTCCGCAAGCTGGCCAGGCCACAGCTCATCGCCGGGAATGATGACGCGTCCGCCCAGCCTGGCCATGGTGGCCAGGTCGCGTTCGGGGGCGAGGTCGGGGAGCCGTGGCTGCCAACGCTTCAACGCTGCTGCCAGCCCGGCCCAACTGCCGCCCGCTCCGCTGTCTGCCAGAAGTGCGGTGATGTCGCGCTCGAGGCCAGGGCCGGCTGCCACCTGGCCGGTGGCGATCCGCAGTGCGTCCATCGCCCCTGCAAGCTGCACCAGGGCAAGGCCCGCCGCATCCTGCGGTTCCATCAGCCGTGAGAGGGCGGCCCGCGCCAGCCGTTCCGTTTCCATGCCCCGCGTCTTTTCCACAGCCTGTTCCTTTTCCACCCGCAGTTCCATTAGTCCGTTCCGTTCCTGGCCGGCTGTCATGCCGCGGCCGCCGTGGCCTGCCGGAGGCCCAGCGCCTGCCCGATGTCGTTGATGTCAGGTGCGTCGCGGCGCCCCAGGTCCGCCAGGGTCCAGGCGAGCCGAAGAACACGGTCGTACCCACGGGCAGTCAGTACTCCGCGCTCCAGCGACTGGTCCAGGATCCGGGTTGCTGCAGGAGCGAGCCGCAGGTCCCCGCGCAGGATCCGTCCGGGTACCTGCGAATTCGTCTCGAGGCCAAAGTGCTGGAGGCGTTCCGCCTGCCGGGCCCGGGCCTCGCGTACCCGGCCCGCCACGGACGCGGTGTCCTCTTCGGCGCCGGATTGACCGAAATCAGCCAGCGAAACCCGCTCCACCTGGAGCTGGATGTCCACCCGGTCCAGCAGGGGCCCGGACATCCTGGCAAGGTAACGGCGGCGCATCACGGGAGTGCAGGTACAGTCCAGCCCTTTGCCGGAGGCCTTGCCGCACGGACACGGATTGGCTGCAAGCACGAGCTGGAAGCGGGCCGGGTACGCCGCGGTACCGGCAGAGCGGTGAATTACCAGTTCCCCGCTTTCCAGGGGCTGGCGCAGGGCATCCAGGACCCGCCGCTCGTATTCCGGCGCCTCGTCCAGGAAGAGCACTCCACGGTGCGCACGCGATGCCGCGCCGGGCCGGGGCAGACCTGAACCGCCGCCGATGATGGCTGCAGCGGTTGCGGAGTGGTGCGGGTTCTCGAAGGGCGGCCTTCTCAGGAGCTGCACAGTGGAGGAGGGCAGGCCGCAGAGCGAATGGATGGCGGTGACCTCCATGGACTCATGGTCGCCGAGGTCGGGCAACAGGCCTGGCAGCCGTTCGGCCAGCATCGTCTTTCCGGCGCCCGGGGGAGTGCACACTTAAGTGTGCATGTGTACTGACCTGCGATTATGTCCCAAAATCGACATCCGGCGTGGGAATTTTGGAGGCTCAGCTCTCGTCGAACGGCAGGCGGACGACCTCATCGCCAGGGTCTTCCGGAGTTGCTGGCGGAGCCGCGCTCGGGTGGTCCTGGTACAGCGCGTCCGAGGCGCTCTGGTCGTAGGTGTCGGAGAGGCCTGCATCCTTGGTCCCGAGGACCTGCTCCCAGTCGAATCCCATGCACACGATTTTATCGGTCGTTATCGAACTCGCGAAGGATCGCCTCGATGCGCGCGGTCAGTTCGTCGGCGCGCTTGAGGATCTGTTCTTCCTCCTCACGCGACATCTGCCGCCGGGGGCTGGCCGGCATCGCAGCTGCAGCAGGCACCGGCGCAGGTGCGGGCTCCAGACCGTCGAGCAGCAGGGCCGCGGCACTGATGACCGCCGACAGCGAGGATGGGTGCATGGAGCGGTAGGCATCGATCCATCCCCAGCGGTCCACGGCTGGCAGCAAGCCGATGGAGAGGTGCCAGTCCGGATTGGGATCCGGCCGCAGGTGCCGGTGCGCGGAGCCTACTTCGTCGCGGCGGTGTCCCAGGACCCGGACAGAACTGTGCGACCACCCGCTGTTGGTGCCGATCACATCAAGCCACGACCAGGTGGCGCACGCCGGGCAGGCGCTCGGGTCCTCGGCGATGCCAATCCACTGGCGCAGCTCGCGCATCCTGTCCGGCCGCAGCCCAAGCGCCCCCGCCCTGTCCAGTCCGAGGCCTCCGTGGGAGCGCGGTGCCAGCAGCACCGCAGTGAACAGCATCCGGCGCATCCGCAGCCGGAAGACCCAGTGCGTGCCGGGGTGGTGGATGATCGCCGTCCCACGCCGGATCAGCCGTTGCAGGGAGCCGGTGTCCTCCGTGTGCCCGCGCGGCCACGCGGGAGCCGGTGGATCTTTGGGAGCCAGCCGCCGGCGCAGTGTCGAGAGCACAGCCCGGGACGGCTGTACCTGCTGCACAAAACGAGAGAGTGAGGCCTCGTCGATCCTCCCGGCAGGCACACCCATGACCAAGCACCAGTCGGTCCAGAGGTCGGGAAGGGGCGTCGTCATTCTCCCGATTCTCCTACCGCGGCTTGGTTCGACATGAGCGTCGCCTCAGGCGAGGGTCAGGCCTGCTATTCGCGACCGCTCTTGTCCGCATAACTCTCGATGGGCCATCCGCCGATGCTCAGCTATCAAGCCCGAAAGCAGCGGTGACGTGCTCGATCGTGAACTGGTTTCGCAGCCTTGTAGCCGTGTTCTGGTTGGCGAAAAGACCCGTTTTCCGCACGGCCTCCGCTTGCGGAACGGCCCGTATCCATTCAACCGGAACAACCCATTCAGCATTGTCGTCGTTCTCATCGCCCTCGTGGCGATAATTCCCGGAGAGGTCGAGTTCACGCAGCTGTCGCTCGGCCCCGTTCACGAGAAGCGTGCTTTGGTCGTATCGCTGGGCTTCGCCGGCGACGGTGCCGACTCCTACATACCCAATCTTGGGAATGTAGGCGAAGACTCTGGCACCAATCGGCAGATTCTTGAGCGTCTGAGAGTATCTCTTGCCGCCACCGCCCGAGACGAAACCGTACTTCATGCCGTCGACCCATTGCCGGCCTGTTGGCTCTTCACCAAATGAGACGTACCAGTCAGACCCGTTCCAAGGCTCACGTGTCTTATTCTTCCGCGAGATCGCGGAAATGGACGACTTGGCTTGTTCGCTCTGATCGACCAGCCAGCTGCGGGCAAGGTACGAAGATCCGTTGTCCTGAAAATGTCTGAAGAAGACGACGTTGATGGGAACATCGAAGTCTTCATTGAGGAACCGCACGATGCGCTCGGTAGCGTTGTCAACGCTGGCGGCAACGATTGTAAATTCTTGTGCAGTGTTGACCTCTTCAGGAAGAGTGTCGCCGAAGCGATCGGCAAACGCTTCTTCAAGAGCAAGGCCTGGACGGTAGGTGGCGAAGATATTGTCGATCTCGCTTCGGCCAAGGGTCGCTGCCCAGGAGCCATAATCGAGTGTTTGAGCGGCAACATCGCGGGGAGTCTTGTCGCGTTTGAGTTCGATCACGTGCAGCGACCCTGTTTCGTCCAAAGCAAGAAGGTCTACGAATCCCCCATGTGCCGTCGGAACCTGCCGGCCAATGACGAGAAGCGGCTCCCCAAGCACTGACGGGTCAGACTCGATGTAGCCCTCCAACTGGGATTCCAAGCCGATTGATACCGGCACGATCCGGCTGAGTTGGCCGCCCTCTGCCCGCCACAAGCCCATCTCAACCGCCATTGGTCATTCCCTTTTGTCGTTCGACGAGTTTCTTGAGCTGGGCGTCGTAGACATAGTCGGTGATCTCGCCGGACATAATCATCGCAACGGCCTTGTTAATGATCTCCAGCGGCACCACGAACCACTCCGAGGGGTCGTAATCGCGTCCTTTCCGGTCGACCTGCGTCAGGTCCAGACGCACGTCGGCGAACACCCGGTGAAGGAGGTGCTCCAGCCACGATGCACGCACGTTGTAGAGCCGGTAGTCCGCCAGCACCTTCACGGGTGCCATCAGGTAGGTTGGCGAATGCGCCGAGTTCTTGATGCGGGTCTCGACTTTGGTGGTGGAGAAACCGATCTTGTGAAGGTCCTTCATTCCCGCGATTTGGGCGTCGTCGCTTAACGACTGCAGCACGTAGATGTGACCGCTCTCTACGTCCGCATCGAGGACCTCGCCCGCATCGTGCCCCGTCCGTGCCAGGACCTGGCCCTGCGCCTCGTACATGCGGGTCATGAGGCTCTGCTTGTACATCGCCGACTCAGTGCCGTTCTCGAAGACGACGCGAAGCCGCTGCTTCTGCCGGGGCTTGCCGCCGACGACCAGGTCCACGTCCTCGCCGACCTCAGCCACGAAGCACATGACGCCGCTCAGCACGAAGAACACACCCTCGCGGATGAGATCCATGCCAGTGAATGGCATCAGCTTGTACGTTCCCTCGGCCAGCTCGGCGTGCTTCGCCTTGAACAGCGGCTCGAACAGGTCGAAGTCTTCGGCCTTCACCCGTTGAGCCACTGAGTCAGGCGATTCCGGGCGTTTGATTACCGGCAGGTCTGAGACGTCGAGGATGCCGGAGTCGTCGCCGAGCAGATCGTGCAGGTCATCGCTCTCAAGGAGATCGTCCAGGGACTCAGGAGCTGCCTCTATTGCCAGCAGCTCGAACTCCGTGTCGAGGTGTCTGAGCGCCTCGATCTTTTCGTCGTTGGCGAGGATGCCCTCGAGCCGGGCCCCAAGCTTCCGCTCGGCGATCTCTCGGGTCGCCGAGCTAGGCAGACGCCCGTGCGTCCGGCGGAACTCCACGATTTCCAGAAACGCCCGCTCGAGCCGGTCGGACGACGTGATCTTCTTGGGTTTCTCGGGCGCGTCGAGGAGCCCGTCGAGGTCGTTGTCGATGAGGTCCTGCAGGGAGGACGGTGCTACTTCGAGGACGTCGTCGTAATCGCTCATTCGCTCTCCACCATCTCAGTCGCGCGCTTCTGTGCTTCAAGCTTCTGCTTGGCCCGCTGGAGCCACAGCAGTGCGTCTGCATACCGCTTCTCAGTCGGGTCCTCGGCCCTCGGGTCCGGTTTCCGATCGTTGACCTTGATCCAGTTCTTGATCCGGGGAACGAGGGCCAGCGCCTCTTCCTCGGTGAACTCGACTCGGGTGGCCGTGATCTGGTCCTGAATGATCCGGAGTACCGAGGGAGTCACTGACTTGGAGATAACCTCGAAGGCGCGCTGGAATGGGTTCACCGAGTCGATGAGGTTGATGTTCAGCTCGTCGATGTTGACAAACTTCTCGGCCATCTTGATGAACCGCTTGTCGCCGACCGTGCGCACTTCGCCGTTCTTGATCACCGAGTCCACGACAACCTGCTGGCGGACCTCTTCCACCTGCGCCTCGGTGAGGTCCGGGTACTTCTCGCGGATGATTTTCGGAATCAGCACCTTGTTGGTCGTCTCCGCGTCCACTGAGCCGGCGGCGGCCCGCGCGAAGGTGTCGTCCTGGAGGATCGTCGCCTTCAGGTCGTTCAGATCGGTCTCCACGATCTGCTTCACGCGCGCGCTCGATGGCTCCTTGAAGCCCTTGATCTTCAGCTGCCCCGGCACCGCGGAATCGTCGCCGTCGAACTTCTTCGTCTTGAACGTGAAGTTCTGCGCGAGCACCTGCTCCATGAGGAGCGAAGCAGTGATGGCCTTGAGCATGTTGTTGACCGAGACCTTCACTTCGCCCTGCGAGGCGTCGGGTTCGGCGATGAGGTTCGTGAACTGGGCGTGGGACTTGCCGGGGCTGTCGCGGGTGACCCGGCCGATGATCTGGATTACCTCGGTCAGCGATGCCCGGTACCCGACGGTGAGGGCGTGCTCGGCGAAGGGCCAGTCGAAGCCCTCCTTGGCCATGCCCAGGGCGATGATGATGTCGACCGCATCGCTGTCCTTGGACGCCGTATGGGCCAGGAAGTGCAGCGTGTCGCCGCGCTTCTTCTGGTCGGTGTCGTCGACGAGGTCGGCGACGCGGACAATCGTTCCAGTGTCTTGCCGGCGCACATTGATGATGCCGGTGTCCGGGTCCTCCCCTTCGACATGCCCGATGACGTCGATGATGCGGCCGATCTCTTCGAGCTTGTCTTTCGTGGACTCTCCCGAATTGACGTTCGGGATGTGCACGATGGTCTTCTTGTCCAGGTCGAGCACTTCACCGATCGCTTCGGTGTAGCGGCCCTGGTAGAAGTGGTGGCCGATGCCGAGCGAGTGCAGGTGTTCATATCCGTTGAGCTGGTCGTAGTAGTTGAAGGTGACCGGGGTGAACTTCGCTTCGTCTTCAGGCGAGAGCACCGGAACGGAGTCTCCTCGGAAGTACGATCCCGTCATCGCGACGATGTGGACGTCGCTGCCGTTCATCACGTCGCGCAGGAGCGCGCCGAGGCGGCTCGACTCGATGTCGGCGGAGACGTGGTGGAACTCGTCGATTGCCAGTACCGTGCCGTTGAACGACTCAGGTGCGAGTTTCTCGAATGCGAAGCGAAGTGTCGCGTGGGTGCACACGAGCGTTGCATCAGGTCCTTCGAGGAACTGGATGAACGCGTCGACCTTGCCTGCCGAGGATCCGGCGTCGCACAGATTGTGCTCCGGCTTGATCTCCCAGTCCGCGAAGAAGCCGAACTTCGACAGGGCCGTTGACGCGAACGACGCGCCGATCGAGCGTTCGGGGACGGCGACGATGACCTTCCTGCGCCCTTGGTTGTAGAGCTTGTCGAGGGCCACGAACATCAGTGCACGTGACTTGCCGGACGCCGGCGGGGCCTTAACCAGTAGGTGCTGCGCGTCACGCTTCGCGAAGACCCGTTGCTGCATCTCGCGCATGCCCAGCCCATCCGTGTTCACCGACGCCTTCGTCTGGGCATAGGTGACGTCGACGATGTTGATGGGCTTCTTGATCGCGTTCACTTCGCGGTCCTCCGGGTCTTCTTTGCTGGGGTCTTCGTGGCCTCGGCTTTAGCCATCTCCTCATACATAGCAAAGAGGTCAGACAGTCTTTGCTCATCAGTCTCGTATCCGCGCTTGGAGTAGATCGAGTCGACCAGCCCATCAACATCAGCGTGGGCGACGCGCAGATCCTCCGGCATCTTGTCCGGGTCGTAAAGCCCCGCGAGAGTCTGCTCACAGTGGTACTCCCGCACGTCGAGTACCCGCAGTGCGGCGGCGGTGAGCTTCTCTTTCATCGCATCTGACAGTGGCGGGACGGGGAAGTTGTTGTAAACGATGGTGTTCGAATATTGGTAGTCCTCGCGCATCCGACCTGACACCGCGTTGACCCAGGACATGTGCATTTTCGAAATGAGCAAGGCAAATACCCAGAGCTCAGCGTCGTAGACTGCGAACCCCTTGTTCGAGATAACTGTTTCGGGTCCAAGGTATCCCATTGGGATGTAAGCCCGACGTCCCGACGAGATACTTGGCACAATGATCGAGTCGGTAGGCTTATAGGCGCGCTGAAGAAAACGGTGAGGTTCTGCCGCGAATTTTTTGGAGATGCTGCTGGCTTTTTCGTCCATCCGCGCTTTCTGAACCTGGGCCATGCGCTGCTGGATAAATTGAACTTTGCGCGCCTCTCCGACCTCATCATCGTCGATCCAGAGGCAATATCGTTCACCGCCGTTGATGAATTCCGAAGCACCGATGTACTGCTTGACAAACGCCGCAGATTCGGGGGCCATCGAGAGCAACCTGTCACGGTCCACCTGGTCCAGAATGAGATGACCCCCATCAGTTGGCTTCGAGCCGAACACCATCGGAGGTAACCCTGAGATCGGCTTCGTCCGGCGTCCCACGATAATGCTGGACGCGTCAGCGAGGTAGCCGTTGATGTTGCTAGCTGAGATCTGGAGATCATCTGTGTAGATGTACTTCGGAGCTGATGACTTGTTTCGCAGGCTGATCACCGCGACGGTCACACCGGCATTACGCTTGGCGTTGTTTTCCCATTTGAAGGACGTGTACGCAAATCCGATCTCGATCCCCATATTAAGGATCGTGGGGAACATGAGGCTGACGTGCTCCCCCTGTGCGACTGAGTTAGTAGTGACGAAAGCCAGCTCTGATCGGGTGCCCTTGATGTAGTCGGCACCCTTGACGAACCACAAGGCGATGTAATCAAGATTCTTCGAGAACGGGCGAATACCGAACACCTCCTTGAACTCAGCCTTTTGCCCCGCATCCTGCATGCTTGACCCGACATAGGGCGGGTTACTGATCAGGTAGATCTCGCTGCCGTCGTTCGGGCAAATGTTGTTCCAGTCAACTCGGGTTGCGTTATCATGCTTGATCTGGCCGGTCTCTTTCAGCGGGATCAGCGGGATCGAGATGTTGAACTTTTCTTTGAACTCTGTGTTCATCTGGTGCTTGGCAATCCAGAGGGAGAGGATCGCGACTTCTACTGCGAAATCGTCGATCTCGATGCCGTAGAAGTTCTCGATGTTGATCCTCGACTCGGCGAACAAGACGAGGTGCTTGTCGTCCAGCTCAGCCAGGCGCTCGAGGATCGCGTGCTCGAGCTTGCGCAGCTCCTTGTAGGCGATGATCAGGAAGTTGCCGGAGCCACAGGCCGGGTCGAAGACCTTGATGGTGCTGATCCGGTCGAGCAGCGCTTCGAGCTTCTTCACGGAGTCGAAGCTCTCGTCGAGCTCGTCCTTCAAGGCGTTGAGGAAAAGTGGCTCGATCGTCTTGAGGATGTTCGGCACAGAGGTGTAATGCTGACCGAGGTCGCTGCGCTTGCCCGGAGTGACGATCGCCTGGAACATCGAGCCGAAGATGTCCGGGTTGATCTCGCGCCAGATGAGCTTGCCGGCATTGATGAGCTCTTCGCGTGCCTTCTTGGTGAATCTGGGCACCACGTGATCCGTGGACATCGTGAACAGGCGGCCGTTGACGTAGGGGAACGCCGCGAGGTGCTTGGGCTTGTCGGCCGGGTCTGCGGTGTCCAGCGCCGTGAACAGGTCCGTGAGGAAGTCCGCGGTGTCCGAGCCGTCGTCCAGCGTGTGAGACCCGACCGCGTTTGTGAACTGGTTCTCGGCAAAGATGCCGGTGTCCTCGGCGAAGTAGCAGAACAGCAGCCGGGTGAAGAACAGGTTCAGCGCGTGCCGTCCGCGCGGCTGTTCAAGGAGATCGGGGTTCGCGTGCAGCAGCTCATCGAACAGCTTGCCCATGCGTTCGGCAGCCTTGACGTCAGCGTGTGCTTCTGCAACGTACTGTGCCTTCTCCATGCCGGCCCAGGGCAGGAAGAAGGTGAAGTGCTGGTCGATCTCGCGGATCTGGAAGCCGATGGTCTCGCCGGTTTGAGTATCAGTGACCACGAGCTCGATGTAGTCGGTGACGATCACGAAGCGCGTGCTGAAACGCACGACGTCCGGAGACGTCTTCAGCTCCTCCAGGACCTCGAGGGGGTCCGCTGTCGTCTCTTTGAAGTAGACGACCTTCTTCTGCGCGACCTCACTTCCCTGGTCAGTTGCGACGTTCAGATCGCCGTTGCGCAGGCGAGTGACGCTGCTCTGAGGCTTTCCGTAGGCGAGCAGGAGATCGAAGATGAACTCGCGGTCGTACGTCTGACGGCCGGCGAGCGGCGCGACGCGCTCTTCGATGGCTTTCAGATTTAGCTTCGCCACGTACGAATTCCTTGTGCGTATGGAATACCGTCAATGGTCGCCGGGCGTTTGGTACACACGCCCCTGTCCTCGAGTCCCGCTGAATTGCCGTCAGCGTACGACCATGGTTCACACACGTTGCTACTCCTTACATGGCAGGGCGGGACACACTGCCCTTCGTGATCTTATCCGGGACCTGGCCGCTGCTGATTTTCCCTCACCGCGTCACGCGACGGCAGTCTTCATCCATGGCCTGATAAGCGCACTTACCAGAGACCCGGTTCGAAGCCGCCCCGTCGATCGCGGGTATGGGGAATCGCCACTGACAGACCATTGCGACTTGGATTCTCCGGCCAGTGAGTCGAGACTGGAGTCATGGCAGTACAGGTGAGGCTCGCAGCGCTCAGCGCTCCCACCGTCCCACCTGAACCGGAGGTGGACGACGAGCTGCGCGAGCTCGAAGAAATTTCGCGGTCTTTGGAAGGACACACGCTGTCTGCTGCCACCCGGCGCGCCTATGCCACGGCGTGGCGTGCCTTTGATGACTTCTGTACCGGCCACGGACTGGAGGCGCTGCCTGCGCATCCGGAGACCGTGCGCTGGTACGTCGCCTGGATGTCCACGCAGCTCGATGACGACGGGCTCCCCCGGTTCTCCGTCGCGACGATCCGCCAGCGCCTGGCCGGTATCGGCGAGAGGCACCTGCGCGGCGGGCTTCTGGATCCCACGGCCCACCGCGGCGTGGTGGATCTCGTGCGCGGGCTGGCCAAGCTGCGGGCCACCAGGCCCCGGCGCAAGCGCCCTCTGCTTCTGGACGACGTGGTCCGGATCATCGCGGTGATGGAGCACGACACATATCCGGCAGGCGTGTCAGCCACCAGGGACGCCCTGGCGGTGTGGCTCGGGTTCGCAGGGGCCCTGCGCAGGAGCGAGGCGGCGGCTTTGACGCTGAACCGGCTCGAGCTGCACCCGGTCGATGGTGTCCACGTTCATGTGGGGGCCTCGAAGGCCGACCCGGAGAACGCGCTGCCGGACGTGGTCGTGCTGCCGTTCGGGAGCTCGCCGGCATCCTGTCCCCCGTGTGCGGTGCACCGTTGGGTTGTGCTGCTCGGGTTCGCCCGGCAGGACGATGCGCGCACACGGCGTCGCGGGATCATGCAGCAGCTGTTCTCGTACGGTCTCGAGGAGCACGTCTGCGGGGCCGCCGGCTCAACGGCGCTCATCAGCAGCGCCGACCTGGCCTCGGGCGCGCCCCTGCTCCGGGCAACGTACCGCAACAGGAAGGACGCCCGGATCCATGCTCGGGCGGTGAGCGGCGACGCGCTGCACACGATGCTGCTCTCGCGCATGGTCGAGGCCGGGATGAACCCTGCTGCCTACGGCTTCCACTCGCTGCGGGCCGGGCACGTAACCCAGGCGCGGCGCAACGGTGCGAGCACAGAGGAGATCATGCGCGCTGGCCGGTGGAGCCGGGCAGCGACGGTAGACGTCTACGACCGCGAGTTCAATCCTGCGGCACGCAACAGCGTCATGCGTCTGGGGTTGTAGACCCCTCGATGCCGGGGGCAACCCGGTGCCCGTGCTGGTCGTCCTCCTCGACCGGGACGCGGGCGTCGATGCTTTCCAGGAGGCGGAAGTCGACGACACCTTTGAGTTGAGCGCCGCCGCCGAGCACTTGAATGGCCTTGGAGAGCCGCAGCACCTCCAGCCTGTTCTTCTCCCACTCGCGCTGGGCCGCTGCGAGGTCGGCGAGGTACTGCTGCAGCTGGGCCTCACTCTCTGCCTCCGGATCCTCGGCGACCAGGATCGCCAGGGGGACGTCCAGGGCCTTGGAGGCGGCGACCGCCTCGTCCAGGCGGACGGCGCGGATTTGCTGCTCTATCCGGGTCACCGCCGAAGGGTCGACGTTCGTTCCGAGGATCTCGGCAATCCTGCGGGCCAGCTCAGCCTGGCTGATGCCCAGGCGTTCCCTCTCCTGTCGCAGTCGGCGGGCGAAGAGGTCTCCGGGCAAGGCGTTCATCTGGTTTGGGCTCCTGGTCGGGTACATGGGCGCGAAGGGCTCAGCAAGAAGCGTATGCCGGGCCGTGCCGGAGCCGCACACCGCGCGCCCCGTCATGTGAAATCTACACGTTTTCGAGCAGAACGTCAGTCCTACCGCCGACACCCCGTTTGCGCTGGTCTTCGAGCACATTCCGGACTCGTATCCGACTCGTCACTGATATGACTATGACTGATGACTCGAATGATGTAGATTGGTCACTGAAGATGTGCACGTATACGAGTCCCTAGAGAGGGGTCGGCCGCATGATTGCAGGCATTTCGTCCCGCTCTACGGGGAGTCACGTCGCATCGGGAGAGACCATTGATAGGGCGCTGTGCTCTGTCTAGGCGAATCGGTTGTGCCAGTCGCCTCGTGACACATGTCATGCAAGCGACCATTCGATAGGCGAGAGGAAAGAACCATGACGAAGATTTACGAGGCGGCACTCGAGCGGGTCGCCCTGCCCACCGCGGCCTGGGATCTGACGAGCTTCCTGGAGAACGCGAAGTCCCAGATCCAGCTCTGGGGCGGGCTGCTGCTCATGCTCCTGGGTGCGGTCGGACTGGTCTGGGGCGGCGTGCTCCTGATCAAGAAGCTGATGGCTACCCCGCAGTCCGCGGGCCAGCAGCAGGGCTGGGGCACCATCGCCCTGCTCATCCTGGTCGGCGGCGCGCTCGGCACCGGCGGGTGGTCGCTGATCAACACCATCGGCTCCGGCGGCCAGAAGACCCTCGAGGACCTCGGCGGCGGCTCGGTCCTCGTGCAGACGGTCAGCCACGTACTGACCAGCGGCGTCCTGGGCTAAGCCCGGCGCGGCAGGAATCAACGGCCGGGCACACAAAGCGTCGACGGACCGCACCGGGCCGGTTGAGGTCACCAGGCCTCAACCGGCCCGGTGCGTCGTTTCCGGGGTCGGACGACGGCGCTGACGACGAGCAGGACAGGCAGAGCAAGGAACAGGACGAACGGGAACGGACATGGGGATCAAGGACAAGGCGCTGGCCTTCGGCAAGCGGTTCAAGCTCGACTCGCACCACGCAATCGAGCGCTTCGGGGTGTTCTTCGGCATCTTCGCTGTGATGGGGCTGGTCGTGGTGGCCGGCTCGGGTGCCGCCGCCTTCAAGGCGGGCAGCGACGCGGTGTCGCACACCGCGCTCTACAACACCGAGTTCACCTCCTCGAAGACCCAGCTCAAGGGCACGGTCGACGGGGTCTACACCAATCACACCGGCAACAGGGCACTGGTCATGATGCACTTCCCCGCCAGCGCGGCGATCTCGTACAACGCGGCGGACTACCAGGCCTTCCTGCTGGGCACCAACGACAAGCTGCAGACCGAGAAGGTCAGCACCAGCGGAATCAGGGGCACCTTCCACGTCTTCGGCTCGACCGGTTACGTCGGGGTCCTCCTGGACGCGGACCGGCCCTTCGACCGGCAGGTGCTCAACCTGACCGTCCGCGCGAACGCCGAGCTGACCTACGACGAGCGGCAGCAGAGCAGGGATGACGAGGTCGTGGGCGACTCGAGCTTCAAGAAGTACGACCAGTGGCGCGTGATCATCAACCCGGGTGCGTCGCGCACCACGGACATCCCGGCCCTGGACGCGGCCAGCTTCGACCCGGCCCGGGCCTATTACGACGTCGTGCTGAAGACCCAGGAGCAGCAGACGCGGGACAAGCTCGACCAGAAGCTGCTCGCGATGCGCACGAGCCTGAAGCAGGTCGAGTCGTACACCTCCGACCTGGCGACCACCAAGGTCGATGGGCTTTTCCTCCGTCCGCCGGCCGTTCCGACCTCCATCGCAGGTGATCAGGTGGCTGGTGCCTCGGCGGCCGAGGCCAAGGACGGGAAGGCGACGCTCGAGCTGAAGACGGGCCATGTCGTGCCCGGCGGGTTCGACTTCAACTGGCGCGCGGGCAACGTCTATGACGGCTACCTCGACACGCTCGTGCCCGCCGGGAAGGGCTATGTGCAGTTCCTCGCCGACAAGCGCGCCGAGGGCAGCGACAGCACGAGCCAGCAGGTCTCGGACATGAAGTGGGTCCTCTCCGACGGCACCGACCTGAAGAAGGACTACCGGTCCTCCGATGTGACGATGCGCCCGCTCACGAACGTGATGAACAACCTCTCCCAGGCCTACCAGGACTACGGCAAGGCCAAGTCGGAGTACCAGTCCGGGCTTCTGCTCGAGCTGCTCGGCCTGGACGTGAAGCTGCGCGATGTGCAGTCCAACAGCACTGCGAACTCGGCCGGGGACTTCCTGACCGTCTATCACTGAGCGCGCTCCACGGAGCGGGCAGTCACCACCCAGGCATCGAGCCGGAAAGGACAAGCTTATGGCCATCGACAAGCCGGCGCGGCGGGATGACCCGGCCCGGCGCGCTGCATCGCCCCGCGGGGACCGCAGGTCCGCCGACGGGGGTGCGAAGGAGGAGTCGCAGCCCCCTCGTCGTGAGGGGTCCGGCGAACGCCGCGCCGGGCCCCGTACCGGAGCGGCCTCCGCTCCTTCCCCGTCCGGGGATGCAGCCAAGGGCCTGCCGAAAACCCCGGGGGCCTCCCCCGCGCCGCAGCCCGTGGACCCGACGCCTGCGGGCCGCGGGTCGAAGCACCTGGGAGCCGCACCGGCCCCGGACGCAGGGGCTGCCGCTGGCAAGGCCGCACGTGCGGCCGACACAGCCAGCAAGACCAGCAAGGCTGCCAAGGCTGCCAAGAGCCTCGACGGTGTCGCCGCCGGGGCGGCCGGGGGAGCTGCCCGCAAGGCGGTCGAGGGTGACGGCAGCAGCGCGGTCCGCCGCGGTGCCGGCCGGTACGCGGGAGCGGCTGCCTCGGGAGCTGTCGCCGGGGCCCAGGCCGGAGCCGCCGCCGGCGGTGTCGGCGCGCTGCCCGGGGCAGCGGTCGGCGCTGCCAAGAATGTGGGCCTGGAGACCGGCAAGGATGCTGTCGACGGTGCGTCCAAGGTCACCGGCGGAGGTCCGGACGCCGAGCCTGCCGACAAGCGGCTCGGTGCCGGGGGCACCGGCTACGAGCGGACCTCGCAGAAGGAGAAGGACGGCCAGCTGCTGTCCAAGACCGCCAGGGGTGTCACCGTCGGCGGCACCGCGGCGGCCGCTCCCCCGGCTGCGGGGCTTCTCATGGTCATGGCCTTCCTGAAGTGGCTCAAGACCATGTTCTTCGCGATGCTCGCGATGGCCGCCAACGCGGCCAGCATGATCTGGGGTTTCATCCTTGGGATCGCCAAGGCGGTCGGGCACACCATCGCCGCACCGTTCATCGCACTGGTCGGGCTGGTCGGCAAGGCGGCAGGAGCCGTGTTCGGGGTCACCGTGACGGCCACCGTCGCCCCGGTGGCCACGGCCGCATCCGGGGTGGCTGCGGCCGTTGCCGCGGTGGCTGTGCTCAGCACGGTCCTCACGGGTGTGCTCGACCAGGCCGGCCTCGATGGCGGCCGCGGCTCGACCATGACCAACTGCATCGTCAATGTCAGCCGCAACGGCCCAGGCGCTGACGTCCCGGCGAACACCGAGGCGAACGCCCGGGCGGTCTACTCCGTGCTGAAGACCTGGGGTATGCCCGAGGAGAACATCGCGGGCATCCTGGGCAACTGGTCGCAGGAGTCGGGCGTGGACCCCACCAGTGTGGAAGGCATCTACAACGAGCCCTACCAGATCGGCCCGCGCAAGCAGACCGCCTGGGACGGGAACTTCACGCACATCCCCGGCCAGTCGCACGGCGGCATCGGTCTGGGCCAGTGGTCGAACGGGCGCACCACGATGCTCCTGGATTATGCCAAGTCCAAGAACCTGGACTGGTACACCATCAAGGCCCAGCTGGCATTCATGGCGGAGGGCGACAGCCCGGGGGACGTGGCCGTGTTCAAGGACATGATCAAGACCTCGCAGGGCTCTCCCTCTGCTGCTGCACTGCACTTCCACGACAAGTGGGAGCGCTCGGCCGACAACGCTTCACAGCTGCAGGAGCGTAAGGCCGACGCCGAGATGTGGTTCGGCAAGATGAGCGGCTGGACCGTCGACACCTCGGTCGTGGGCGGGGTCCAGGACATCGTGGGCGGCATTGTCGACACGGTCGGCAGCGGGATCCGCTCCATCTTCGGCAACTGCGACAGCGACACCAAGGTGCGCCCGGGCAGCCTCGTCGACGGCGGCATGAACGAGGAGCAGGCCCGGCAGCTGATCGACCTGTACAACCAGGAGGGCGACAAGTTCCTGGACGACAAGTACGGCGCTGGCGGACCGGGCTCCTGCGGCGACAACCACGCCATGAACTGCGTGTCGTTCTCGGTCTACTTCATGAACAAGTACACCTCGTTCCAGCAGTACCCGCCGGGCGACGGCATCCAGACAGCCCACGCGATCGCGTCCATGACGGGCAAGCAGGTCTCGAGTACGCCGACGGCGTACTCGGTCGGTTCCGGGCCGGGCACGGGGTCCGCGGGCCACACCCTCGTGGTGCTGGGCGTGCAGGGCGACAAGGTCATCCTCGGTGAGGCCGGCTACTGCGCGTTCATGGGCCGCGTTCGCGTTGACAGTGCGGAGCGGATGAAGTCCGAGGGGTGGGTGTTCGTCGACGTCACGGAGCTCATCACCACGGGCGGCAACCTGCCGGCGTAGCCGGCGGAAGCAGGGCCGGTGTCCGGACGATCCGGGCACCGGCCCTTTCTGCGTCCCGATCCGTGCGCAGTGACCTGTCGAATGGGGCAGACTCGTTATTGAATGACCATTACAGATAGACTTGGAGTCATATATGAGGACAACGCGAGAAAGGGCGGGCATCGTGACGAGTGCGGACGATGATGCGCGTGGCAGGGCCGGGGACACGGTCAAGGACGAGGACGGCGCGCCGAAGAAGCTGAAGGCCCCCGCCACCCGCAGGCGGGTCAGCGGGGTCGAACTCGAGGCCCGCTTCGAGGGCTGGCGCTCCGAGCGGCGCGGAGAGCGGCAGGCACGCACTCCGGAGGAGTCGGCGCGGCGGACGCGCCTGGTTTTGAGCGCCGCAATGGGCGTGGCGATCCTCGGGCTCGCGGCGGCCGCGGGAGTGAGCGGCAAGGGATTCGAGGTGGAGCACGCGGCCAACGCCGACCGGATCTCCGCGCTCCAGGTCCAGATCGAGGATGCCAGGAGCACTCCGGTCGCCCCGGATCTGCCCGGAAAGATGACGCGGCTGATGGAGGCAGCCGCAAAGGACGCCCAGAAGGTCGCGGAGGCCCAGCAGCGCTTCGCGCAGCTGCACCACGAGGCGGCGACACAGCCCAATGCGGGCAACGGTACGCCGAACGCGGCGACACTGCAGATCGCCGAGCACCGCCGGACGCTGGCACCCCTGTTCAGCCCGCGCTCGTTCCTGGCCGACGAGAAGGGGGCCTACTCCTGGACCTCTGTGACGCCGTTCGACCCGAGCACGCAGATCGACCCGCGGTTCCCCTGGTACGTGCGCTACGAGGGTTTGAAGGCTTCCTCGCCCGGAGCGTACGCCTGGTCGGTCGAGTCAGTAATGCCGGACCTCGCCACCCAGGACGCCACGGGCACCACGCGCACGGCGCGGGTGATCTGGCTGTGCCGGGACACCGCGGGTGGACAGGTGCTGGCGTGGGCGAACGCGGCCTACTCCTACGACGGGAAGGCCGCGACTTTCGCGGATCTCAAGGTCGTGGTGACCGCCGCCGGCGCGGAGCACCAGCAGGGCGAATCGACGACGGGCAACGGAAGCGGAGAGGGCTGATGATGCAGGAGCAGCAGATTGACGGCACGGACGAAACGGCAGCGCCGGAACCGGGCTTCATGCGGCGCAACGCCCTGGTGGTCGGGGTCGCGGTACTGCTGGTTACCGCCGTGACGGTGACCGGCCTGACATGGGGGTCCCAGCGCAGTGCACTGGATCAGCAGCAGCAGACGATCACGGGCCTTCAGGGCCAGCTTGCCTCGGTCGGGACCGCGAAGTCCGAGCAGGTCGAGCAGGATGTCATGCAGTCGCTCGGCGTGAGCCAGAGCCGGATCCACGACGACACGCAGATCGTGGACCGCCTGGTGAAGACGGCATTCACCTGGGACTCCGGCCAGGCCTACGAGGCCGCTCGCCGGGACCTGAAAGAGCGCTACCACCTGTCCGAGGACGAGCAGTTCCTGAAGCAGTTCATGCCGCCGGCGCGCTTCAACGAAGACGCCGCGGGCAAGCGCTACTACTACATCGACACCCAAGGGCTGAACTCGGCGGTCAATGCCGACGCGGACCTCGAGGTCGTGAAGGTCACCGCGGACGAGTACACGTATGCCGTGCAGATCGAGGTGGCGGCTACCTCCGATGCGGTGTCCCAGAACAAGGTGGCACCGGACCGGGTCAAGTCGTACCGGACCGTGCTGGTGTACCTCACCGTCGACGCGCAAGGGAAGGTCTCTGGCCTGTCCGCCATTCCCACTGGCGGTTCGACTCGTCATTCCAGATGATCCGACTCCCTTTCGACTCATCTTCTTGATAGAGTTGTACTGGTATTCGAGACGAAGAGCGAGTTGAGGGGCAATGGCATCGACAAAGATCGGCGAGTCGGATGTGCAGGCTGACAAGCCTGTCCGCAAGACCCGCTTCGTGGCCGCGCCGGACGCCGGTGCGGCACCGGGCGACGCCGACCCCACTGGGGACGGAAATGTCCCGGGTGCGCTGATGAGCCGCAGGGCGGCCATCGGCGGGGTGTGCACGGGGGCAGCTGCGCTGCTCTGCTTCCTGGTCGGCGCAGGTCTCTCTGGTGGCGAGGCCACCGTCAGCCACGACAAGGCTCAGCAGATCGTCTCCCTGCGCGAGCAGATCCGCACCGCCGAGGTGCGCACCGACGCCCTCCCGGAGGCCAAGGACGCTGACCGCGCCCTGGTCACGGCACAGGGAGCTGCGGAACAGATCGCCCGGTTGCAGAACGAGTACCGCTACCTGACACCCTCGGTGGCGGACTCGGGCGGGACGCTGGACCAGGCTGCCGCCGAGCCGACGCGCCGGAACCTCACCCCGTACTTCGCCCCCGACGTCGGGCAGGCCACTCTCCAACCCTGGTACCTGCTGGCCTCCGACAAGGACGTCGCCGCGGGCAACGAGATTCCGATGAGCTTCGACTCCGGCTTCAAGTGGGTCGCCCAGCACCCTTACTCGGTCGAGGTGGACGGCACGATCCGGGTCACCTGGTTGGCGGTGCAGACCCGCCCGGCGGCCGGGCAGGCCCCGGCGGTACTGGCCTGGGCCCGGGCTGACTACGACATGACCCGCAAGAGCTTCTCCGGGGTCCAGACCGGAACGACGACCACGGGCGAGGCCCTGCGGCAGGAGGTGAAGGCACCGTGATCGAGGACGTGAAGGACTGGGTGCGCGCGAGGGCCGGGAAGGTCCTGGTCTGCAGCACCGGAACGCTGCTGGCGCTGTCGCTGCTCTCTCTGGCCCCGGCGCTGCTGGCCGACGGTTCGGCGGACGCCGACGCCAAGGCCGACCAGCTCATCGTCCAGCTCCAGGGCAAGCAGGAGGACGCGCAGGCGGCACTTGAGACCAACCATGCCCGGTTGCTGGCTGCCCTGCCGGGGATGGATGCCGAGCGGGCCGACCGGGACCGGGCCGCAGTGCGCTCGGTGCTGCTGAGCCTGACGGATTCTTCGGCCGCCTCGCGGACCGTCAAGGAGACGCAGGCCGCCCTCGACGCCCGGTACGGGTTTCTCGGGACCTTGTCCCGGACCCTCACCGAGTTCATCCCGGAGTGGATGGCAGCGACCGGTGCCGGAAAGGGCGCGGGGACGGCGTACCAGCTGGCCGACTTCGACGTCGACGTTGCCGCGGTGAAGGGCCTGGACTACTCCTACATCGGAGTGGCGCGCCTGGACCCGGTGTCCGCCGACGGCAAGTCCACGGCCAAAAGTGAGTACGTGGTCTTCACCTTCGCCACCGGACAGGACGGCACGGTCGCCTCGTTCGAAGCGTACCGGGCCTCGGGCCGGACGCGGGACCAGCTTGCCGCGCAGAGGCCACCTGCCTCTGCTTCACCGGCCGATACCGCCAGCCCCGGACCCAGCCACAGCGGCTGACCGGCGGGACACCCGCACAGACACGACACGACACGACAACCACGAAGGACGAGACGAATGACGATCCAGACTCTGGACAAGACCGGCAGCGCGACCGAGCACGAAGCCCGGGTGGAGGCTGCCACTGCAGTCCCCGTCGAGAAGGCCCCGGTCAAGCCGAAGGCCGGGCGTGGCCCTTCGAAGCTGGCCGGCGCGCTGCGCCGCCTGGCCCCCGGGAAGGGCTCCGGCGGGTCGCCGGTGCTGATCTGGGCGGTGTTCTTCCGCTCGGTCGTGCTCATCGCCGACTACGTGCTGGCCTCGATGACTGCGATGGTCGTGATCCCGATGCTCGGCGCGTGGCTGCACCGGCAGTCGGGCGCAGCAAGCGGCGACCTGACCATGGCCGGGACCGTCGCGATGTGGATCGCCCCGCTGCTGTTTGTGGTCCTGTTGCTGGCCGCCGCGGAGATCGCTGCGATGCGCGGGATGTGGCGCTGGTCCACCTGCCGGATCCAGGCTGTGCGCGACGCCCGCACCCCGGCGCTGGCCCCGGCCACCGCCGCCCCCAGGACCCCCCGCCCGAGCAAGAAGACCAACCGGAAGAGGAGCAACTGATGCGCACTGCTGGACTGATGATGAACGACGTGTGGGCCGACCGGGCCCTGCGGGAGCGTGGCGTGCAGGCGCACCGCTACGACGGCCTCGATGCCCAGATCGGGGTGCTGGTCGACTCTGTCGAGCTCAAGCACCGCGGCAAGGAGGAGAACTACCGGCCCTACCTGCACGTCGTGGGCGAGCTGCGCTCGATCACTCCCGCCGAGCCGCTGCCGTACGGGATCACCCAGGTGACCTACTCGCACGGCCAGGGCGAGAAGGTCGACGCCTTCTACGAGTTCGACGACGAGCAGCTGGTCGCACTGGCGGCCAAGGGCTACTTCAGCCCTTCGTTCACCGTGCCCGACCAGCTCACGGGGATCGAGTGGGAGCTGCCCGCCAGGGTGGATGCCCTCGTGCTCACCCCGTCCGGGGACCAGGCCGATGCCCCCGTGGTCTTCATGAACGTGCACCGCATCGCCGATCTCGAGATCGACCTGGCCTCCACCGAGTACGATCTGGCGGCCTACTTCGCTGATCGCTCCAAGGATGGTCATGGTCCGGTTGAGTCCGTCGTCGACCAGCGGGGCCTGCGGGCCCGCTCCGACGCGATCAACTCGCTGTTCAGCGAGGACGAGCTCGACTTGGTCGCGCAGGCGGAGAACCTCCAGCGGCCGGAGGCGCAGCAGCCGGCTGCCGAGGGCGTCACCGCGCAGTTGCTGGCGGTCGAGGCCGAGATCACCGCGGAGCGCGAGCAGTATCAGGCTGAGCTGGAGCGCACTGAGGGCACGCCCGAGCACCTGTACCACCAGCGTGTGGCCCCGGCCCTGCACCTGGACGGACCGGAGGATACTGCCGCCCCTGCGGACGCGGAGCCGGATGCCGGCGCGACCCACGATCTGGACTTTGGTCTGGATGAGGAGGCCACCGGGCAGGAGGTGCCCGCGCCGACGCTCGAGGAGCGCAAGCGCGAGGCCTCCCGCCGCGCCGCCGACCTCGACTTCGGCGAGGAAGACGGGCACGGTCTGGGCCGCTGAGGCCGAGGCGGGCAGAGCAGTCAGGACGGGCCCCGGTCGCTGGAGGACGGCGGCCGGGGTTCTGTGCATTCACACGACGGAGGGATGAGGCGGGATGGGCCTGAAGCAGTCAGTGGTCATCGTCAACGAGTTCAGTGTGCCGCTGCCCGGCGGCAAGGGGTCCCGGGGCGGCACCCCCGGCGACTACGTCACCCGGTACATGGCGCGCGAGCAGGCGACTGAGTCGCTCGCGCCGATCCAGCGGCTGCGCACGGACGACTTCATCCTGCGCTACATGGCCCGCGAGAGCGCGGTCGAGCGCGCCGGGACGAGCAGGGTCGAGGCCAAGACGACAATGCGCCAGGCCCAGGGCGATGGCGGCGTGGCCTTCGGCTACGGCTCAGTGTCGCTCTCCGACGAGCAGCTGCGGGCTGCGTCCCGGGACATCCAGAAGCACTTCGAGAGCGGCAAGACGGTGCTGAAGACCGTGCTCTCCTTCGATGAGGAATACCTGAAACGGCACCGCATCGTCGGCGAGGACTTTCACTGCGAAGGCCGCGGGGACTACCGCGGCCACATCGACCAGATGAAGCTGCGGATGGCGATCATGCACGGGCTGGAGCGGATGAGCTCGGGCACGAGCGGTTTCGACGACCTGCGCTACGTCGGCGTGATCCAGGTCGACACCGAGCACGTCCACTGCCACCTGGCGATGGTCGACGCCGGACACGGCCACCTGGCCAAGGACGGCACCCAGCGGGGCAAGCTTCTGGATCGGCACAAGTCCCGGTTGCGGCGCGGCGTGGACGCCTGGCTGGACGAGAAGCAGGTCGTCGCGCACCTGTCCAGCGCCGTCGGTTACGAGCGCAGGAACGTGACGACCTTCATCAAGCGCTGGGCACACGAGCGCATGCGCTCAGAGGCCCTCCCCCAGTTCCTGCTGGCCTGCCTGCCCGCCGACCGCTCGCTGTGGCGCGCCGGAACCAACGATCTGCGGATGCGCAAAGCCAACCGTCTGGTCTCCGAGCTGGTGGCCGAGCAGCTGGAGCGGCCGGGCTCTCCGCTGCCGGCGGCAATGGAGAGGGTCGTGGAGTACGCCAATCAGCGCCGCGAGGCCGAGGGCCTGCCCACCGACGCGTGGCAGCGCCTGGTCGACGCGGGCCGCAACCAGATCACCGAGCGGGCGGTCAACGGGGTCTACCAGATGCTGCGCGCCCTGCCCGAGGAGGAGCTGCGGGTGCGTACGCCGATGCTTGAGGTGATGGGTATGGACTACGCCGAGATGGCCGCCCTGGCCGCAGAGCGCCAGCAGCAGCACGGCAGCTCGGAGGACGATGTCGTCTCCTTCGGCTTCCGGCTGCGCAGCTATGCCTCCCGCCTGCAGCATCACAAGTCCAAGGCCAGCGCCTACCGCGACCTGGCCCGGCAATGGGAGCGTGCCGAGAAGGCCGAAGTGGCCGTAGAGGACTCCCGGCCGCTCTACGACTTCTACCGCTACGAAGAGGACTGGCACCGGCGGGTGATGAGCAAGTACCAGCACTTCCTGCCGTTTGTCGGCGACGCCAGCCAGTGGTACGCCCAGCAGCAGGAGGTCGCCGCGTACGGCCAGCGCCTGCTCTCGCTGATGGCGCTGCGCCAGGACGCCTCGCTGCAGCGGATGAAGGACGCCGACCAGGCCGAGGAGATGGGCCGCGAGATCTACGGCCAGCCCGGCGGACGGCACCTGACCGCGGGCAAGGCCGGACGGGCGGTGCTGGACGCGCGCATCGAGACGATGAAGCAGGTCTACGACGAACGGCTCCAGGAGCTGCGCACCGACCTGGCCGACTCGGGGCTGGTGCTCGTCGCCGGTCCTGCTGACCAGCGCCGCGCCGTCGCCGGCGGGGATCCGGAGGTCTCCACCCAGCTGTCGATCGAGACCGGGACGGTGCACCCCTTCGACGAGGTCAAGGCACTGGACCTCCATCACCTGGGCTACGACTTCGTGGCCGATGTCGAGATCGGCGAGCGGGCCCGGCGGGAGTTCACCGCAGCCGCGGCCGAACGCCGCCGGCTGCTGCTGGCGGCCATGGAGTACCTCGACCAGTCAGGCCAGTCCGAGGCGATCGCCGACCTCCCTGTCGACGACATCGCCGCGATGACCCGGGTCTCGCGGGAACTGGTTCCGGTGGAGGACGGCTCCACGCGGCCGGTTCTGCGTTCGAGGATCGCGGCGCTGCGCGAAGAGCAGGAACAGGCGGCCCGGATGCGCCGTTCGAAGGCCCACTCGCTCGACGCCGGCCTGGTGGTGCGTGTCCAGCAGCGGGTCGACGCCGCGGTGGCTGGTGCCGGGGTCCTCCCCGGCCACGAGCAGGAGCCGGCAGGCCGGTCCGACGGCATCCAGCACGAGTAGGAACACGAGTCGAAAGATCATTCGAATGGTTGCGGAATGCTCTATAGGAGTATTAGTGTATAGAGCAGTTCGGCACTGCACTTCGGGGCTTTGCTCGGACGACGTGAATGATCAAGGCCGTTCTGCCGAGTGGCGGACGGAACGACGAAAGGACGAGATCATGGCACTTCTCAAGGGCAAGGGCGCAATGACCGGGGTCAACCTCATCGCCAAGGTCTATGACAACGGCGCGACCAAGGACGGCAAGTCGCACTACGCCGACATCCAGGTCGACGGCCGCGACTCGCGCGGACCGGAGCAGAGCAACCTGCACCTGAAGTCCGAGCGCGTGAAGGGACCGGACGGCAAGGAACGCTTCGCCAACACCGCCCCCTACTCGGTGGGCCAGCTGGAGGAGATCGTCAAGGCCGCGGGCCCGAATACGGAGCCGCTGCTCAACAAGGACGGCGAGAAGGTCGGCACCGTCTACGGCTTCAAGGGCAACGTGATGCCGGCCTCGCGCGGCACCGGTCTGGTGGTCAACACCAAGTCCGTGGAGGCCAGCGACTTCAAGGTCGACGCCAAGACCCTGGACAACCAGTTCGCCTCCATGAAGGCGGCCAAGGAGGCCCAGGCGGCTGCCAAGCAGAGCCAGGCCGGTCCGGAGCAGACCGCCCAGGCCGAGCAGGTCGTCGAGGCCGAGGCCCCCGCGGTCGGCTGACACCGATCCACGGCTCAGCAGAACTCATTGAAAGGCCCCCGGAGAGACCTCTCCGGGGGCCTTTCGCATAGAGAGGAACGAATCATCATGGCAGATCTCAGTAAAGGTTCCCAGGGCCGACCGGAGCACGGCCAGCGCCCGACGTCGTGTACGCCCGAGCAGCTGGCGGCGATCCGCGGGGCCACCCCCGATACCGGAGAGCAGCGGGGCCCGAGCTCGCAGGCGGGCCTCGGCGCGGTGCGGGGTCCTCGATACAGCGTGCCCTCCTCCCCCGCTCCCGGCCAGCCGGGCTCGAGGTTCAACCCCAACGTGGTCGAGCGGCGGCCGCGCCCGCAGGCTGAGCCGGCACCGGGGATGATCACTTCAGCGGATGTGCCGAAGCCGGAATCGTCCCGGCAGGAGCAGCCCCAGGCGAAGCAGGCCCATGCCGGCGGCACGGTTCAGGGTCCGGTGAAGGTCCCGCTCACCCAACGGGCAGCCGGGTCGAAGGTCGGACAGGCCGTGCAGTCCGCGGGCCTCCGCGAGGGAGCCAGGCGGCTCGGCACCGAGGCCATGCAGGATGCCGCGGCCCACGCCCAACGTGCCCAGCAGTCTGGTGCATCGACCAGGGGCGTCGCCGCCAGCGCCGCCAGGGGAGCTGCCGTGGGTGCAGCCCGCGGGCTGCACACGGAGCTGGCCGGACATGGCGGACAGAAGGCCCCCCAGGGCTCCGCTGCCGGGGCGGACCTGGTCGGGCGGATGGGCTCGGTTGTCGGCCGTAGTGCTCAGGAGCAGCTGCCGGGCACCTCGCCGCAGGGACGGAAGCCGGTCAGCGAGAGGTACGACTATCAGTTCGAGGGCCAGGGCGGGCCCGAGGGCACCGAGCAGCAGCGCGGGGCCTGAGACAGGCACGGAGGAGGAGAAGGCTATGGCGACGAACGATCCCAGCCCACAGAGCGGCACGAGCCTGCTGGAGCTGGGCCTGGACGAGATCACGGCCCCGGACGAGGGCAAGGACATGTGGGCGGAGGCCGGGCGCGCACTGGTCGACCGCGTGGGTGCCTCGATGCGTCAGCAGCGCGAGGCGAACGAGCGGGCACGGCGCGACCGGGAGTCCAGCAGGCCGCTGAGCGAGCGGTACGACTACCAGTTCGAGCAGGATGGGGCTTCGTCCCAGGAGGACCGCCAGCTAGGGCTGTGACAGCACCCCTACGGAGTGAATGGCCAGGAGGCCCCCGGATATGAGTCCGGGGGCCTTTCGCCGTCCTATCACAGTCGCGCCGAATGGTGCCATGATAGACTTTCGACTGATCTATCAGATGAATTCAAGTCTTGGCGAGAGGTCTTCCACGGCATGTTCCATGAAGTGCACCTGAATGAGGGCTATCCGCTCCTGTCGAAGCTGTCGGACCCGCTCAAGAGGGCCGAGCGCGAGATCGTCGGCCGCGAGCACGAGAAGCTCCAGCTGCTGGCCTCGATGAGCAGGCCGGAGCTGTGCAACGCCCTGCTCCTGGCCGAGGCAGGTACGGGTAAGACCGCTCTCGTCCAGGCCACGATGGCCGCTGACGCCGAGCGGCTCTATCTCGAGGTCGATCCGTCGCGAATGATCTCCGAGGCCGGCGACTCGGACCGCATGGCCGCCATGCTCAAGGGCTTCTTCGACGAGGCCGAGCACTTCGTGGCGGACGAGAAGCAGGAGCTGGTCCTGTTCATCGACGAGTTCCACCAGATCATCCAGCTTTCCGATGCAGCGGTTGAGGCGATCAAGCCGGTGCTGGCGGCTTCCGGGGCACGCGGCATCCGAATCATCGCCGCGACGACCTATGACGAGTTCCACAGGCACATTGCGCCGAATCAGCCGCTGGTTGAACGGCTGCAGCGCATCAACCTGACGCCGCCGGGCCAGGAGACGACGATCCGGATTCTGCAGGGCATGGCCGAGCACTACGACGTCGCCGACCAGTTCTACGACGACCACATCTACCGGCAGATCTATGAGTACACCGAGCGCTACATGCCGGCGAGCTCGCAGCCGCGCAAGTCGATCCTGGTGCTGGACAGCATGGTTGGCTGGCACCGCCTCACCAAGCGGGCGCTGGACCGCGATCTGCTCTCGGACGTGCTCCAGGAGTCTCTGGGCGTCAACGTTGCCTTCAAGGTCGACGGCGCGAGGATCAAGGAGCAGCTGGACTCGAAGGTGTTCAGCCAGGACCTGGCCACGCGTGCGGTCGCGCGGCGGCTGCAGCTGTCGGTCGCGGACCTGAACGACAAGGGCCGGCCGGAGGCCTCGCTGCTGTTCACGGGGTCGACCGGCGTGGGTAAGACCGAGCTTGCCAAGCAGCTGGCACGGCTGCTCTTCGGTGACGACCAGCGCCACCTGATCCGCTTCGACATGTCCGAGTACGCCCAGGACTCCTCGATGGACCTGTTCCGCTCCGAGCTGACGAAGCGGGTCTGGGACCTCTCGCACGCCGTACTGCTGTTCGACGAGGTCGAAAAGGCCTCGGCGATGGTCACCCGCCTGCTGCTGCAGGTGCTCGACGACGGCCGGCTCTCCGACGACAACAATCGCGAGGTCAGCTTCCTGAACACTTACATCGTCATGACGACGAACGCAGGCTCGGAGATTTACAAGACCATCGCGCAGTACGCGGCCGACGACACGGGCTCGGGCGAGCAGCTGCTGAAGTACGACAAGCTCATCCGCCGCTCGATCACCGAGACCTCGGCGGATAACCGCTTCCCGCCCGAGCTGCTGGGCCGTATCGACGCCATCGTCCCGTTCCAGCCGCTCTCTGAGGACACGCAGCGCAAGATCGTGCGCAACAAGCTGCGCCACATGGTGCAGGAGGTCCTCATCAAGCACAACGTGCGGGTGGACATCGACCAGAGGGTCTTGCAGTACCTCATCGACGACAAGGGCGACACCGACTCCAATGCCGGCGGTGCCCGTGGCGCGGTGGCGAAGATGACCGACGAGGTCACCACCGGAGTGGCGACGTTCATCAACGAGCATCCCTCTGAGCGGCGGATCCGGATCGACGTCGTCGGCGAGTTGGCGAGCGACCACAAGGACATGCTCACCTCCGATGCGTGCATCGAGGTGAGCGCCGTGCGCTGATCTGCGCCAGCGGCCATTGCGGGCCATTCGGCGTCGTGTCGAATTGTCTATCATTGCACCTATCGACTCATAAGCGATAGAATACTCATATACCAGGCGAACTGCGTTTCATCATCGAAGGGATCGACACCAATGGGCATTCTGGGCACGGCTGCGGGAAGCCGGAACAAGGATCGGAAGAAGAAGCCTGACGAGCTGCTGTCGTCCGTGGTCAGGGAGACGGCGATCCCCGCAGCAGTCGAACTGCTGCGGTCGAACGCGAAGTTCGTCTTCCCCAGCGGCACGGCGTGGGTCATGCTCGTGCTGGCCGCCGAGTCCATCGGCGGGCTGAGCAAGCGGCACGGCCGCGACGAGGCGAAGGGCTCGCTCATCGAGCTCATTGACTCCGACCAGATCAAGACCGTCGCCACGGCAGAGATGTTGGGCGAAGAGGTCTTCGGCATCATCCCCAACACGGAGACGCTTGCGCGCATGGAGGAGTACTCGCTCCTGGCTGGCGCGGAGTACTCCTGGGCAGTCGTCTGGCAGAAGCCCAGCGGCGAGCTGCTGGTGGACCTGGTCGCCAAGGCCACGTTTAAGCAGGCCCAGGAGGTCGCTTCCGGCACGCTGAGCCTCGAGGAGGCTGTCGGAGCGCAGGCCTGGCGCGAGCACAGCGGCGTCACCACCGACGAGCCCGGGACCCGTCCCGCGGCGGACGCGGACGCTGTTGCTGCCGTGGATACCGCCGACGAGGGTGACCCGATCTTCGACTCGATCTCCGGCGGGGACGAGGGTGCCGGTGACGAGCCGGTCTTCGACGCTGCGGGCGATGAGCCCGTGTTCGACGACGAAGCCGTCGACTTCGGAGACGAGGACGCGGCCCCGATTGCGGTGGAGCCGGAGCCCGGCTTCGACGGCACGGCCGGCTTCGAGGAGTTCGACGAGGAGTCCGGTCCCGTGACCGCCGACGATACGGCGTACGCCCCGGCCGAGGAGGAAGCCGTCCTGCTGGAGAACCAGGAGCATGTGCGCGAGGTCATCGCCCGCCGCTTCCTCTCCGAGGACCTGGACCTCGACGTGCGCCTGGACGAGTTCAATGCGACCTTCGCCATCGGCGCGCCGGTCGTGCAGATCGAGGTGCCGCAGGGTGCGACCGAATGGCTCGGCGACCAGGTCGCCCAGCTCAACCGGCAGGCCAACGCCGACCTTGCCCAGCTGCGGTGGGCGCACGAGGACGAACTGCGCACGCTGTACGTGAACCTCATGTCGGCCCACGTCGAGCAGGTCATCCGTGACGTGGCCACCGACCGCGAGGGCTCGCGCTACAAGGCACTCAAGGACGGCACCGAGGCGGCGCACCGCGAGCGGGAGTCCGAGAAGGAACAGCGGATCCGCACCCGCAAGGCCGAGATCGTCCAGGACTACGAGGCCCAGGCGAAGAAGCTCGCCGAGCAGGCCGCCCTCCAGGCGGAGATCCAGTACAAGGAGCGCAACCGCTCCCGCATGGAGCGCGAGCAGGCCGACGCCGTCGCCGAGATCGAGCGGGTGCTCGAGAACTCCTACTCGCACGACCGCCAGGAGATCCTGCGGGTGCGCCGCTCCGACGCCGCCCTGAAGATGCAGGTCGGCACTACGCGGATCTTCGAGGTCCTGGCCGAGAAGCAGAAGGCCTACCTCGAGGCCGAGGAGCAGCGTCTGGGGCAGTGGAAGGCCGAGATCCAGCGGATCGTCGACGACAACCGCAAGGCGGACATCGCCCAGGCCGAGGCTCTGGCAGAGCACCAGCGCACTACCGACGAGATCGGCGTCCTGCGCCGCGAGCAGGAGGCGCTGCTGGAGTCGATCCGCAACGAGCACGCCGACCGCATCCGCCGGATGGAGGACGAGCTCGACCGCAACCGCAAGGACGCGATCACTCAGATGCAGGCCCGCGAGACGGAATGGCAGCACAGCCTGTCCCTCGAGAAGGAGAAGACCGACTCTGCCACGCAGCGCAACACGGACCTGCTGCAGCAGATGGAGGTTGTCGAGGACTCGGTCAAGCGCCGTTACGAGGCGCGGCTGGAGGAGATGGCTGCGGACAAGGAGTCCTACGCCAGCGAGCTGGCAAGGGCTTCGGAGATCCAGAGCCGCTACAACAAGATGCTCATCGCCCTGATCGTCGCGCTGCCCGTGCTCGGCGGCCTCGCCGGCTTCATCGGCGGGGCAGCCATGGGCGGCTGATCCGACTCGGAGATCGACGGGGTCTGACGGCGCATGGGGCTCGCACCCCGTGCGCCGTCGGCGTCTTCCGGGATCACAACAGGCGCAGGACACACAGACACACGCGGAAACAGGCAGGGAGAACCATGGCAGGCAGCAAGCGCAGGGCGGCACGGCCCAAGGCCAGCGGCTGGGAAAAGATCTCGGCGCGTCGGCCGGAGGAGACGCTGACGAACCGGGACGTCTATGAAGACCAGCAGCTGGACCGCGGCGAGCGGCTGAGCAAGAAGTCGAACACGTCGGGCCTCGTGCTCGCCGGCGTCGCGGGCCTGCTGGTCGCGATCGTGGCGTGGGTGCTGTACTCGGTCATTGCTACGGCAGTGCTCACGCTCGGGGCGACGATGGGCGGTGGCCTGGGCGGAAACAGCGGCGGAAAGCCGGACTCGTACTACGTGGAGGACACCACGACAGGCCAGGGCGGGGCCCCGATGACGTGCTACCGCGCCGTCAACGAGAAGGGTAACCCCGAGATCGGCTCGAAGTGCTACCCGGATCTCAAGGACGTCCCGGTGCCAGCGTGGTGGACCCACGCAGGCAGCGCCGCCCAGGACGCCCCGAAGGCTGACCAGGGGGCCACGCCCACGGCGACGAACGTCGGCGGGCAGCTGGGGTCCGTCACCGGGTTCAAGCTCTTCCTGACGCTGGGATCGGGCGCGCTGGTCATGATCGTGATCTCCACCTGGACCGGACGCCAGGTCGCCAAGCACAACGCGACGGTCGACCACACGGACATCAACGACCACCGCAACGACCAGCACATCGCGCTGCCGGAGGAGGTCCAGCAGAACTATGACTGGTTCCCGGACGCCGGTGCGCACTCGGGGGTGCAGGTCAGCTCGATGATCAGTCACATGATGCTCAGCAAGAAGGGGCTGGGCACGGTCAAGGTCTCCCGGCGCGCAGAGTCCGACGTGATTGACCAGGACGGCAACATCGTCTACTACAAGGGTGAGGTCATGGACGGCGACGACGGCGAGCCGCTGGTCGAGACCCTGCCGCTGATCGACGAGGAGTTCGGCGAGGCGCTCTTTGACGCCTCGGGCCTGCCCCGGGACAAGCGGCTGCGCCGGAAGTATGACGCAACGGTGATCCCGTACAACCCGCCGACCGAGGAGAGCCGGCGCAAGGCCAAAGAGGCGAAGGACCCTGGGAAGCTCCAGGGCGCGAACCGTGACAAGCTCGGGCCCTACCGTACGGTGTCGGACCTGATCACCGATGACTGGGAGTTCCCGGCGTACGAAGTCCAGCGCCCTGCCGGTGCCTACATCGTCGACACTGCTCCCGTGAACACGATGGTGCTGGCCATCACCAGGGCGGGCAAGGGTCAGACCTACATCGAGCCGATGATCGACATGTGGTCGCGGGAGAAGAAGCCCTCGAACATGGTCATCAACGACCCCAAGGGCGAGCTGCTCGTCAAGAATTACATCCCGCTGGTCACGCGCGGCTTCGAGCCGGTGCAGTTCAACCTGATCAACGCGATGAAGACCGACATCTACAACCCGCTGGGCATGGCCGCCGACGCCGCCCGCGAGGGTGACTCGACCAAGTGCGCGCTCTACATCGAGAACATCGGCGAGGTCTTCTTCCCGCTGGACGGCGGTGAGGACCCGGTCTGGCCGAACGCGGCGAACAACGCCTTCAAACGGGCCGCCTACGGTCTCATCGACTACTACCTCGAGGAGGAGCGTGAGCTGCGCGAGTACGCAGCAGCCACCGGCATGGACCCGGGCACGCTGGAGCAGCGGCTGGACGACATGTGGGGAAAGGTCACGCTGTACAACTGCTACCAGCTCTTCGTGCAGCTGACCTCGAAGAAGTGGAAGAACCCCGCTGCCGAGCTGGAGAAGCGCATCAAGAACGGCGAGTTCGAAGAGGACGAGGACGCCCTGGCCGAGGAGCAGGCCAAGGTCGCCGAGAAGGACTTCCTATGGGAGGGCAAGGCCGAGCAGGACCTGCTCACGCTCTACTTCAACGCCACCCAGGCCCTGCCGCGCAACTCGATGCGCACGCTCGTCGGCAACGCCCACAACGCCCTGGTCGCCATGGCCGGTGCGGAGAAGATGATGTCCTCGGTCTACGGCATCGCGATCACGGGCATGAGCTTCTTCACCGACCCGACGATCTCGACCCTGACCTCGGGTAAGCCGAGCCAGAACACTGACCTGGCGGGCCTGTCCTTCCCGCGGCGGCTGGGCGTGCGGTTCTCGCCGAACTTCATGAAGCGCGACCACCTGCTCGGCCAGATGGCGAGCTGGTCGGCGTACGCGGACCCGATGTTCATCCAGAACCTTGGCAAGGACTTCGAGCACTCGGAGATTGTCGGCCGCGTGGGCTGGGCGCGCTACAACTTCAAGGGAATCTTCCCCGGCGACGAGGCCTGGCTGAAGCTGGAGCTGAAGAACCCGCAGAGCGGCATGCTCGTGCGCACTTTCTACTTCCACTTCCGCAAGAGCTACCAGCTCTCCCTCAACGGCCGGCACTTTGTGGTCGAGCCGGTCACCGGCAAGAAGATCGTGAAGAACGGCGTGCTGCGCGAGCTGCGGCCGGTGCGGGAGGGCGGCACCCGCGACGGGAAGATCCTCTCGTTCCAGCCCGGCGACACGACCTTCCCGAGCCGCAAGCTGGACTTCTCCGGCGGCGGGCACCCCGAGGAGGTCGAGGTCCGGGCGCGGGCGATCACGCAGACGATGGCGCGGTACTCGGAGTCGCCCAAGGCGGTCTTTCTCGTCACTCCCCCGCACCTGATGAAGTACGCCAAGCTGATCCTGATCCTGGTCAAGCAGCTGGTGGACGTCTCGTTTGACCAGTCGTACATGACCAAGTCGAACCAGAAGCCGCTCTACCGCACCCGGTTCATGCTCGACGAGCTCGGCAACCTGCAGTCCGACGGCAACGGCATCGCCGGCTTCGAGACCATGCTCTCCATCGGCCTTGGCCAGGAGCAGCAGTTCACGCTCATCCTGCAGACGCTGCAGCAGCTGCGCGACGTCTACGGCGAGTCGGTCGACAAGATTGTGCAGGGAAACACGAGCAACATCGTCTTCCTCAAGTCGACCGACGACTCGATGATCGAGACGCTGGAGAAGATGAGCGGCAAGACCCACCGTACCCACGCCAGCTCGAAGCAGATCACGCAGAACCTGGACAAGGTGGTCGGCGGGAAGACGGACGGAGCGATTTCGCGCACCTGGTCGACGGAGGAGGAGCCGCTGATCAAGTACAACGATTTCGCCTTCCTCTCGCCGCGCAACTCGATCCTGCTGCGCGCCGGCGACGCGCCGGTCTGGAACCGCAACGAGACGATCCTGCCGATGTCATTCAAGCTGCTCGGCAACACCATCAGCCACCCGGGCCACGAGTACTCGCTGCAGACGATCCCCACGCTCAGCTCCGCGATGGAGTTCGACGTGCGCATGAACCAGCCGGACTTCGTCAAGATGCTCGACAAGCGCATGGCCCAGGCGGTCAGGGCGGCCGACGCCAAGACGCTCTACCAGGAGACGTACGACTACAAGGACATCGACATCGAGCGCCTTGACCCGGACGTCTACTCGGACGAGGTCATGGAGGTCATCACGCGCATGGTTTTCACCGACGAGAGTGGCGATCCCAACGCCCCGGTGGTCGTGGACCCGGACGACTACGAGGCCATGATGCTGGGTAACGACGAGGAGTTCCTGGAGGACGTGGAGGTGGCCGCGACCGTGGCTGCCCACCAGGCGACGCAGAAGGACCACAAGCGCCTGGTCTACGCCGAGGGCACGGTCAGCAAGGAGATGCTGATCAATCTCGACGGCTCGGCGAAGGTTAAGGCCCTGGACCTTGAGATTGGTGAGGCGTACAAGACCGCGCTGGTGGAGATGCAGCGGGACCGCGAGCACTTCTTAGTCGGCGGGGACGGCGAGCTGCGCAGCGCCGATGGGTCGAAGACCTACATCAGCCAGGTCCGCTCCGATGCCTACACCGACGCCGCCCGCAGGATCAACGGCCAGATCAGCGACGAGGGCTCGCGCGTGTTCGCCGAGCAGGACGTGACCGAGGAGGATCTGCGGTCGCTGGCCACGGTCAAGGTGCACGCCGCCTTTTACACGTACCTGGCCTCGCTGCCCAGCTGGGAGGTCCTGGCCGACGGGGCTTTCGACCGGGCCATGGCCGTAGAGATGAAGTCCCGGGGGTAGTGCCGGCGGGTCTATTCGCTCCGTGCCGGGACAGTCGATGCAATTCGACTGTCCCGGCATTCGTCTTTTGGCTCGTTTCTGACTCGTCTATCGCCTCCATTCGAATCATCAGGGTATGATCTATACATAGTTATGTCCCCGAGCGTCCACAGGAGGCTGAGTAGCAATGAAGAAGGCACACGGACTGAGGCGGTACTTCTACGAGTACGTCTTCTACAAGGCAGTCGAGCAGGCCCGGGAGCAGAGCGGGGAGATCATTCCGATCTCCCAGGCGAAGGCCATCCGTGCACGGGTCGACCAGATCCTCAGCCAGCGCGGAACCGCCCTGGCTGATCCCGGACTCGGCGTCACCGCGTGTCTGACTGCGATCGACACGGCCTTCTCCGAGCGCGTCCCGGACTACGAGGCGCAGTTCGGCGACCACTCCCCCGCCAACGAGCGCTACCAGACGCTGCAGCGCGAGTTCACCCGTGCCACGGGCGTCGGAGTGGAGATCGACCCGCGTTCGGCGCGGCTGCCGATCAGCCCTTACGACCCGGCCTGGTCCGAGCGTGCGACGGTGAAGCGCGCAGGTACCGAGCTGCTGTACATTCCCGACGAGACGATCGTGAAGAACGCCGGCGGCGAGGTGGAGTCCTTGTCTGAGCCGCGCCGCGGGAACATGACGCTCTGGCGGCTCGACGAGGACGGTAAGCCGTACGAGGCCGGCCGTGCCATGACCAACGACGACGCCGCAGGCCTCACGGCGCTCATGGACAAGATGAGCCGCCAGGAGTACGACCAGGTCCGCGAGTGGGTCATCGACGGCGGACGCGACCCGCAGACCGGCCGCGTTGACCGCAACCGTTTCATGTCCCAGCGGGCGGTGGCGCGCTCGGCGGCGCTGCTCGAGGAGCTGAAGTCCCAGGGCGTGGCCTACGAGGTCCTGCGCGACCGTGAGCCCGGGCAGATCAAGGCCCGGATCTCCGGGACCGGCATGGAGATCCGTCTCACTGACACGCGCCAGGAGGAGTACGCCGGGGCGCGCATCTACGACAACGGAACGGTGCTGCGCTACAGCACCAATCACCGGGTGCCCGGCGGCATGGCCGTGCCCGCCCCGACTTCCGAGGACGCCGTGCGGCTGTTGCGTTTCGCCCAAGGCCTGCCCATCGAACGCGAGGATCTTCCCGGCACGGTGGTCGGCGTCGTCGGCTCCAGCCACCCCGAGCATGGCCGCGGCCGCTCCCTCATCGACGTGCCGGACAGCTATCACGTCGACCGCGAGAGCATGTTCGTCGTCGCGGACTATGTCGTCCCCGGTGAGAGCGCCCCGCGCCCCGGGTCCAAGGTCATGCTGCGCCGGGATGCCAAGAACCGCTCCCTGCCGACCTTCTTCGTGGATGCAGAGCCGGCCGAGGCCTACGGTCGCGAGGCCGTGGACACCGCGCGGGAGAACCTGCGCGCCGCCCTGGGCGTCGAGGAGCTGATTCTGCGCGCGGAGTCTGAGCTGCAGCGCACCGAGGGCGCGCTCGACGAGATCGAGCCCCCGGAGTATGCCTCTGACCCCGAGGTCGCGGCGATCCAGCGCTCTTACTGGGACGTACTCACCGGAGCGCGCAGCGAGCTGCTGCGTCCGGGCGCGACCGAGGAGATGTACCAGGAGCGCCTGGAGGAGATCGGCGAGCTGCAGGCCGGTGAGCTTCCGGACCTGGGCAACCTCGTCTATGGTGGCACGGCCGCCGACAAGGTCCGTGCGCACGCTGATGACGTTCCGTTCGAGCTGGTCGGCACCTGGGATGCCGAGCCGCACCTGATCGACGGCGAGTGGCTCGACCAGCGCTTCGACCCCGCCCGCGTCGCCAAGTACATGACCAGCCCGACCGGCCAGTGGTCGAACCTGGACAACCTCGCCTCGGCGCTGCGCCGCTGCGGGGTGCCTCCCACCGAGCTCATGGGTACCAGCTTCCAGGCGACCCGCTTCAAGGACCGGATCGTCTCCTTCCACACGGCCACCGCCGCCCCCATCGCCGAGCATCCCTCGGAGTTCATGCGTCGGATCGGTCAGACCGTCCGGGAGAGCATCGAGCGCAACGCCGCGACGCCGGGTGAGATCCTGGTCGACGCGCAGGGCGTCATCAGCTGGACCGCCGAAAAGCTGCGTCGTGACGGCAAGGCCACGCCGGTCTCCGGTGAGATCGGCCAGGTCTTCGATGTCGGCAGCCATGGGGAGATTGTTACGCGCTTCGCCAGTGGCGAGAACGCGCTGATCGTCCCCGGCTACGAGGCGCGGATCAAGGCCCAGACCCCGGGCGATGCCCCCAAGTCGGTCGAGGAGCGCACGGTGCTGCGCGGCTACGAACAGCTGATGCACGAGCGCATCCAGTACCAGCTTGCCGGTGACCTCGTCTCCGGCCGCAGCCGGACCGGCGAGCCGGCCTCGCTGAACGCGGTGTACTCGCAGCTCTACGGCACCAAGCACCCGGTTGACTTCATCGAACGGGCCACGACGTATGAGGTCGACCCCGCCACCGGCAAGGTCACCGCACGACTGGACGAGTGGACGGCCTCGATCCTCGAGACCGAGGCCAAGCGCGTGCGCTACTCCAACGAGATCAAGCAGGGCTCGACGATCTACGCCGAGTACCGCGCCGAACGCGATCGCACCGACCCGGCCGACGACAACGTCTTCGACGCCTGGCGGCTCACCGGTGGACGGAACATGACGGTGCTCACGGGAACCGACCGTAACCATGTGACGGCTCCCGGCGGCTTCTTCGATCCGGTGATGACCGGCGGCGCGACCAACCAGGGCATCGTGCGCTACCTCACCGAGGACGCCGCCGTGCGCCCCGACGGCACGATTGAGCCGGGTGACCCGGAGACCGTGACCGGCTCCCGCGCCCCGCTGATGAGCCGGCCGGAGCTGGAGACGCTGCGCTATGACCCGTTCGACCGCCAGCAGATGACGGCTTCGACGATCATGCAGTCTTCCGAGGTGACGAAGCCGACCGGCACCGCTCTGATGACCTTCGGCGGCTGGACGGCCGACGACCCGATCGTGGTGTCGACGGAGTTCTCCGAGCGGCATCGCATCCGCGGGGCCGGTGGCCAGCTGCGCGACCTCGTCGTGGGCGACAAGATCAGCGATCTGCACGGCAACAAGGGTGTCGTCTCTCTGGTGGTCGACCGCCACATGGACCCGGACGAGGCGCGTGCCCAGGGCCTGGAGCAGGAGGTGGCCTGGTTCAGGGAGAACCCGGGCATCGACGTGGTGATGAGCCCGTTCTCGCTGATCTCCCGCCGCAACGCCGGATCGGCGCGCGAGCTGATGGGTGGTGCCGTGGGCGACATCCGCCGCCCGGCCGTCCAGGGCCCCGATGCCGGGCCGGTCGACGGAGGGTTGGGCGAGATGCGGTTCGTGGTCACCCACATGGCTGTCGACGAGAAGACCAAGATCTACGATGACGAACAGGTGCGCGCCGGCAAGGGGCGCAAGGCCTCCTCGCAGCTGGCCTGGGCGCTGCAGTCCCAGGACTGCCCGGCGATCATGCGCGAGTTCTACGGCCACAACTCCGGTGCCGAGTCGAACCTGCGCGAGTATCTGCTGGTGGCGGGACTGGACATGGAGGCCGACGGCACCCTGCGTGTCGTGGGCCAGGCCGAGAGTGTCGACGAGCGGCCCGAGCGCCGTCTGATCCCGATGCCGGAGCTGATGCGCACGCAGCCGCGCAGCGAGGGCGCGACGCCGGGGCTGAACACCACGGCCATGCGCAAGTCCTTCGGCGACCTGATCGGCGATCGTGGCGGCGACATGGAAATCCCCTTTCCGCTGACCTACCCGACGGGTCAGCTGACCGAGACGGTCAGCGCGACTTCGTGGAAGCTGCCGGTGCTCTCTTCGCACCTGCGCAGCGGCCAGGAGTTCGACGACGGCACGTCCGTCACGCACGACTACACGCGCAGCTATCAGGACGTCTTCGTCGAAGCCTGCCGCTACCGGTACATGGCCGAGCAGCTGGACGACCACGGCCTGTCGCCGGACAAGCGCGCCGAGGTGCGCCGGGGCATGAGCGAGTCTGTCTCGCGGGCCCAGCGTGCCTTCGAGGCGATCACCACGGACGTGCAGAACCGCGTGCTGACCGGCAAGAACAACATCTTCAAGACCGGGCTGATGAGCTCGCGCCTGTCGGACTCGGCCACGATGGTCTGGACCGCCGACCCTCGGCTGGACATCGATCAGATCGCTCTGAGCTCGGTCAAGGCCGAGCAGCTGGGCCTGGCCGAAGGCGATCACGCGCTGGTCTGGCGCGACCCGGTCCTGCGCGACGCCGGCGTGCGCTACATGCGCGTGGCGATCGACGACCGGCTCACCGGCGCGGCGATCAACCCGGTGATGGACCAGTGCTTCGACGGCGACTTCGACGGTGACGCGGTCGCCGTCGTGAGGCTGCACAGCGAGGCCGCCAAGGCCGAGGCGATGGCCAGGCTCTCGGTTGGAGCGAACCTCCTGGACACCGGCGTGGTGAAGGCCGACGGCTCGCACCCGCTGGCCATGCAGGTCTCGCTGGACACCCAGGTAGCGCTGTCCAAGAGCCCGGAGCTGGCGGAGAGCCTTGAGAGTGCCGTCAAGGAGGCGAACCGCCTGCGGTTCGTCAGCGATCCGCACGAGGTTGCCGCCGGCCACGAGGTCCTCGTCGAGGAGCTCAGCGATCTCTATCGCTCGGCACAGCGCGGCGAGTTCGGCTCGGCGCTGACCTTCAGCAGCCGCGAGGCGCACTTGCAGAGCGTGCGCGAAGTCTGCGTCGAGACCGGGGCTAAGGGCAGCGAGAAGAAGCTCGGGGACTACGCCCGCAACCTCGGCGACGAGCAGGGCACGCCGGGCATCACGCAGGAGGACCAGGAGGCCTCGATGTTCGCCACGGCGATCAAGGCCCACGGCACGGGACTGGGTGGCTCGTTCTCCCAGCGTGCGGTGCGCGCCCTGCGTGGCGCTGACCTGAAGGCGGTGCTTGAGGTGACCTATCCGGTGACCCAGTCGATCCTGCAGGCCAAGCACGACGCTGCGGAGGCACGGCACAAGTACGAGATGCTGCAGGGTCCCGGGCGCGATCTGTGGCGCGGCCGCAAGCTCGAGCACACCGGCCCCGGCCAGTGGCGTCCCGAGTTCGCCGACGGCGAGGCTGTCCAGGCCACGGCCGAGGAGTGGGAGGCCCAGTTCGTTGAGTTCTACGAGGCCAAGGACGGGTTCAGCGTTTCGGTCAACCCCGACTGCGTCGCCCGTGTGGCCCGCGCGCTGGAGGACCCGAAGTCGGGCCTGGTGCGCAACCTCGAGGAGGACCCGTCCCTGGCGGGCACGGTGATGGACCGTATGGCCTACGGCGGCGACTTCGAGGCGCTGGTGCAGGCTGCGAAGAATCGCGAGAGCGTCTTCGACGGCGAGAAGAACGAGCAGTTCGCCTCAGCGGGCACCCGCCGTGCCCGGGCCGCGGCGGCGCGCGAGCTCGACGCGTTCGCGGCGCACGGCCTCGACGGGCTGGACGGCCTGGACTCCGCGGAGGCCGCGGTGGATGCCTCGGTCCTCAAGCGTGACGTGCTCGCGCAGACCGGGGACGGGGCCGCCAGGGCGCGCGGTGCCAGCCGGCGCTCGGCACACGCCGTCGGCGTGGGCGGCCGTCGCCCGGCCTGGACGCCGAGCTACGAGACCGGGCAGCAGCAGAGTGACGACGACTATGGATTGGGAGGCTGACATGACACAGGACACGGAGCAGGAAATGGGTCCGGGCTGGGGCCGGGGGCGCAAGGCACTGCCTGTCGACCCGTTGGGCGACGTCCATGCCGTGTACGGGATGGACGGCGGGGAGGAGGACATCATCGACGCGGAGATTGTCGACGAGCCGGAGACGCAGGCCGGACACGACACCTCACGCGGGCAGCGCGAGCGGCTGCGCGACCGTGCCCGCGGCTTCTTCGGGGCCACGACGCGGGAGCGGACCGAGGAGCGGGAGCGCCAGCGTGCACGCGACCAGGAGCGCGCTGCGGCCGACGATGACGGCCTCGACGACCGGGAGCGGCTGCTGAAGCTCCGGGCGGAGACGCGGCTGGCGGGCGAGGCGTACATGCAGACGCTGCGCGATTCGAAGCTGCTCGTGCCCGGCTTCAACGACGGGGAGCGCACGAAGGAGTTCGACGCGATGCACGCGGTCTACATGCAGATGATGATGCAGGGCTGCCTGCGTCCGCTCACCCGCGGCGTGAACCCGAACTCGGTCATCCAGGCCGCCGGCATGATGATGGCAATGCGGATGCTCGCTCCTGACTTCAGGACGGAGATGGACTCCTACCTGCAGCCGTTCAAGGACAAGGTCCAGGACCGGATCGACGCGAAGACCCGGCACATCGGCGAGAGGGCCGAGCGCCAGGCTGCCCTGGTCGGAGATCTGTTCGGGGGCGCGCCGGAGGCGCAGGAGGCCGCCGGCGACGACGGCGGGAAGCAGTCCGGGACGTCGGGCGGGCGGTGGGGCACCAGCAGGGACGACTTCCTTTCCCGGCGCTGGCGTACCCGCCTGGAGGACCTGGAGCGCCGCGAGCGGGGCAACCGTGAGTTGTTTACTCCCGAGTCGGCGGCCATGACCGAGGTCGCACTCATGGAGAACGCCTTCTGGAAGATGCGTGACCCCGAGCAGGACGCGAAGCAGATCAACGCCAGCTACAAGGCCCTGCGCAAGCGCCTGCGCCAGCAGATGGAGGACGACGGGCTCGACCGTGCCGAGGTGGTCAAGCGCGCCCGGACGATCATCGGCGAGCGGATGGAGTCCGAGCCGGAGCTGCGCCTGATGTTCAACGGCGTCGCGCACGGCCGCATCGTCAAGGCCCCGCCGCACGAGGCCCGCCTCGCGGGCACCGACAGGGTACGCGAGGTCTGGACCGGGGAGTTCGACGACCACCTGGGCCGGCGGATCCCCGACGAGGGCATGTTCACGCTGCGCCTGCCGATGGAGCCGGACGAGCACCAGGTGCAGCTGGCGGAAACCATGAAGGCGGCGATGCTGGACGGCGTCCAGCGTGGCGACGGACAGGCCCTCGGCGGCAGTGTCATGGGCTACATGATCGGTTTCGCGGCCAAGAAGCAGGGCCTGGACACCCGCGGGCTGCCCGAGGACCTCCAGCAGCGCCTCGACCAGTCCGAGAGCATGCTCGCAAGCATGGAGATCGATGGTCTCTCGGACGAGGAGCAGCAGCGTGTCTACTCGAACGCCTACGTGGACGCCATCGAGGAGCTGAACAAGGAGGACCCGGATTTTGAGCACGAGCTCAAGCTGGCCCTCGGCGAGGACTGGCAGGACACGATGCGGGCCGCGGTCGACGATCCCGCTACTTTCCTGGCGGCGCAGCGCACGCGGCCCCAGCCCTTCCGACAGGGGCCCGGCCCCTCGGCCCGGCCGGGGCCGGAGGGCCAGTGGAGCCGCGACCGCGGAGCCGAGGACTACCAGCCGGCATAGTCCGGAAACGAACGAGAAGGAGACAGGACCATGAGCGACGACCAGCAGGTAGAGCAGCAGGAGCGGTACGGTTCCCGGCTCGCCCAGATGTTCGGGTACGTCACGTCCGAGGACCGCGGTCGCTGGGAGCAGCAGCGTGCGCAGAACAAGAAGAACGTCAACGCAACCAAGCAGGGTGCGAAGTCCTCGGTGAGCTCGATGATGGAGTTCGGCGACAAGAACATCAACGCCAAGCTCAACGCGGCCCACCGGATCGCCGACCAGCAGCGGTTCGACGAGTCCCACGACAAGATCGTCAGCACACGGCGCGATCCGAAGACTCGGTCGATTATTGAGTCAGTTGACTACGAGTACAAGGACGACCGCCAGTCCATTGATCCGGATTTCGAGCTTTAGTTGAATGAATACCGACAGGTCTGTGGATCGCTTTTCGACAGGCCTGTCGGATAAACTGGTTTTCAAGCAGGAAGCGGACGACGAGGGATGATAGGACAAAGGTGTGGGCATGAAGACGACGGTTCATCCGCGGATCAGCAAGCGTGGATTCATCTCGAAGGTGGCCGGCCGCAGCGGACAGCCGATAAGGGTGGTGAGTGAGGTGTACGAGTCGCTCATCGCGGAGCTCACCGACGCCGTGCGCCGTGGAGACACCGTCGTGCTCACCGGCTTTGGCCGCTTCGCCCGGCAGACGCACAAAGGCCACAAGGTCCGGTTCGGCAAGAAGGACGTGGATGACTACTCGGTGCTGAAGTTCTCAGCGTCACGCAGCATCAATCGGCGGCTCGATCCGGACGCTGACCTGGGTGGCCAGGAGACCTTGAGGCTGATCGACGAGTTTGACGAGGCTGAGGAGGTCCTTGCCCGGGTGGCGGGATAGAGGACGGGCAGCTGCTGACAGAAAAAAGAAGAACCCCGGCGATGCGGAAGCATCACCGGGGTTCTTGTGTCCGTAAGGGGCTGCAGGTGCCAGGACCGGTCCCTGTGCACGGCGCATCGTCAGGGGTCGCTTATGATCGCTCGGTGATCTCGTCTGAATTCCTTACCTGTACCTCCCATGTGCCATTGCTCCAGTCAGTGGTGCAATGCGATCCATTCAGTGTGATTGTCAGGTCGGCGGAACAGGACTGGGACCCGAGCACTTTGTTGTCCGCCCTCAGCCAGGCGTCGGCCGTTCTGGTCGCCATCATTGGAGGCTTCCTGGTCAGCCGGCTTGTTGCGATCTCCAGCGAACGCGAGGGCATCAGGAGGCTTGTGGAGGCAGCAGCCGGACGCATTGGGCACATTGAGGCGGACCTGAAAGAGGCCCATCGGACCCGATTAAACAGGGCGGAGAGCTACTTTTACGACGTGGCTGTGGAGAAACTTCTCGAAGATCCGGCTTTGGACCTCGACGCCTTGATCCAAGACCGCTTGCTAAGGGGAACGACAGAGGATGAGCTCAAACCGTATGCGCTTGCCCTCCGGCAACGGGTGCAAAATGCAGTGCAGGCCATCAATTTGAAGCTCAGAAAAAGCGACACCACGAATCTTGACCTTGAAGATCTCGTCGAGCGCGGTCTGGAAATCGCGGACGCCGACCAGGATCTTTATGAACAGGCCTTCAAGCATCGGCGACGCAGCCTTCCGTCCCCTTCCGGTATGGCGATGTTCGGATCGAAAAGCTTTTTGGATGTTGGTTCGGTACTTGGAAAGGGCATCATGTCGGATGCGGCACTCTCGGCAAGCCTGCGACGGCAGGACGAGGAAATCCGGGCTGAGGCAGATCTGCGGACGCAACTGCGGGCGGCTATGGCCGAGCGGGACCGCTTGGATGAAGAGCTGGCCCGCGTCGGCAAGCCTGTGGGTGTGGCTGCGGCCATGTGGATGCTGGGCCTCCTCTCGCTGGGAATCCTCGTACCGTTGATCATGATGGCCTTTGAGCCCAAGGGCCTGGACGTCGTGTCCAAGATTCTGCTGCTTGGCAGCTTTGTCATCGGACTGGTGGCGATTCTTTGGTATGTCGGTTGGTTCTGGCTAAAGATCGGCAGCGACAAAACACAAGCCACGCCAGGAAGGTCCTCGCAAGCCCCGCCCCGGTAAAGGCCAGTAGTCACGCAATCTTGATGGCCGCCTTTTGCCGGCGTTTTGCCGTTGCATTGCGAACCTCGGCGGCAATGCTCCAGGCAGCCGTTTCCGCAGTTCCGTTGGCCGGATGCACGAGAACACCGTGTGGGCCCGTGAGGCTTTCACCTGTACGGGTGCTGGCGTGCACGCAGTACCTGCGCTGGTTGTGCACGGTGTAGGTGACTTCCAACTCCAGTTCGATATCCCAGATGTGCTGCTGGTCCCGCAGAGCTTTCCTTGTCGCCGCCAGGAACATCAGGGCCGCGGCATCTTCAATCTGCTGTGAGGTGGGTTCCTTGTAGCGCCGGCCAGCGGCAGTCCCGGCAGACCCAGCGGGGTGTGTAACAGCTTCAGTGGACATGACGACTCCTGTTTCGAATGTGGTTGGTTTCCCTGATCGAAGAAGGACCCGGTCACAGCTTTGCTGTGACGCTTCCCGGTGCTTGGTGCTGTATCCAGCCGGGAGGAAGCCTTGTTTCCACCCCTGCTTCGCTGGGCTTACGCTGTGCCCACGATGTTCGAAGGTTTGCCGGCCGCCCTGCATCCTCCTGTTGCCCTTGCTTTGGCCAAGGCCGTGGAGTCGATTCCACGCGGTGACGCACTGTCCGGCGGCTCAGTCTTTGAGATGAAGTTCGACGGTTTCCGGGCAGTGTGTCTGGTCGGTTCGGATGGGGCGTGGCTCTACAGCAGACAGGGCAAGGATCTGAGCAGGTACTTTCCGGACGTGTTGGCTTCCGTGCGTGAGCAGATCCCTCCGGGCTGTGTTGTCGATGGCGAAGTTGTGGTGTGGTCCGAAGGGCGGCTGGATTTCGATGCGCTGCAGATGCGCCTGGTGAGCTCAAAGGCGGCACTTGCGGAGCTCGTGATGAAAAGCCCTGCCTCGCTGATCGCCTTCGACGTCCTGGCAGTGGCCGGGCAGGATACCCGCGGGCTTCAATTCCGGGATCGCCGGGCTCTGCTCGAGGAACTGGCGCGCGGGTGGATTCCGCCACTGCATCTGTCACCGGTGACCAGCGACCGGGCCCTGGCGGCCACATGGTTCAGTGACATGATCGCCACGGGTGTGGAAGGAATTGTGATCAAGGGTGAAGGGCAGACGTACGAGCCCCGGCGAATCTGGCTGAAGGTCAAGAGCAGAAGCGCCCTTGATGTGGTTCTTGCGGCGGTCATAGGTCCCATGGCGCACCCGCGGGCAGCGGTGGTGGGTTTGCCGGTCCACGGACGGCTGCGCATTGTCGGCCGGTCCACGTCCTTGACGGCTCGTGCGGGAAGGGATCTGGCCACATATCTTCGTCCTCCCCAGGGAAGGCATCCATGGCCGGAGGAAATCAGCGAACGGGTGCTGGACCGCTTTACCAAGGAGGGCGGCATCACTCGCCTGACTTTGGTGGAGCCGTTGGTGGTTGAAGTCTCGGCCGACGTAGCCTGGTCAGGCCGGGCATTCAGGCATTCAGTCCGTCTCCTGCGGGTCAGGCCTGAGTTGTCGCCGACTGAAGTATCCCTCCCCGAAGGCTTCCAGCGTGCCTGGCGATAAAGAATGTAGCCATGTGAAGAATGGAGTCATGCGACGAGAAGATGAACCTGAAGAGTTCAAGATTGCCGACTTGTATTTTCAGGAGCTGAGGACCTGGCTGGGTTTCCGGGATTCCCACGAGGCGTGGATCCCGGAAGCCGGAAGCCGTCTGGCGCAGGACGATGGGCTCATCAAACCCCACCAGGCGTCGCATAACATCGCCAATGCGGTAGTCAGTGCGATCGATCATTTGCACGCTCTGGACAGCATCATGATTGGTGCCGGAGCCTCACATACTCTTGCCCCGTTCTCGCTGATCAGGGCAGCCATTGAGTGCGCGGCACAGGCAGCCTGGATTTTAGCGCCAGAAGAACAGGCGACCAGGGTAGTTCGTTCGCTGTCTCTGTCTCTGAAGGTAGCCAAAGACCGCGAGACTGCGTACAGCGAACTGGCACGTCGCCATCCGAATCTTCAGGGAACGCTTCCGGACTTCGACAGCGACAAGGCGCAACTGCAGGCTATTCTCGATGCCTCCGGGGCCGCTGGAAAGTTGATTCTCCCCAGCAGCACGCACATACTCACGCAGGTCCGCGACGTGGTGCCCAGGACGTCCGCCTTGTCCGTATGGCAGCTGTGTTCAGGTTTCGCGCACGGCAGGCGCTGGGCCGCTGATGCTGTGCTGACGCCGACGCAATCCACTTCTCTACCGGATGATGTCATCGTCAAGGAGAACCGGCCGACCATGAGGCTGCTTGTCTGGGCCCTTACCCCGGCCATGGATCTGATCCGGTACAGCCTCGAGCGGCATTCCGAGCTGTCGCGGGCCTAAGCAGCCAATTTCTGCCCGCTGGGCAGGAGTCGGCAGCCGGAGCGGGTTTCGCGAAAGATGCCGCGCGACTCAGTTATCTGCGATCGCGAAGATTACGACGATGATGATGATCGGGATGAGCAGCACGCCCGCGCCGGCGGCGAGGTGCTCCCAGCTGAACGGCGAGTTGAGGAAGGCGATGAAGCCATCCCACAGGCTGCGGGTGGAGCCCACGGCCCAGGCGAAGAAGCCGGTAGCCCAGCTGATGACGGCGGTGACCGAGACTCCGCTGAGCACGCACAGCCCCACGATCGTTCTGGTGTTCCTGAACATGGCCAGTCCCCTCATTTCCGGTCCTCGAACAGCAGGTAGTAGAGCCCGATGTGCGGGATGACGAGCACGGCGAAGGCTAGCCAGGCCCGCTTCGGGTCCTCGATCACCGATGTGATCCCCTCTTTGACGGGTTCGTCGTAAGCGAGCACTGGAGCGAGAACATCGATGCGGAAGACCACATGGAAGATGCCGTAGGCCATTCCCAGGGCGATCGCCAGGGCAAGGCTCCGGCGGATTGTCAGCTGCACCCGTGGGCTCATCCCCCGGCGTGGTTCCGCGACTGCCGGATCCCAGGTCTGGTGGTCCGTGTCGTAGTCGTGCATCAGCCCTCATCCCGTCTCCATCGAATCATCATTCCCACCATTCTATGAGAAAGACTGAATGACGAACAGAAACGAGGCGGAATGGTCAGTCGAACTCGAGGTCTGCACCGACGGGTGCGGGTGTGTCGAGCCCCCTGCCCGCCTGCGGGGCATGGTTCTTCGCCGCGGATGCGCGGCGCTGGGCGGCGAGCTGGTCGAGGGTGACCCCGACGGGCCGCCCGAGGCGCTGGCCGGCTGTCCGGTAGACCTCACTGTCGCGGCGTGCGCCGATGGCGACGATCTCGCGCCGGGTGATGCCGCCGGGCGGCTCGGGCCTGACGTCGCGTGACACGATGCGCAGCGGCGGCTTCTCATGGGGGTCCGCACCGACGTAGGTTGTGTCGCAGTCGGAGAGGTCGGCAAAGCGGGAGTCGTAGTCCAGCGGCTTAGTCGGGTGACGGCGGCCGTTGAGCCGGTGGAGCATGACGATGGTGGCCTCAAGGAGCGCCTCGTCCCGGCTGTGCGCATTCTTCAGGGCGCGCTGGTTGAGCCGTTCGATGTCCTGGCGGGCCCCGGGGCTGAGATGGACCTTGATCCGCAGCCCCTCAGTCATCGTCGAGCACCTTGCGGATCATTGACCGGGCGGGTTCGCCCAGCTCATCGCCGAGCTCATCGAGGGTCAGGCCGGGCTCCTCGGAGGCGTCGGAGGCGCGGATGCGGCGGGAGAGCTCCGCCTGGAAGGCAGTCTCGTCGGCGTGGACCCGCCGGAGCAGGTCGACGAAGTCGGCGAACGGGATCACGGCGGCCTCGGGGACGTTCCCGTCACCGAAGATCAGGGGCTCGGCATCCCCGGCGCGGAAGCGCTCTAGCAGGGTGCCCAGGTCGGCGGCGGTAATCTTCTGGGTCGGGGCGACGTTCACGGAGAACTTCGGCAGGGAGCCCTCGCGCGGGGCCTGGGGGGTCTTGTCGTCAGTCATGGTTCCAGTCTATTCGTGGTCGAATGGGATGCCAGTGCCTCATATTCCACCATTCCTGATGGACACTGAGTCGCTGGGGAATGGCGTAGCGGGGCAGTTGAAGAGAAGCAGGCCCGCGCCCTGCGGCCCACTGCGGGTCGAGGGCGCGGGCCATGCATCAGAACTCGCCCGAGCCGGGCTGGACGTCGAACACCGGCACGCCGAGTGCCTGCCAGGCGCGGATCACCCTGGGCCGGTCATCCAGCGCGAGCCGGACGTCCCACCGCCCGCGGATGAAGGCCTCGTAGATCTCGGGCTTGACGATGTCGTCCGGCCGGCGGTCGCCATGTCCGCGCATGAACAGAGGGCAGCTGGCAGTCCACTCCCCCACATGTTCGATGAGCCAGGCGTAGGTTGCGCGGCCGACGTCCCAGCCGTTGTCGTCCATGACCGGCCTGCCGGAGCAGAACACGATCTCAAGTCCGGCAGCGTGCAGGGCGCGCACGGTTTCGATCACTGGCGGGTTGGGCAGGTCCCAGGGGACGAGCCGGTACTCGTGGTGTCCCCTGATGAAGCGTCCGTCGGGAAGGGTGTGCGTTGCGACCGTCCCGTCGATGTCGACGATCACGGCCGGCGAGAGGACCGCGGCCGTGGCAGTGCTGATTTCTGTCATGGTGGGTCCCTCCTTCCGGGCGGTGAGGCTATTCAGTAAACGGACGCTCGGCCTCGACGTCGAGCGGGACGATCGTCCCGAAAAGTACTGCAGCATGCTGTGACCCGTGCGGGACTGCCAGCAGGTCGGGACCATCGGGCATGACGCCGGACTCTCCGCATGTGGGACACGTCCATGTCCAGGTGACGGGCGCGTGCACAACGCGCCTGTCGATGATCACCCAGTCGAAGCGGGCAACCCAGTCCTCGCGGCCGAGAGGCTGGCAGAGATCGGCGTCGAAGAGCGCATCGGGCACTGGTGTCCGGCTGCTCATCGCACTCCTTCTTCGGCCGGTGCGGGACCGGGCTGGGCCACCCAGTACTCCCCGAGGGGCTGGATGGTCCCGTTCTCATGGCCATGGCAGGTCAGTTCGAGAGAGCCCGCCCATTCGTGGGGACCCTGGGTGATCGCGGTGCCAGCCGGCACCTGCAGCGGAGCGTGGTCGTGGCCGTGGTAGTCGCGGCAAGCCGACTCGTCGTCGTTCACGAGCTTGAGGGCGCAGCACGCGCAGAGGATGAAAACACCGCTGGCCAAGGTCAGTCCCCGCCTTCCTGGTTGTCGTACTGGCTGACATAGCCGATGAGAAAGTTGTCGTCGACCGGATCGAAGCCGTGCCGCTCCGTGAACTCCGTGTGGTACTCGGCAGGGTCCCGGTCTCCCGGGTGCGGCCGGACGGAGCCGATCGCGTTGGCGATCCACTCCAGTTCGTCGGCACCGGACCACTCCGGCTTGGTGCCGAGGCCGAGGGCAATGGCGTCGACGATGTCGGTGTCGGTCACAGGTCCGGGGTTGCCGTTGGTCCGGGACAGCGGCCTGCGGCAGTCGGGGATGAATCCCATGGCAAGCAGGACGGTCACCGGCAGGTGGTGGGCGTGCCAGATCGCGTCGGCGGCGTCGGTGGGGGAATCGCCCGAGGAGAGTCCGCCGGAGAGGTACAGCCGGTAGCCGGCGACCTCGATGGTGTCCGTCTCGCTGGAGTTCAGCGCCTCTTCGAGCTCGTCGATGACCCTGCGGCCGACGCGTTTGATGACCTCCGGGCTCGGCTCGCCCTCGGCGTCCAGGTGCATGTCGGGGTCGAAGTCCTCGACCAGCTCCTCGAGCTGGGACTCGGGGTCGTCGAACCGGAACGATTCAGGGTCCGCGGTCTCCTCGACCATCAGGCGGCCGCGTTCGAAGTCGATCGGCTTGGTGCGGTCGGCCGGGACGGCGATGGCCGCGGTGAGCATATCGGCGCTCATGGGTTCTCCTTGGGTCGGGATGTGGGTGGGGTCGGCTCAGGCGGCGGATTGCTGTGTCTTCGCGGCGGCGTGCTCGCGGTAGAGGCGCACAGCCAGGTCGACGCAGTAGCAGGTGAACAGGAAGTGGATGTCCCAGTCGCGCAGGTCCCACTCCCAGGTGTCGGAGCCGACGGTGTCCTCGTGCTCAGCCAGCCATTTGTGGGCCTCCGACTCGCTGTCGGCGTGCCAGCGGGCGTCTTCGATGATTTCCATGCGCCGCTCGGCAGGGGAATGTCGTGGGACCTCGATGTCGGCGAGCTCCATCCAGTTGTGTTCCTCTGTGAGCCGGTCGAACTTCTCGTCGGGGATGCCGTCGGTGCTCCAGAGGGCAGCGCGCGCGGCAGCGGCCGCGTTCCGGCGCTCGTGGTTCAGCACGGTGCCGGTGGCCGCGAGGTGCTCCTGGGCATTCCAGTGGGCCTCGAAGAGCGCCAACTGTGCGTCCCCGTCAAGGCCGCGCAGTTCGTGCAGGCGCGCCAGCAGCGCCAACTGCTGATGGTGGACCTCCTGGGCCTCGGTGCCGAGTCCCTCGCTTTCTTCGAGGTGCTCCCGCACCAGCTGGATGAAGAGATCCGAGTCGTACTGCTTTACTTCGCGGGAGCGGCCGCCGCAGAGCTTCTCGGCCCAGTAGCGGAAGTCGATGCTTGGCGCACCGTCGGAGTAGTAGCCCTCGCTCTTGCCGGCCGACGCGAAGAAACCGATCATGTCGGGTTCTCGGGTGAACATGTAGCCGTCGGCGATGTCGCCGCTGGTGGCCAGGTGGCCGGGCCAGGTGGTGACGTCCCAGGACCACATGCGGGTCCCTGGGGCCTGGATCCTGAAGTGGCGGTAGAGATCCTCGTCGTGCAGAACGACGAGGACGTGCTCCCGGGTCTGGGCGAGAAAGTCGGCGTACGTACGGGCATACGGGTTCTCGGGCTTGACGGTGTCAGGTGCGGACATGGCGGGTCCCTTCCGGGTCTGCTGGTCAGGGTTGTGGTCGGGGCCGTCCGCTCGGGCGGTGCTCAGAGGATCGGCAGTGGCCGGCCGGAGGGCTTGTAGTGGCCGTCGGCCTCGTCGAGCACGGCCTCGGTGAGGAGCACGGTGGCGGGCATGAGGAACGCACCCACGAGCGCGGCGAGGCGCTGCTCGTCGGCCAGCACCCGCTCGGGGATGCTGCCGCGGGAGCTGAAGAACATGTCGGCACGCTCGATGAGGCTGGCCCGGCGGGCCTCTCTGGAGGTGAAGTGCTCGGCGATAGTCTGTCCGGGGCCGTACTCGGTGATCACCGAATAGAGCGCGGCGGGAACCTCGGTCTTCTTGCGGGTTGTGCTCACGTAGACCTGGACGCCCCATCGGCGGCAGAGCTTGGCGATGGCGTTGACCACGCTGTCCGGGGCGCTCTCCCACTGCCCGGAGCTGGACTGGTACAGCTCGTGCACTTCGTTCGCGGCGGAGGCGTCGATTGCGCCCAGGACGACGTCCGAGGCGGTCAGCAGCTGCGCGCACATGCGCAGCCGGAATGCTGGCGAGGGGTAGTGGTCGTGGAAGACGATCCGGTCGTCGTGGCAGATGACCAGGTCGTAGGCACTGTCGGGGCCCGGCACGAGCTCCTCTGAGCCGGCCTGGATTCCAGTGGCGGTCATGGCGTGCTCCTTCGAAGCTGCATTGGCTGTGTTTATGGGATGGGAAGCAGGAGGCGCGGGCGCTCCGACCTCTCGTGGAGGTGGAGCGGAGGGCGTTGACGATCTGCTCGTAGCTGCTCTGGATCGGCGGGTTCTTCGCCGTGCCGTAGGAGAGCACGTACTGGCTCTTCATGGCACGCGTGAACGCGACGTAGAACATCCGCTTGGTGTCCTGGGTCATCTTCGCGTCCTCCTTGTAGAGGACGACGACGTTGTCGAACTCGAGGCCCTTGGCACCGTGGATCGTCGAGACGACGAGATCGGCCTTGGACTCGAGGTTCTTCCGCTTGCGCTCCTGGTTCTTCTGCTTGTTCACGTTCAGCTTCTGCTGGTTGCGCGTGATCTCGAAGGACAGGAGGTTGTCGCGGAGCCGGTCGAAGAACACGTTCGCAGGCAGGCTGCCCTGGTTGCACAGGGCCACCCAGCCGTTGATAGCGGCGCTGTTCTCGACCCACCACTCGGAGATGGTGCGCAGGATTGCCTTCTCGACGTTGACGTTTCCGGCATTCTTCGTCAGCTTGCCCATGTTGTCCTTGATCCCCTGCGAGACCACGAACGAGGCGTTGGCCGGCTGCACCTGCAGGACATCGTTCCAGAAGAACTTGATGTACTTCGAGAAGATGTCCGTGGCGTAGACGCGGTCGCTGACGAGCGAGGCCACGTGCTTGTTCGGGTAGGCCTTCTCGAGCACTTCCTGGATCAGCGCCACCTCACGGCGGGCGTAGGCCAGGAAGGCCACCTGCTCGCCGCGGTCCAGGCAGGCCTGAACGTACTCCGGGATCACCGTGTTGCGCACGAGCGGCTGCAGGTCGTTTGCGATGAAGCCGGTAAGGCGGGCCACCTCGTGGTAGTTGAGGGTGACCTTCTCCTGGAAGGAGTCGGCCGTGGGCACCGCCAGCGAGTTGGCCTGCAGCTGGATGTTGGCGAACTGGTTGGTCTCCAGACCGCCAAGCACGACGTTCGCGAAGTCGAGAATCTCCTGGTTGCTCCGGTAATTCGTCGTGAGCCGGAAGGTTGCGAAGACCCCCGAGCCCTCCAGCGTGTTGAGCGCCCTAGGGTTGGCCGAGCGGAACTCGTACAGCGTCTGGCTGGCGTCCCCGACGATGAACAGCGACTGGGCGTGCTTGGTGATGTACTTCAGCACGTAGATGAACTCGAAGACCGAGTTGTCCTGGACCTCGTCGATGATCAGGTACTTGCTCTGCACGTGGGCAGGCTCGGACATGTCATCGATCTTCTGGTAGCAGATGATGATCTGCAGCTCCAGCGAGGTCTGCTCGATGCGGTCGAGCAGCGCGATCACCTCGTCGAAGTGGTTCTCGACGAAGGTGTTCAGGGCCGTGAACGCGCCGGTCTTGTTCTGGTCGACCTCCAGCAGGCGGTGTCGGAACGTCGCCGCGAACTGGCTGTTCGGGTAGAAGATGTCGATCGAGTTGATGATCGTGTCGATGGCCGAGACCTTGTGGGTCGGGTGGTTCATCGAATAGATGTCGATGATCATCTTGGCGATCGTCATCGAGCCGACGTTCGGGTTCTTCTCCGTGATGTTGTCGGCGGCGGCGTTGGTGAACGACAGGACGGTGATGTCGCTGGCGGGCACCCCGCAGGTCTCGAGGTACTTGATGCGCTCGAGGATCACGGTCGACTTGCCTGTGCCCGCGCCGGCCTGCGTCATCACGAGCGGCTCGTGCGTGCTGAGCGCGTCGAGCTGCTGCTTGGACAGGTGCGGCGGGAAGACCGGGGCCGTGGCCGGCTGGGGCGGCGTGATGAGCTGGCCCTTCATGCGCTCCAGGTGGTCGAGGGTGTGGTTCATCAGCAGGCTGAGGTTCTGCTTGGACAGCTTCGCCGCGATCGGCGCGGAGAACGTGGTGTCCAGCTGCTGGTGGATCCGGCGGTAGGCCTCCAGCGGGACGTTGTAGTTCTCCAGGTAGCGCAGCTGCACCGCGAGCATGTTCAGCTGCTCCTCGGTGGGGCTGGCCGGCATGTCCTGCACGTACTGGCAGACGGTGTCCGAGATGGCCTCGGAGTCCCAGATCTGGGCCAGGCGCGTGATGCGCTCGTAGATCGGGTACTCGTCCATCCAGTCGGCGAGCTTGTCGAGGTTGGTGGCACTCAACCCTGCGGCCGAGAGCACATCCTCGATGACGTCGCGGGCATTCTCTGCGGGGCTGGTGTCCCACTGCAGGAACACCGCCGCGTCGTGGTTGCCGTAGCCGATGGAGCGGGACACCGATACGGCGCGCTCGGGCTCGGCCAAGCCCTGCTTGAGGAAGTAGAGCTCCAGGCGGTACTGGATCACCAGGTCACGGCGGATCTTGTCGCCGGACTTATCCTCGTACACGGTCAGGGCCTGGGGGGTCATGTCGAAGTGCACGTCCCAGGAGTTGGTCGGCGTGGCGATGTCGAGCTCGAAGCGGTCATCGACATGCGGTACCGGCAGCGTGAACGACCCGCCCGAGAGCAGGGAGCGGCGCGTGATCGGGGCCAGCGGCACCAGCGCGGTGGTGATGTCGTGGTGGGTCGAGCTCTGCTTGACCTCGATGTCGCGGTCAACCGCGTAGGCGGTGTTGGTCGCGGTGTTGATCGGCCGCAGGCTCTCATTGAGCAGGCCGGTCTTCTTGCCGGACCCGGTCAGGCGCGAGGAGAAGAACTTCGGGTCGACGGTCTTCTGGGCAGCGACGGCGGCTGCGGAAAGGTCGATGTCGTCAAGCAGAATAGGCATGGTGTCGTCTTTCTTCGAACGAATCAGTAGGCGGGTCGAGAGGGTTTGTCGAATGGAAGCCGCATAGACCATTCTCACAGGAGACGAATGGTCAGTCGAATGCTCGTAGACGAGCGCTTGGGTCACGGGCGCGGGCATGAGAGCGGGAGGGCTCGCCTCTGGCGACGAGCCCTCCCGCGCTCCTCTCAACCCACCCGTCAGGGGCCGTGAGGCCCCTGAATCCGGGCGCTGCGGCGTCAGCCCCGCGGACCCGGACACCGCGCGCTACCCATGCGCGCGGCGGTCAATCGCAGGCTCACCTCTTGGGTAGGCCCGGCGGGAAGCACCTTCAGTCGGCGTTCCAGGGATTGGCCTTGGTGACGGACCCGGAGGGGTCCACCTCGACAAGGCCGAGCATGAGTGCGAGATCACGGCAGTCGGCCGCGTCCGCCGAGTGGGCGGAGACCAGCAGCAGTGCGTCGTCGCAGATCTGCTCGCTCCTGTCTTCGGGCTGTGCCGCACGGACTGTGCCGACGGCGGTGGTGGTCGTGGTGGTCATGGCAGTGACGTCCTTCTTCCTGTGTTCGAACGCGGTACGCGCACGCACGAGCGCCCCCACCCCGGGTATCCGGGACAGGGGCGCTCGAACGCAGTGTGGTGCCGGGATCAATCGACGGCCAGCGCCTCCGGCTCGTCGGAGACGGCGGCAGCGGGTGGGATGAACGCAGTCGACGCAGCCGACGCAGCCTGGGCAGCGAGCAGCCGGTCCTCGATCCACACGCGCACGGCCTTGCCGGCCGGACGCGCACCCTGGGAGTCGACGTAGGTTTCCTCGGCGACGGCACGCAGCTCGTCGTCGGGGATCGACGCGGGCAGTGTCTGGCCCAGGCGGGGCCTGGCGTCCAGGATCCGTTCGCGCTGGCGGCTGTACTCCGCCGCGAGGATCTCCCGGTAGGCCTGCTCGTCGACCGGGTTGAAACCCACGACGAGTGAGAACCGCCCGAGCAGCTCTGCGTCGAAGAACTGAGCCAGCTCCTTGGTCAGGGACCGGTGGGAGACCGCCGGCGGGGCCGAGCCGAAGCCGACCGGCTTGCGGTTCAGGGCTTCCCGCGCGGCGTTGGTCGTGCAGATCACCAGCGCCTTGGAGAAGTCCAGCACCTTGCCGTGGGCGTTGCGGATGTAGCCCTCGTCGAAGGCCGAGAGGAACAGCCGTTGCACGGCTTTGTCCGCCTTCTCGAACTCGTCGAGCAGGATCACCCGGTGGGGGTTGGACTCGAGCGTGTCGAATGGCAGCTCGCGGTTGGAGTCCGAGCCCACGTAGCCGGGAGGTGCCCCGACGATCTTCGCGGTGTCCGAGGGAGTGTGGAACTCCGTCATGTTCAGGATGATCGGCTCGGTGCCGGTCATCTGCTCCGCAATGATCTTCGCGGTCTCGGTCTTGCCCACGCCCGAGGCTCCGGCGAGCATCCAGGTTGTCGGGGTCGACGTCGGGAACAGGTCCAGCTCCTCGCGGGCCAGGCGGTCCACGAGCTTCTCGAGCACGTCGTCCTGTCCGCGCAGGCGGCCCAGCAGGGTCGCCCGGAGGGTTGCGACGTCGAACTCCGGGCGCTGGGCGTTTCCGGTCATCAGACGCTTGGCCACGTCCAGGACGCGCTTGGTAGTCAGCGGCACCTGCGGGATCGACCGCAAGGTGTTCACGAGTGCCGTGTCTCCGGCTGCCTCGGCCTGGACGATGAGCTTCTTCTGCTCCAGCACACGGTCGGCCATCGCCCGGTCCAGCAGCGTGATGGCGCTGTCGGGGCGGTGCTGCCCGGCACGGGAATTCTCCTCCGCGATCCGGACCGTCTCCGCCAGGACATCGTCGGAGACCGCGATCTGGTGGCGGTAGTGCGCCACCAGGCCCGGCCGGACGCTGCCGAGCACCGTGAGGGTTTGCTCGACGGTCAGTTCGTCGACGATGAGCGGGGTGAAGCGCCGCGCGAAGGCAGGGTCGTCGTCGAAGGCCCGGGACTCGGTGGAGGTGGTGGCACCGATGACGCGCATGTCGCCGCGGGCCAGGGCAGGCTTGAGCACCTGCGAGACCTTTCGCAGCACTGAGTCGGTGTGGGAGGTGGATCCACCGGTGATCTGGTGGATCTCGTCCATGAACAGGATGACCTTGTTCTTGGGGTCTGAGGCGAAGTCGATAACGGTCTGGACCTTCTCCTCCAGCTGCCCGACGATGCCGGAGCCGGCGACGAGGTTGGTGATGGGCAGCTCGTAGACGGTGAAGCCCTTGAGCTGGTCCGGGATGAGGGTGTCGCCCAGGGCGATCCGGCGGGCGATGTCCTCGACGATCCGGGTCTTACCAACGCCGGCGGAGCCCTTCAGGAGCACGTTCGGCTTGTTCCGGCTGATCAGGACGGAGAGGACCTGCTCGATGAGCGCGTCGCGGAACATCGTCGGGTCGGCGTTCTTGAACTTCTCGTTGTAGTCGACGAGGAGCTCCTTGACGGCGTCGTCGGACTGGCCGCCCTGGCTGGGGATGCCGCCCATGGGCGGGAAGCTCGGAGGCGTGCCGCCGCTGTTCGTGTCGTCGTCGGAGCCCGACGTGAAGTTGTTGAGGCCCATCGCGGGTCCCTCCTTCGGTGGGGTTCGCCGGGCGGCGCGCTGGGTGGGCGCGCCGGGATGCCTGGCGGGGTTACGGGTAGGTCTGAGGGAGGAGGAGACGCCGGCCGGCTCGGCTCGGCGGGTCGGCGTCTCCCCTGTGGCCGGGAGCAGGATCAGAGGACCATGCCCAGCAGCTTCTGCCGGATGCTCGGGTCGATGTGCTGCATGCAGTTCGCGTACGCCTCGGCGGAACGGACCATGTACTTCCAGTCCATGGCCGAGCACGGGGCGTAGTAGAGGTTCGGCGGGTGCTCCTCGCGTCTCGAGGGCGGAGACCACTCGAAGTCGGTGATCATCAGCGACAGCCGGCGCTTGCGCACCGGGGAGGCGTTGATGTAGTCCCACACCTGCTTGAACTCGGTGCCGCCGGTGACCTTGGGCACCTTCCGGAACTCCTGCCAGATCTGCCGCGTCGACTTGTTCTCGACCTTCAGCAGCGTCTCCTGGGAGAGCATATGGCTGAAGGAGTTGAAGTACAGGTTGACGTTGAGCTTCTTGGCGATCCGGATGAGCATCAGCACCGCCTCCTGGTAGTTCTCCTCGGAGATCGACCCGGAGGTGTCGATGAAGACGTGCAGGTCGGGCATGTACTGCACCGAGGTGATCCGGCCCGGCTTGTTGAAGTCGTCCGGGTTGCGGCGGTTGGCCTTGAGGAAGGTCGTCTTCGTCGTCCGGTAGACGTTCTGGGACTTGTTGACCTTGCCCATGCGCTTGAGCACCCGGGTGATGTCCTTGAACAGGTCCAGCTTCGTGGGCGGGGCCTTGCGGAACTTCACCTGGGCCGAGCGCGAGCCCGGCTGTCCCGGCTGCTGCCGTGCGCCCATGGCAGCGGCCCTGGCAGCTGCTCGCGGGAGCGAGGTCAGCTTGGACAGCGCGGCGTTGGAGACGACTTTCACGGGTGAGGCGAGGGACTGGTTGATGAGGTTCCACTCCCCCGTTACCTTCGCGGCGGTGGCGCGGGCGTGGGCCTCGACGTTGACCAGGACCAGCGACCGCGGGCAGAACAGCTCCCCAACGGTAAACGGCATGATGCCGGTGTCGAGGGCGGCCGCGCCTGTTGAGGCGGCCTTGCGCTGCTGGTCGACGTAAGTCATCAGCATGCGGATGACCAGCCGGGCGAAAGAGAACTCGTCGTTGCCGTCGGAGTCGTCCTTGCGCAGCAGCAGCGATTCGGTCAGCCCCTTGAGCGAGAGGTTCGCGAAGTCGTTCAGCAGCCGGAGGGTGTCCGCCGGCATCGCGTTCGCGCCGGCCATCGTCTGCACCTGCTGGTTCAGCCAGATCTTGAAGCCGTCGAACGCGGCAGAGGACTGGAACCAGAACCCGAGGGTATTCGGGTGGTAGGTGTAGGCGACGGAGGCGAAGAAGGCGCTCTCGTCGGCGGAGCCTGCGAGCAGGCCCTTGGCCGCGGGGATGACATCGTTCTGGGCTGAGTAAAGGACCCGGGCTGACGGCGCGGGCCACTTGTTCTGCTGCCCGGCCTGGACAGCGAACAGTTCGCCCACCGGCAGGGGCGTGCCCTGGTCATAGCTGACCATGGTCTGCCCGAGCAGCGCCTTGGCGTTCTTCTCGGCGGCCGGGTCCATCGTCTCGCCGAGGCAGCGCATGACGATGTCCAGGACGTCGCCGGTGATGTCGTGGCCCGAGCCGTCGACGATGCTCGCCGGAGCGCTGGGGTTCAGCGGCTCCAGCTGCGGGTCGACCAGGACCTTCTGGATGGCCGGCATGGGGTCGTAGTCGCCCGTGCACGAGATCGTGTGCAGGGCGTCGAGCACCGCCGGCTTCTGGTTCGTGACGGTGATCGTCATCGTGGTCTCCTAATGCGGTCTGAGGCGACGGGTGTCGTGGGATGGCGGGGGACGCTCCGGAACGGAGCCGGTGGCGTCCCCCGCCGCCCGGTGCCGGGTCGGCTCAGAGGAAGGCCGACAGGGACGGCTTGACCGCGGCCACGATCGGCGAGTCGACCTCGAGGAAGGCCTCCAGGTTCTGCCGGTCGAACTGCCCGGTCGTCACCAGCTCGAACAGGGTGCGCGTGTGCTCCGGCTCAATCTGGACGGCGGCCTGCGCCAGCTGCTCGATGAGGCGCGAGTTGTCCTCCTTCTCCTTCATCGCGTAGAGCAGCGAGCCGGAGACCTCGTTCTGGGTCAGGCCCGAGATCTGCGCGGCAAGGTCGGTGACCGTGCCCGCGGACTTGAGGGTCGTGTAGCAGTTCGGCTTGGGCACATTGACGCGGTTGTGTGCGGGGCCGCCCGAGTTCGATGCGAGGTCTTCGGCGATGACCGCCACGAGCTGGGTGGTGAACATGGTGTCGCCGGTGAAGGCCTCGATCGCCTCGTTGAGCAGCGAGGTGTCGCGGCCGCCGATCTGGACCGGGGTCGCCAGGTGGCTTGCCAGCTCCTGGCGGTCGACGCGGTTCAGCCACCGGGAGAGGTGGTCGATGGTGCGCGGCGTGGTGAGCTGGTTCATCTCCTCGCCGCCGTCGAACAGCTCGGCCATGGTGACGTTGCCGTCGTCATCGTCGTCATCGCGGCCGTCGGCCACGATGGAGTTCGGCGTCGACTTCTGGAAGATGAGTCCGGGGTGCTGGGTGAGGACTTTCTTCACCCAGGGGTTGAGCGCGTCACCGAGGACGGACATGAGGGTCGTCGCATCGGGCTCGACGTGGAAGATCGCGAAGCGCGACAGCGAGGCCTCGTCGAGAGTCGTGACGTTGCCCTTGTCGTTGCCCGCCACGATGAGGCGCACGTTCTCCGGCAGTTCGATGTGGCCCATGCGCCGCAGGGTCACCAGGGTGAGCGCGCCGGAGGTCACGTCCGAGGTCGTGCGGTTGATCTCGTCGAGGAAGAGGATCGGCCACTCGCGCGGGTTCTCCAGCGCGTAGTCGATGCACTCCTGAATGACCTGGTGCGGGTAAAAGACCTGCTTGTAGGACTGTGTCCCGTCGGCCTTCTCGTAGGGCACCAGGCGCGCGCCGGTGAGGTCGGCCTTGTCGGCGAGCTGGTTGCAGGGCAGGACGAAGGCTTTGGTGCCCATCGAGTAGGCGAGAGCCTCGACGAAGGAGGACTTGCCGATGCCGGGCTCGCCCATGAGCGCCGGCGTGGCCCCGACCTCGAGGGACTGCTGGATCAGAGTCGTCAGGGTGTCGTTGAACTTCATGGGAATGTCTTTCTGGTCGTGGGTGAGCTGTGAGCAGGTGAGACGGGAGACGGACCCACGGCAGGGCTGAGCGCCGTACGGGACATGTCGGAAGCAGGGCCACAAGGCCCGGTGACGGGGGCGGTCGGGCTCAGAAGCCCACCGCCTCCCCATCCCCGATCGGGCTCCGCCCGATCCAGTCCTTGTTCCACCGCCAAACCGATGGGCAACCCCCAAAGGTTCACCCCGCCTCGGCGGAGGCTTCCCGTGCCGCCACCAGGGCAGCGGCACGGTCCAGCAGGAACGGCCTGCCGTTGCGCATCTGGGCGTGCTTGGGCCGAGGCTCGATCACAGCCAGCGAGGTCTTGTACAGCAGCCAGGCCTCGTCACCGGAGGAGAACTGCGCGCCGAAGGACCGGTAGGTGCGCAACGGCAGCTGCATGCCGGTGTAGAGGACACCCAGGACGGAGAACTCCCAGCGGGAACGGTCGTTGTCGAAGTCCTCGGGCGTCTTCAGCCGGTCGCGGGAGCCGGCGAGTGTCTGCTCGACGATGGCCTCGGCGTACGGGATGTCGGGCATTTCGCCGTCCGTGCCGACGGCGGTCGAGGGGATGCTGATGCTTGGCTTGGCCTTGGCGGCGAGGTCTGCATACAGGTCCGCCACCGAAGAGAACCGGTCGGAGGCTGGTCGCGCCGCAACGTGTTCGACGATCCGCTGCGGCACCGGGTTGCGGGTGAACGTGCACCAATGGTCCAGGAGGATCTCGTACCAGCCGTGCTCCTCGCGCAGGACGCGCTTGTCAGCGGCGATCGGGAAGTCGTGGAGGTTGGCAGGCAGCGGGGCGACCAGGTGGAAGCCCCGGCCCGACATCGACAGCTCCGAGTACAGGATTCCGGGCAGGCGCAGGATGTCTGCGGCCACGTCCGGCGGGCAACCGGGCTCGACGTCGATCACGATCAGACCGTCGGAGGGGGCCTGCAGGTAGAAGGCAGCGTTCGCCGCGTTCGGCAGTGTGTCGGCCAGCTGGTCGAGAGTGAGCAGGCAGGTCGCGTCCAGGGCGAAAGCTCCGCGCAGGGGGCCTGCGTGGCGGCAGCCCGGATTGCAGCCGTCGAGCAGGTGCCGCACATCGATCGGTGCCTTGCGGCCGGAGTCCTCGTCGTCGAGCTCGCCGAGCCGGCCGGAGATGGTCCAGCGGCAGGCGGTCGCCAGGGCGCGAATCGCGGGGTTGTCATAGAAGCTGGGGAAGATCGCGCGGGGATCGACGGCGGTCACATCAATGCCTTCTTGTCGGGAGCGGATGAAAACAGGGCCGGGTTGCACTCCGGCCCTGAAAGACGAGACCCCCGTACGGCATGGATGCCTGCACGGGGGTCTCGTCTGGGGGTTCGGTCGGTCGGATCGGCCTTGGATCAGCCCTGGTAGGTGATTCCGGCCTGCTGGGCATCGCCGGAGCCGCCCCACGGGCCCTGGCCGGCGGGAGCACCCACGGCCGAACCCGTGTTCTTCAACTCGGCGTTCTCACGCTCGAGGCGGGCGAGCTTCTGCTCGGGCGTCTCCTGCTGCGGCTGCACCGCGGGGACCGGGGCGGCAACCGGAGCCACGGCAGGGGCCGCCTGCGGAGTCACCGCGACCGGTTCGGTCAGGACCTGCGCGTGGGCCTGGGCGGGGACCGGAGCCGCGACTGAAGCCGCGACGGCGGGCTGCGGGGCCGGGAAGGACAAGCCGTCCTCGACCTCGGTGGCGACCGGCTCCTCGCCGTTGCCGACGGCGGAGCCCGAGCCCGGCTGGGCCTGGACCGCGCGGGGCGGGGCGTTGAAGACGATGCCGCGGGCCGCGAGCTCCCCGCTGGCGACGCCGCCGGCGTTGTAGTAGCGCGGGGTCTCGTGCACAATCACCTGGTCGAGCGACAGGCCGCGGTTGGCGAAGTTCTTCGGCTTGTAGACGCGGAGCACGAGCGTCACGTCCAGTCCCTGTGCCAGCTCCTGGCCGGAGGTGTCCTGGTCGTAGGTGCCATCACCCTTCTCGGACGGGATCGCGATGATCGGCAGGTTCGTGCCCTTGGAGTCGATCGAGTAGTTCGCGCCCGAGGCCGGGTTCTTCTTCGAGGTGTAGCGGCGCTCGGAGACGAACTGCTCCTCGACCGTGGGGTTCGCCGGGTCGGCGAACTGCACCTCGGCCTCGGTGATCGTCGCCGTGGTGTGCGGCTTGCCCACGGGGCTCATGCCGTTCTGGACCTTGCGCTGGTCGCTGGCGGCGAGGGCAGCACCCTCGATGAGGCTGGTCAGCCGGGCGAAGGCGAGCTTGCCGCGGATGAAGACGCTGGTGCCCTCGGTGAGCTGGTTGGCGGAGATGGAGTAGTTGGCCATGGTGGTGGGTTCCTTCTGTTGAGTGATTCGGTGGTTCGTGGCGGCCCGTCGGACTGGTCTATGACTCGTCTATCCCTTCTCCTATTCTATCAAAATGCACTGGACTACGAGTAGAATGTGCATAAGGACTCGAATGGTCGCAAATGGTGAGCTGGATAGAGAGGGACAGGGATGACGGATACGATGCACAGGCCCGAGGAGAAGGCCGCTGATGCAGCTCCCTCGGCCCGGGTGACGGCGCAGCGGCGGGACCGGCTTGGGCCCCTGGGCTATGGCGGTGGACCGGTGCTGGCGGCCGGGATCATGGCCGGTGGCGCGCTGCTGTTCGCCGGCTGGGGCGCGACGCAGCTCCTCACTGCTGACCGGAGCCCGGCGAGCGATGCGGCGGCAGCTTCCCAGCACGAGGAGGGCACCGTGACGGTGACCTTGCCGGACCGGGACCGCAACGGGGTCCCGGACGCCTTCGAGGCCAAGGCCGGTAACGGCAGCTCTGCGGACGGCCAGGGTTCGGGCACCTCGGCGTCGGGCAAGGGCGACGAGGACAAGCCGGCGCAGGTCCCCGAGCCGAAGCCACGGCCGCGGGTGTACGTGATCCAGTGGGGTGACACCCTCACGGAGATCTCGGCGGAGACCGGAGTGCCGATCGGGGCCCTGGTCGAGAAGAACCGGATCCAGGATCCGAATCTCATCTACGCCGGGGCCTCGCTGCTCATCCCGCCCACGGCGTGAGAGCAGGCCTGGGGCCCGGACTGCGCCGACCTTCAGCGCAGTCCGGGCCTCTTGCTGTGTCCGGAAACGGTCAGTCGGCGGGTCCTGCAAGCATCTGCTGCAGCGATCGCAGCCGCGCCAGCTCGGCCTGCATGCGGGCGACGTCGTCCGGCGCGTAGTCCTGGGGGTAGTCGAGCTTGTACTCGGCGAGCAGCTCGATCTTGGCGGCGAGGAGGTCCGGCACGCCCAGTTCGTCGATCAGGGCCCGGGCGAAGGCCCGGAAAGCGTCCTCGTGGGTGATCGCCGCGCCCTGGGCCCAGCCGAGGGCTGCGAGGGGGGATTCTCCGTTCTCATGGGTGAGACCGCGGGAGGTGACGACAGCGGCTGCGGCCTTCTCGGTGAGGTTCGCCATCGTCCCGGTCGGGTCAGGCATCGGCATCGCCGCCTTGCCCTGCGGCGCTGTCGCCGGCCGGGGGCGTCGGGGTCTGGATGTCCAGCCAGATCTGCATGGCATCCAGTGCGTTCGAGACCCCGTCGCCTTCGTCTAGCGTGATCAGCTCCGTCCACCCCGACTGCGTGAGCGTCGAGACGGCGAACTCTCCCTTGGCCGCAGTCACCTGGTAGAGCCCGGAGCCGGCGACTTCGTAGATGGTCCGGCCGTGCCGGGCGGAGCCTTCGGCCCGTTCGTACTTGACGGGCAGCTGGGCTGCGCGGAGAGGGACGGTCATGGGCTACTCCTGTGGGTCGTGGCTCTCAAGAACAGACGATTCGGTAACGGTGGCCGCGCCGCGCACCGCGCGGCTGCGACCACCACGGAACGACCCCCGGGACCGGCGTGAGCCGGTCCACGGTCTTTCCACCGGTTCCCCAGGGACGCAAAAGACCCCGCCTCGGCCGAAGCCGGGCGGGGTCGACCGAGCGCCCGAAGAAGTGCTGCGCCGCGCTCAGGCGGCGTCGGTGTCGGCCTCACCGGGATCCTCGGCAGCGTCGTGCTTGTCAAACAGGAAACCCCGGGCCTGGCCGCTGGCCATCATGTCTCCGAGGTGCGCCAGGAGCACCGCGCGCTGCGTGGTCCGGCGGTCCTCCAGCGGGTCGTAGTCGCGCAGGGCATCCAGGTTGACCACCCAGCCGTTCTCGCGTTCGACTGCTTCCTCAAGTTCGGAGCCGGCGGCGACGGCCATACCGGTGAAGTCGTGGTCGAACTCGGGTGTGACGTCGAGCCGCTGTGTCGGGTCGTCGATGTAAAGCGTGTCGCCGAACAGCAGCCCGCCGGAGCGGTCGAAGGCGGCGAGAAAGACGCGGTCGGCGCGGGAGGTGTTCTCGACATGCACGGCGGCCACGGCGTCGTTGGCGAGAAAGTCCGTCTGGCTCAGACGGGCATAGGTGCGTGAGCGGGCCTCGTAGCACCACATGATCGACCGGGCCTCGTCGAATCCGCGGAACTCGTCGGAGGGGGGCTGCATATCGACCATCTGATGCTCCTTCACGGGCGTGATCACCTCAGTCCGGCGGGACATCACGATGTACGGAATCGCCGGGCTGTGGTTCCCATCCTGCCACAGGAGTGGAAAAGATTCCACTCAAATACCAAACGCCGGCACGAGGAAGACGTCCCCAGGGTGGTGGGACCCCGCGGCGGGATCAGTCTTGAGTGGAGTCAGGGCTCTTGGGCGGGTCGTCGAGCTGCTCGCTCTTGCGCGCCAGCTCCACAATGGCCCGGATGCTGGCCAGTGCGCCGTCGCTGAGCCCGTGCACACGCAGGGCGATGGTTCGCTCCTGCGGGGTCAGCTCCTGCTCGGTGGCGCTATCTGGCTCGTTCTCCTCCAGGAAGTAGGACAGGGGGACGTCGAAGGCGTCGGCCAGGGCTCGGAGGTGCTGCAGGCGGGGATTGTGGGCCTCCCCCTTGCGCAGTTGCTGCAGGTAGCTGAGCGACATCGAGGAGATGCCGCGCTGCTCCATTCTCTGGACGATTTCCTGCAGGGTGACGGGGCGACCGTGTGGTCCTGCCGTCTCCGCGAACAAGCGTTCTAGTCGCTGGGCGATGGTCACGGAGCTGGATCCTCCTCGTGATTTCAGACATGAAGTCATCGAGGCGAACGGTGCACGCGACGACACCTTCATACTAGTGGAAGATCTTCCAATGCGGTGGCATCGGCACATTTCCGGTTGCGCCGGAGCAGCGGGCAGTCCTAGCCGGCCGTGGGCATGTACGCACTGGCTCCGAGCATCACGGCGGCTGCCAGGCCGGATCCGAGTGTGAGCTCGAGGCGCGTGTGGTGCTTTAGCTTCAGCCGGGCGAAGGCGACCACGGGCAGCAGGGTTGGGAGGGCGAGCAGCCACCAGGGCGAGAGCAGCATCGCCGCGAGGACGACGAGGGAGGTGAAGCAGAACGCGTGCATGGAGACTTTCGGTCCCAGGAGGGTCACTCCCCCGGCAAGGACGAGCCCGGCAACCATCGTCGGCAGGATCCACAGCAGCGGGCGCGGTGCGTCCAGCAGCACCGCCGTTGCCATGCCTCCAAGCACAGACGCCACGCAGACCAGGAAGACCCGCCAGCGCTGATCGCGCCGGGTGACGTGTCGATCGGTGAGCTGCTCGCGCCGCACGGCGACATGGATGGTTGCTGTCGGGATCACTGCGCAGAAAGAGCCGATCAGGATGCCCCATCCGAGACCAACCCATGTATGCGGGTGGCCTGTGACGCCGCAGAGGACGCAGATGAGGAACACGGACACAGCGGGCGCGAACACGTCACTGAGGATCCGGGCGGCCCGGGCCGCAGGATCGCCGGTCTCGGGGATGCGTATTTTCGTTCCGTTCCCGGTCATCGCCCGTCCGTCCCATTCATGGCACTCATCGCTACTCGGATCTCGTAGAGGCTCTGCACAGAGGCGGCCAGGGTTTCGTCGTCTTTCAGCTTGAGCGTGCGGAGCCGGCTCAGGGCGAGTGTGAACCACCCGAGGCTGGGAACGGCGTTCTCGCCGCTGAGATGGCGCACCAGCCCCGCCGACAGGTGCGGATCCTCGGGGTGCTGCCTGTGCAGGGGTTCCAGTGCGGGGTCGTGGTCCTCGCGGATGAGTCTGAGCGCGTCGTGGGTTTCGATGGTGAGCCTTGAGAGCGTCATCAGCTGATCGAACCCCTGCCTGTCTTCGGGCGGAAGCTTTACGTCGGGGTGAAGAGTGGTGGTCGTTCGCCACAAAGGTACGACGACCTCGTGCGCGAGGCGGAGCGCGAGCCTCACCTGCGTTTCTATGCTGATGCGGCGGATGACCCCTGTTGCGAGTCCCAGGAAGAAGAAGCTGACAACGGTGACGAGGAGTTGTGTCCTCAGTTCAGTTCCGCCGACGACCGGACTGCCAAAGAGGTCCAGGAGTGATGAGCCGATGAACAGGGCAGATCCGATGGCCCCCGTAAAGACGAATGCAACCGGAAGGCGGGCGGAGAAGGGTTGGTTCTTCTGCGTCATGGTCCGCCAACAGCCGACGGCAACTACGGCAGTTGCCGCGGCGAATGCAGAGAGGTACAGGAAGTTGTAGGAGATCAGTGCCCAGGCCTGGCCGCGGGCAAGGGCGGCGTCGATGTCGACCCGGTCGTAGATGGTGCCGTCGGCATGGACGGGGATGAACCACACCAGCACGGCCTCGCCCAGGGCGATGATCCCGGCGAAGAGGTAGATGAACCGGGTTGCACGTCGTGAAAGCGGAGTCGCGCGGAACGTGAGGATGAGCAGCGCCACGGATACCTGGGCGGTCAGGATGGCAAGGCGCTTGAGGAGGTCGACGGCAGGTCCGTCTAAGGGCGGCTCCACGCCACGGCAGACCGTGGCCACGAAGAGGGCGGCACAGGTGACCCTGAGAAGGTTAACCCGGCGTCGGCGTCCTTGATACAGGGCAGAGACGATGATGATCAGGCCCATGGTGATACCGACAATGATGATCTCAGTCATCAGATCTCACCGTCCTCGTTTGATCCGGACAGGAAGGCGAGGACCTCGCTGCGTTCTTCCGATGCCCGCCGCTTCCGGTGCAGAGCATCCATCAGCCGCATGCCGGTGGTCTCGGCGCGCTTCTCCACCGGATCGTCGAACATGCTGCGCAGATGGGTGCAGTCGGTGTCGGCCCGGACGTCGCCGTGCAGGATATGGGCGAACTCGTGGAGGATTGTCTGCTCAATGTTGAGGGGCGGGAGCTCAGGGTCGTAGAAGACGTGGGCCACTCGTCCGATCACAGTGGTGAGGCCGCTGACCTCATGATGGCGCATCTCATCCGGGATGGGCCGTATCACGATCTCGAGGCCGCAAGCTGAGGCGATGGCTTTCCCGAGTGCTTCGAGGCTCAACTCGTTCGGCCAGTCGAAGAGGTCGAGCTGAGCGGGCTTCGGGGTGCAGCTGGTGGCACCGACCTTGGCAGCGCCTTTGCGCATCAGTCGGGCGAACAGGGGGTGACGGGGCTGGCCGTTCCGAGGCGTATCGGCGGTCGCAGCGGATGGAATAAAGGCAGGCATCAGCGTTCCTCTAAATAGCGAGAAGAGCGGACACCGCCTGTCGTTTGTCAACGAAGGGGTACAAGTCCAGTAAAGTTCCGTGTCACAACTTTACAACCTGGGAGGGTAAGAAAAAAATGAGCGACATGGGGAGAACTGCCCTGGTGATCGGTGCAACCCGTGGGATCGGGGCGGCCACGGCTCGAGCCCTGCTCTCCGCCGGCTACCGGACGGCGGGTACGCATCGTACCGGGGGGACCGTGCCCGAGGGGGTGCTCCCCCTCGAGATGGATGTGCGTGACGGTAATTCGATCGCAGCTGGCGTCAAGGCGGCTGCCGCCGACCTAGGTGGTCTGGATGTGCTCGTCGTCGCAGCAGGGATCACCCGCGACAAGCTGCTCATGCGGATGAGCGAGGAGGACCTGAGCGAGGTCATGCAGGTCAATGCGATCGGGCCGATGCTGGCCTGCAAGGCGGCCCTGGGGCCGATGCTGCGGCAGCGCGGCGGATCGATCGTGCTGGTTTCATCCATGTCCGTGAAGTACGGCGTTGTCGGCCAGTGCAATTACACTGCATCCAAGGGGGCATTGGAAGCGTTTGCACGATCGATGGCCAGGGAGTACGCAGCCCGGAACATCCGGGTGAACGTTGTTGCTCCCGGCGCAACTGATACGGACATGATGGCTGATGTTGCTGAGGAGGCACGGATGGCAATGCTGGAAGGAATCCCGCTGGGTCGGTTCGGGACGGCAGATGAAGTCGCTTCGGCGATCATTCACACCGCGGAGAATACCTACATGTCGGGGGCCACTGTGCAGGTCTCAGGCGGTATTTGATCATGCAGGTCCAGCTGGATGTAGGTTCCTGGGGCCTTTTCTGCGGAAGCGACGGCAAGCAGCTGGTTCTGGTGGACGATAAGCCCTGTGGTCCGGTCTCCGCTCGGAAGCCCACGCGTGCAATTCCCAGGCGTCTTCTACTTGATGAGAACCGCATCGCCCAGGTGATGCGCAGTGGCAATGTAATTTCCGAGACAGTCCCCCATGCGGACGAGCAGTGGGCAGTTGAGGTACGGCCCGTCTTCTCTCCACGTACCTCCACGGTGATCGGTGTCCTCGCCGGCGTGGCCAAAGCGGCTGATCCGCTTCCGGAACCACCGCTGGTCGGTGGCTGGGAATGGGAGATCGAGCGTGACGCCGACGGTCAACCAACACTGCGCCGGCGCACGTACTGGGACCGGAACCTGTTTCGTATCTATGACGTCGACACAAGCGTCGCCCAGCAGCGCAGTGGCTATTGGGAAGCCGGAGAATGGGCGAGCGAGCTCATCGACCAGTCCGACCGGATGCGCGTGAACAGCCTCATCCGCGACGGCATCCAGGACGGGCTGATGGGCGTAACGGGCAAGGTCCGGTGCCTGACCTACAACATCGTCACAGGTTACGGCACGGCTTCACAGGACCGTCGGCACATGCGCCTGGTCGGCGTGATTCCGCCGATCGAGCCCGATCACGACAAGATCTATCTGCAGGGCTTCAGTTACGAGGCCCCGGAGACTTTTCACGATATGGCCTTCGAGCAAGACGCCAATGCGGGGCGCGTGGACGACGTGCTTCGCGGAGTCATGGCCCTGGCCAAGGAACCGATGGCCGTCGTCGACTCTGCAACGCTGGATGTTCTTATGACGTCGCCATCGTGGCGTCGGGAAGACTTCGGGTATGTCGGCGGCCTTGGTGAATTTGCCATTGACGCTTCAGGTGAGTTGCACAGGTTCATCGCGGCTGCGGCGAGGGATACCGCTCGTTCTCAATCGATGGGTCTGGCGCTTCGCCGGGTCGACGGTTCCGTGCAGAATGTGCGCATCACCGCCACCGGAGTCAGGTCTGGGGCTGAAGGGCGGGATGCAGTCATCAGGCTCGACTTTTAGTCGAGTCCACCTGCCCCGCCGTTTCGCAACGGGTTTCGTGCACTGAACACCGCCACGGTACCGATGACGTCGACCTTCACATGGTCGAAGCTTCGCCGCAGTGCAGCCTCAAGTCCTGCGGCGTCGTCTTCGCGGTTGTGAAAGATGCCCAGGCGGTTGTACAGGGCCATGAAGCCGCGGCCGATGAGGTTGTGGCTCACGCCACTGCCCAGGATGGTACTGCCGAACAGCACACCGTCAGCAGCGAGCCGCTCCCCTAGGTGTTTGAAAGCTACGCCCTTGTCCGCCCAGGAGCCGGGAACGCAGTGGAAGACGTAGTTCGCCGCGATGGAATCGAATTGGCCGAGAGCCTCGGGGATCGGTTCGAGGACGTTCGCGGTCACACCTCTGGTGCTTACGTGGGTGTGGGCGAGTCTGGACGCTGCGTGCTCCACGCTGTTTTCGTTGAGGTCCATGAGTGTGATCTCAGCAGATTCGGGGAGGTCGGCATTGGCGAGGTACCAACCAGTGCCGGGACCGACATCGAGATGGCGGGTGCCGATGCAACGGTTGTACTGGTCTAGCATGAGCTGGCTGGGGCATCGCCAGGCCAGCGAATTGGAGAACTTCACGACGAGCAGGTCGTAGAAGCCCAGCACCGGCTTGCTGTAGATACCTGCGCCGCGGCGCACTTCCTGGTCGTTCATGTGATCGGAGCCTATCGGTCGAGGTCGGTGAAGTGAGGGTCAGCAGGGTGGTTTCACGAAGGAGCAAGGACGGCTGTGCTGGGGTCCGTGTCCACTGGGTAGCTCTGAGATTGCATCCTAGTGGAAGTAGTTCCACTGGTGAAGTCGAGCCGGTGCGGCGTCAGCCGAAGACCAGCTCGCCGTAGCAAGCGGTCTGAAGGATGATGTCAAGGTCTTGGACGCAGCCGAATCCGAGCTGTTCGGACTCGATGGCGGCAGAGCAGCAGAGGTGGTACCCCTTCTGCTTGGCCTTTCGAAAGGCTTCCTTGATTTGGGCGGCCGACAGCTCGTAGTCCTTGGTCTTGGACTCGTCATCAGACTCTGGATCGTCAAGTGTGATGCTCACGTGCAAGCCGTCCTCTGTCAGCTTGCTCCCGTGGTACCAGGGAAGCGCGCCACCGAAGTAGAACTCTTCGACGTCCTGCAGGACTGAAGCTGCTGATTGGGTGAAGATACCGGTGTTGGTCATGTTTCCATTCCTTCGCGATTCCGTGCGATCAGGGCAAAATGACTTCGCGGGAGGCGAGGTCGGAGAGAACGGCCGGATCCGGGACCCGTGCATCGACGCTGTCCTCCTCACAGAGGGCATCGATCAAAGGGTGGCCTTCCAGCGCGCTGCGGGCTTCTGTGGGAGATGCGAAGACGACAGCTGTGCGGGGATGGAACTCCCGGTCGATGAGCACGTAGCCTAGTTCGCCGGGCTCGCGGCGCTGCATGCGCAGCAGGTCGAGATGCAACCGTGCCTGCGCTTCGACGGCGGGGACGTCGATACCAAGATCTGCTGAGAGTCGGTCGTCCACAGTCCTGGGCTTGTCGGACTCCGGGGTCTGCCTCGCGCGTTCAGTGTTGTCGTTGATCATGCTCATCCCCTCTCGTAGGTCTTGTGGAAGCCGACGACTTTGCTGGTGATTTTCCATGCAGCGACGATCCAGGATGATGCGGCCACGGTTCTACCTCTGGTCCGCATCTAGTCGAGGGGGTTCCTGTCCTCCACGGTCATCTGATCGATCGCAGCCAACCGTCTGGCGATGGTTTGTTCGAAGCCGTTGCCGGTAGGACGGTAATACTGTGTGCCGCGGACGGCATCGGGTAGGTATTGCTGCAAGACAACTCCGTGTTCGAAGTCGTGAGGGTAGAAGTAGCCTTCTCCGTGCCCGAGGCCCTTCGCGCCCGGGTAGTGCGCGTCGCGCAGGTGCACTGGCACGCTCCCGGTCCGGCCGCGCCGGACGTCTTCCAGCGCTTGGTCGATGCCGCGGATGACGGCCGGCGACTTGGGGGCCGTGGCGATTGCGACCGTTGCCTGAGCGAGGTTGAGCCGCGCCTCGGGCATACCGATCAGCTGGACTGCCTGGGCGGCGGCCACTGCGATGCCCAGCACCGAGGGGTCGGCCATGCCGACGTCCTCGGAGGCGTGCACCACCAAGCGCCGTGCGATGAACCTCGGGTCCTCCCCCGCCTCGATCATCCGGGCCAGCCAGTGCAGGGCCGCATCCGGGTCGCTGCCTCTCATGCTCTTGATGAATGCGCTGACGACGTCGTAGTGCTGGTCGCCATCGCGGTCGTAACGCTGCAGCGCAGCGCCGGTGACCTGCTCCAGCACCTCGCGGTCGACGACGCTCTTGCCTGCGGCCTGCGCAGTTGCGACAGCGGTCTCCAGCCGGTTCAGCGCCTGGCGGACGTCGCCGCTGGACAGCCCTGCAATGATCTGCAGCGCGGGGTCGGCGAACCCGATCCCGGTGGCTGAGAGGACCGGGTCCTCCTCTAGGGCACGCGAGAGCAGGTTCACGACCTCGCCGTCCTCCACAGGGCGTAGGACCAGCAGGATTGAGCGCGAGACCAGTGCCGAGTTGACCGAGAAGCTCGGGTTCTCGGTGGTCGCGCCGATGAGCGAGATGACCCCGGCCTCCACGGCGGGCAGGAGGACGTCCTGCTGCGCCTTGGAGAAGCGGTGGATCTCGTCAATGAACACGAGCGTCTGGAGGTCGTCGTCGAGGGCCTTCTGGGCTCCGGCGAGCGTTTTGCGGACATCGGCTACGCCGGCGCTGGTCGCGGAGAGCTCGACGAAGCGGCGGCTGGTCTGGCGGGCGATCACCGAGGCGATGGTGGTCTTGCCGACGCCGGGCGGACCCCAGAGCAGGACCGAGGTCGCACCCTCGCCCTGGGCGAGCAGCTCGAGCGGCGAGCCGGGAAAGACCAGGTGCTCCTGGCCCACGATCTGGTCGAGGGAGGTGGGCCGCATGCGGGCGGCCAGGGGTTGGATGGCACTCATGGTCTACTCCTTGTTTGGTTCGAGGCGGGCGATCTCGGCCTCGACCCGGGCTTCTTCGCTCTGTGCCGCGGCGGTGCGCGCTCTGGCCTCGGCGAGCCGGGCACGCGCCTCGCGCAGCGCCTGCGCGTCCGACATGGCCTCGACGGCGTGGATCGCTTCGAGCACCGGTGCGGCTGCGTACGAGGGCACCCGGACGCCGATCTGCAAGTAGAAGTCGTCACCGTCAGATGCGTGACCGACGCTGGGCGGCCGGCCGAACGCTGTCGTGCACTCCTCGTTCTTGCGCGTGTGGATCCGGCCGGCGAAGACCTGGGCGGCGGTCACGCTGCAGTCCGCGACGGCGGCGTGGATGGCCCGGAGCACCGGCTCGACGAGCTGGGTGTCGGTGCGCTGCTGTGGATTGACGGTCGGCAGGAGTCCGGGGTCGAGGTGGCTGTCTTCGATGCGGGGGTGCATGGTTGCTCCTTTTGCGGCGGGGGTGGCCATCAGCTCTCGATGCGCGTGAACGGGCCGGAGTTGTGGACGAACAAGGCGATGATCGGCGCGTACCTGGCGTCGCGGTGTACGCCGCCGGCGTCGGTCCAGCCGCCTTGGGCGTCGAGCGTCCAGCGGTCGCCCGTTGCGTCGAGGTACTCTCCCGGCTCGGCCGGGAGCCGATGCTGTTTCACCATCCGGCGGAGCTTGCGGTCAATGGCGGCGCGTTTCCTGGCCGGCATGGGCGCGCCTGTAGTCCGTTCAGGGGGATAGGCGTCCCCGGGCAGCAGGTTCTGCTGCCTGAAGCGGCGCGGGAACAGTGGCATGGCGGTCCTTTCAATTGACGGTGCTGCGCTCAGGCGGAGACGGCGTCCTCCCGCTCCTTGTGCCGGGCGAGCACCCGGTAGACGGTGCGGTCGGTGACCTCGGCCATGTCGGCGATGGTCCGGGGGTCGAACCCTCTGCCGGCCATCGCGACGATGAGGGTGTCGCGTTCCTGCTTTTGCGCCTGGGCGGCGCTACGGTGTGCCACCGGTGAAGTCTTGATAAGGCGGTCGCGTTCGGCGGTGCTGAGTCCGCCCCAGATGCCGAAGCGCTCGTCGGCGCTCAACGCGTAATCCAGGCACTGTGCGCGCACCCCGCACTGGGCACAGACCTTCTTGGCGTCGGTGGTGTTGCCGCCCTTCTCCGGGAAGAACGCGTCGGGGTCTGTTTCTGCGCACAGGGCATCCCTGCGCCACTTCTCGTCGGGGTCCTCGCCGCTCATGACGGTGCGGCCGGGAGGCGTGTGTTCTGCTGTGCGTGCACCGTGGCTCCTCCTAGAAGTTGTCGTGCGTGTGTCGGTACTTCGTTCTCGGGGTGTGCGGGCACAGAGCCCCGGAGGATCCCATTCCTCCGGGGCTCTGTGCGCGAGCCTTCCGTCCTGTACTCCGGGGCGGCTGCGCCGCGCGCTGCTCCCGCTATTCCTTTTAGTCACTGAAAAGGTGCGCGAAGTGTTCGTCGCTGAGGTCAATCTCGACACGCTGGCCCTCACGAGAGACCGTGAAGACGCAGCCCTCGTCAGCACTGGGCTGCCATGGTCCGCGCTGGAAGACCTCCCGCCAGACCTTGCTGGCGGCCTCAGCGGGCGATGCAGCATCCTGGTCGATCGTCCATCCGACGAGGTACTCCTCGCTGCCGGTGCCCTCAAACGGGTCGAGCTGATCCCGGGGAAGACCTGGTCGAGCGCACGCTCGAAGTCTTCCCGGGTGGTGTCGCCGCCGGACACAGCTCCGCGGACGAGGTCGGCAAGGCTGTCGATGTGCAGGCTCATGGGGTTGCTCCCTGGGTTTTGGTTCGGGTGGGGTCTGCTGCGACCAGCGCGGCGATGAGCTCGAGGTCGTCTCCGGTGTAGGGGTCGATGAGGGTCCCGGCGGATCCGATGTCGGCCAGCGGCTGCTCGTGCGTCTTGCCTGCCGTGTCCCGGTAGACGAGCGTCACGCCGGACAGGTCCACGGCCGTGGTGCTTACCGGGGAGGACTCGGAGGCCTCGAACGCCGGCCGGATCGCCTCGATGAGCGCGATGAGGTGCTGTACCTCTGCTTTCCGTTCGAGCAGCGCCTTGCGCTGGAGTGCGCGCTGCTCGAACCGGGCCAGGTGCGCGTCGCAGCAGGTGTCGGTCTTGTCGGGTTCGTCCTTGGGATAGGACAGCAGGTAGTGGTCCGTCTCGACGGATTTGTCGACGAGCGTATCGAGCAGGATGTCGGCCTGCCGGGCGGTGATGCTGAGGCCGAGGCGCTGCTGCGCCGCTGCCATCAGGACGCCGCCTTCCGGTCCTCCGGGACGATGCCCTTGGTGCACAGCCGGACGAGGGCGGTGAGCATGTCCTGGCGGTGCCCGCCCCAGTGGACGGTGCGGCCGGAGGCCAGCTTGACGACGATCACGGGTGCCTGGGCATATCCGAGGTCTTCGGTGATGTGGCGGTGGTTTTCATCGCCCTGCTCGATGTCGATTTTGGTGTACTGCATCGCGGGCTGCTGCCGATCGAACAGGCTCTTGGCCTTGTCGCAGTTGGGGCACTCCGCCGGCCCGTAGATGGTGATTTTCGGCGCGGTGTGGGCGGTCCGGGGCAGGTCGCCGATCGTGGTGGGGGTCATGGGACTTGGTTTCCTTCTCTCCCCTGCTGGGGGTCGTTGTGGTGTGGAGGCCCTGGCTCTCAGACGTCGGGCTCCAGGTCGAACAGCCCGGGCTGGGCCACACGCTCGCGCAGCTGCCGGGCGGGTTCCTCGCCGAGGCGCTCGACGGCCTTGTCCAGGTCGCGGTAGGCCTCGGACTCGCCGAGTCCACCCATGGCCTCGATCTGGAAGTACAGCTCGGCGAGCTCCCGCTCGCTCAGGCGGTGGCCGAGCACCTCGGGGGCAGCGAGGTCGGTGTACGAGGCGCTGTAGCCCAGCTCCCAGTCGGACTCGGTCTGCTGCTCGGCCGTAAAGGCCACGAGGATGCCGTGGTCGGGCACGAGCGCGCCGACGAGCAGGTCCGCCAGCTGGTCCGGTGTCGGGCTCCACGGCTGCGCCTGCTGGAGGACTGCGCGGACCTTGGTCCGCAGCACTGAGTCGGCGTACAGCCCGGGCTTCCCGCACGGGCAGGTGCCCGCGAGGGGGCCGCGATCGATGGGCACCCAGAGCCCGTGGTCGTGCTCGAGGTGTTGGTCGGCGTCGTGCCGGGCGATGGCTGCTGGTGTCGACATGACCGTGCTGTGCTGCCAGCTGCACCCGATGCACGCCATGCCGTCTGCGCGCTGCTGGCCGTAGACGTAGACCTCGTGCTTGCCGGGGTGCTTGGCGCGCTTGCCGTCCGGCGTCGCGTCGACCCACCAGTCGGGCAGGGGCGCGTTCACGGCTTCACGTCCTTGGCTGTGCTGTGCATCTCGGCGAGATGGGCGATGGTGCGCCGGCGGAGCCCGTCGTAAAGCGCCCAGAAGGCGTCGTCGCGCGCGGCGAGCTCGTGTATCCAGCTGTTGATCTGTCCGTCCGGGAGCGCTGCGATCTCCGCCGCCTGCTCCGGATCGAGGCCGTGGGCCTCCGGGGCCTCCCGCAGCTCGGCGCGCAGTGACTCTGCGTCGAGCGCGATTCCGGTTGCGGGCCCTCGGTTGTTGTCGGTCATGGGTGGTCTCCTCGGTGTCGCTGCTGGTCGCGGATCGCCTGTCGCTCCCGCTCGCGGCGGGTGCCCTTGCGGGGCTTGGGGGTGTGCCGCTGCGTCGCACTGGACTTGCGGAGTTCCCGCATCCAGTGCGCCTGTTCGGGATTCGCCGACGGCCGGAAGCCCTCGGTGGAGTAGTGCTGCCTGCGCTTTCGGCTCATGGGTTCTTCTCCTCCGCCACGCGGGCGATGTGGCGGGCGCAGCCAGCCGCCCACGTGCGGGCATCGGCGGTCTGCGCGGCGGCCACCGCCTTCGCGGCGCGGTCGGCGTCAATGGGCAGCCGATGCCGGATGAGCAGCGCCAGGGTGACGTCGCGCATCACGGTGCGCTCGTGGTCGCTCAGCTCCGTCTGCTCGGAGTGCTCGTGCACCCCACGGCGTTCGTGCAGGGCACGGTCCGCCCGCGAATCGAGCAGGGTCTGCTCGATCTCAGGGACGAGCTCTTCTGCGGTGGTCGTGGTGGTCTGGGGCGTCATGCGGTTCTTTCCGCCGGGCCGCTTGGCCCGGGATCGAGGAGCCCCGTCGCGCCGCAGTCCCACAGGGACCCGGCCGCGGCGAGGCTGCGGTCGTGTGGTCTGGGTCAGTCCTTCGAGCCGTCGCGGAACTGGAGGTACTCCCGCAGGGTCGGCGCGTCCGCGCCGGGGAGCGAGATCCGGTCGAGGGCTCCGTACAGGTCCTCGTCTCCGATCAGCTCGCCCTCGTGGGCGACGACGGCTTGCGCCAGGCGGACCAGCAGGACCTTCATCTCCTCGGCGCGCTCCTCGTCGGCGGTCCGCAGGCGCTTGATGTCGATGAGGCGCTTCTCGCAGAGGCTCTTGAGGTAGAGCGCGCCCTTGCGCCACTCGAGGAACTCGATCAGCTGTGTGCTGTGATCCAGCGGGGACAGCCGCCAGATCTCGGCGTCGTCCTGGCGGAATGAGAGCTGCTGGTCGATGCTTGAGGCGGTGGTCTTCAGCCAGTGCTCGGTTTGGTTGAGGCCGGCCGGCGTGGTGGTGACCTCGGCCCAGACTGCGTCATCGCGCAGGCAGCTGCGCATCACGGCGTCGAGCGGGTCCTGCAGGCGTGGAGGTGCGGGGCGGGCGGTGGTCGTCATGGTCATGGCGGATGTCCTCGTCGGTCGTGTCGTTGATGGTCTGCGGAGCGTCGGCCCCGACAGCGCGCCCGTGGCGCTGGTTGTGGAATTAGGTCTCAGTTCCTGGTGCCGAAGCGCAGGTCGGGCCAGATGGGCTCGACCGAGACGCCCAGCAGCTGGATACGGGGGTCGCGGTCCTTGGCGCGTTTCCAGGCGCGGCGAACGGCTGCGGCCTTGTTCCGGGCCTTCTTCTGGTCGTCGAACGGCCCAATCAGGCGCGAGTAGGTCTGGGGGCTGGCGGACTTCAGGCTCTCGGCCTGCATCATCACGACGACGCCGTAGCCGTTGGCCTCCTCGGCCACCAGGTCCTCCCAGGAATCGTAGGTGCGTTCGGTCTGCGTGCTGTACGCCTTCATGGCGAGACCTCCTGGTCGTCGTGACGGATGTCGATGGGCCGCTCCCAGAGCGGCATCCCGTCCTCGCCGGTCTCGGCCGAGAACTCGAGGCGGACCTCCGGCTGGTCTATGTGTGCGCCGAAGTCCGACCAGCCCGCAGGCGGGAGCCGGTAGATGGGCTGCTCAGCCATGGGACTCGCTCCTTCTCGTTGTGGTGTCGTGGCAATGAGGGGGGACCGGGCCGGGACCCGACCCCCGACATCACTGCCCCGGCACCCGGGTCGGCCCTGCCGACCCCGAGGCTGTGCCCTCCGGTGACCAGCACCCGCAGGGTGCCGGTCACCGGTCGGTCATGAACCAGCTGCGATGCGTTCCGTCCCGGTCATCCTGGTCTCAGCCATGGGGCTGTTCTCCTGCGTTTCCGGGTTGGGTCTGCCGACGTTCGGCGGTCCAGGGGAGGCGGGAGTCCTGGCCAGCGGAGCACCAGAGCCCGCCACGCGAGGCGCTGCGGTGGGTGTGGGGCAGGTGGTCCTCCCGGTCTCCGCACAGCCCGACGGGCAGACCGGCCGGGTCTCCAGTCAGCTCGGCGAAGCGCAGGCGGTACTCGAGCTCGGCAGCATCCGGGCTCCAGGCCTGGATCTCGATCCCGAAGGGCTGACCTGGAACCTCCCAGTCCCCCGCCGGCTCGCCCAGCAGCGCCGCGCGCTCGTCGAGCAGGATCCGCGAGTCGGCGTGCTTCACCTCGGCGGGCATGGCGGGGTCGATGCTGAACTTCTGGGCGATGGCGACCATGACGCCGTCCTCGACGGCCCGGTACTCCGGCATGTGAAGCTTCAGCGGGCGGACCATGTCGCCCACGTATGCCTCTGTCGCGTCGTGCAGCAACGCCCAGAGCGCATGCTCCGGGGCGACGAGTCGCGAGAGGAGTACGCAGTGCTCGGCGACGGACATGAACCGGCGGACGTGGCCGTTGTAGCGGCACTGCATGGACAGCGCGTGTGCGATGTCGGCGATGTCCACGTCCTCGGGCCGCGGGTCCAGCGGGTAGAACCGGCGACCCGTGTAGGTCTGCATCCAGTTGCCGCGCGGAACTACGGTCGTGGCGGGCCGGGCTCCGGCTGTGGCCATCCCTGCTCCGTGATGGCGAGTGACGCTCCTTGTCCCCCGGGCGGGGTCGAAGCTGGCCGGCAGCTCGCGGTCGAAGAGCTCCTCGAGCAGCGCGACGTCGGGGTCGACGGGTTCGTGCTCTGCGCTCTGGAGCCAGAGCACGCCGTAGCGTTCCCCGGTCTCGCGCAGCACGACGTCGTGCAGGCCGTCGTCGGTGTTGTCGATCGTGTAGTCCGTGTTCGGCCCGAGGGCCGGTGCGCGCAGCGGCTTCGTTCCGGGCCGCGCCTGCATGGCTTCCCTGGCCTCGGCGGTGAAGCGCACGCGCGCTCCGTCGGGCCAGGCCTGGTGCTTCGGGTCATTCATGGATCAGTCCTCCTCGGGCCGGGTGGCACTGGGGTCGGGGTGGTGCGCCGCGGAGCGCCGGCGTGTGGCTGGCGCTCCGCGGCGTCGGAATGGGTTGGTCAGACCCGTTCGGAGACCCACAGGTCGTTGAGGTCGTCCTGGATCTCCTCCTCGAGGGCGACGAGGATCGCCTCCTCGCCGGACACAGCCGAGATGAGGTCGTCCTGGACCTGCTGCTTCTCTGCCAGGACTCCGGGCATCCGCTCGTCCTGAGTGCCCTTGGTGATAATCCGGTGGATCACCACGGGCTTGGTCTGCCCCGTGCGGTAGAGACGGCCGTTGGTCTGCAGGTAGTGCTCGAGCGAGAACGGCAGCGTGTACCAGATCATCGTCGAGCCGCCGTCCTGCAGGTTCAGGCCGTGGCCGGCCGCCGCGGGGTGCAGCAGCATCACCTGGATCTGCTTGGCGTTCCACCGGCGGACCATCTCCCGCGAGCCGTCAAAGACCTGCGCGTCGATGCCCGCCTTCTTGAAGCGCGCCATCAGCTGCTCCAGGTCAGAGCGGAAGTGGTACGCGACCAGCACGGGGTCTCCCCCGCTGTTGCGCACCAGGTACTCGGCCATTTCGAGCTTCTTGTCGTGGATAACCTCGTACTGGCCCTTGGTCGCCGGGTCCTCCGGGTCGGCCGTGTAGAGCGTCCCCGAGGCGAACTGCATCAGTTTGCTGGTGAGGACCGCCTGGTTCTCGGCGACGATCGACTCAACGCTCTGGGTGAGCTTGCCGTCCTCGTCCTGGTAGGTCTTCACGACGTCGAGCACGAGGTCGCGCCTGAACTCCTTGTAGGCCTGCATGAGGTCCGGCGGGAGGGTGACGTTGGCGTCCTGGATCGTCAGGCCCGGCAGGTTGAGGTTGGTGTTCTGCGCGCTCATCACCAGGTGCCTGATGGCCTCATGGATCTCGGCCTCGGCGTTCGGGGTCGGGATCCACTTCGCCGGGGTGGTGGTGCCAGGCACCATCTTCGGGATGAACCACCGGTTGCGGAACTCCGTGATGGTCCGGCCCAGGGCCTCGCCCTGGTCGAGCAGGTAGATCTGGCTCCACAGGTCGTGCAGCCCGTTCGGGCTCGGCGTGCCGGTCAGCTCGATGAGCCGCGTGATGGCCGGGCGGACCGCCTTCAAGGCCTTGAACCGGGCGCTGCTGTGGGACTTGAAGCCCTGCGACTCGTCGATGATCACCGTCTGAAACGGCCAGATGAGGGTGTCCTGTCCGTTGATGGACTGGATCGGCATCTGGTCGACCAGGCCGTAGCGGCACTGCGCGCAGCCGTCGCCGCCGCAGCTGCGACAGTCGTGGCTCTCGCGCTCCAGCGCGCCGCGGGTGACGAGCTCGCTGATCGCCTCCTTGACCGCGGTCTTGGTGGGGGCTTTGGTTCCGGACTGCCCGGCAGCCAGCTGCAGGAAGTGTCCGATCAGCTGCTCCTGGGCCATTGGTCCGATCGTCTCGATGAGCCCGCGCAGCCGCACGGCCTCCGGTGACATCCCGGCGGCGATGGCATCGCCGGTGGGGTCGCCGGTCAGCTGGAGCAGACGCGCACCCTGGGAGGGCTGGGTCAGCAACTCCTGGTTGACGAAGTACATCGTCGGCGGGTCGGAGAAGACTTCCCGAAAGCGTTCCAGTCGCTTCTCCTTGGGCAGCTTCCGGTCGTTCTCGTTGACGATGAGCGACTTGGTTCGGATCGGGAATCCCCATTTGTCGATCTCGTCGAGCCAGGTCGAGCGAGCGATCGCGATCGGTGCGACGACGAGGATGTGGCCCATCGGCCGGACTGTCTGCAGGACGCTGAGGGTCGAAAGCGTCTTCCCGGCTCCGACACCAAGCCAGGCTCCGGCGAAGGGGCGGCTGACGAGGAAGTCGTGGATCTGCTGCTGGTAGGGCTTGAGCACGATGGGCGCGGGTGACGGCTGCGGTGGTGCGATGGTCGTGGTCATGGTGTGCGGCCTCCTCTCGTGGGTTGTCGGTAGTCGGGATCAGGCATGGAATGCCTCGCGGATAAGGCCCAGGCGGACCTCGGCGTCATCGGCCCGGCGTGTCTGGGCGGCGAGCTCTGCCTCCAGCCCGACGATCCTGCGCTGCAGGGCGGTGACACGCGGGTCCTCACCCAGCGCGGTGCGTACGCGCTCAAGCAGCGCTTCGGCAGAGGCATCCCCGACGGCCGCATCGGGTATGGGCGTCGCAAACGGCAAATCTTCCTTGGCCTCGGCGGTCATGTCGTCCTCTGCTTCCTGCCCTGGCTCGGGCGCGATCATCAGGTGTCCCCGGCGGCGGGTGGGCCGGGCCGTCGCGGGCTCCGGCTGGTCTTGTTCCGGTGCATCGGGCTGTGCGGGCGCGTCGACGGGCACGGCCTGGAAGGCCGGCTCCCCGGCCCCGTCGAACGAGACCTCGATGAGCTGGTCCGCAGGCAGGCCCTCGGGCTGGGCGTCGAACCAGCGGGAGAAGGCGGCTGGGTGCTCCACGAAGGCCACCGCGACGGCCATCTGCCGTTTCCCGCGTGGCCTGCGGTCTGCGGCGGATACTGCATGATCGGCCCGGTGCCCGCCGAGCAGCCGTTTCATGTCGGCACGGGCGTTCTGCGCCGTGCGGTTGGGTGAGGTCATGTTGCGCGGCACCGAGACGGATCCGCCGGCATTGTTGCGCAGGATGGCGTGGCCCCGGGACGAGACACGCCCAACGCAGCCGGCCCGCATCGCTTCGAGCACGAGCTCCGTGGCCTCGCGATCGAAGGTGCCCAGGTCGGCCCGGGTGAGCTGGCGGAAGGCCGAGGTGGCCTGGCCGTTGCCCTTGGTGACGCGGCCGCTCATCGGGCGGCCTCCGGGGTTCCGGCGTCACCGCGGGCGATCACCGTCCGGGTGCTTTCCGCGGCCAGGAGGTTGAACACCACGGCAGCCGCGTGGTCCTCATCGTCTTCGCCGCACATCCACTGCATGAAGTGGCGGAAGGCGCTGGCGCGGAACTCCTCCATCTCTGCGGCAGTGCTGGCCTGCTCCCAGTCGCGCGAGTCGTACTTGCGCGCTCCACGCTCCACGAGCGAGGCCGTCCTTGTGAGCAGCTGGTCCTGGTAGGGCACCTGAAGCGGTACGAGCAGGTCGAAGCGGGGCTGGCCTGTCTTCACCTCGCGCTGCATGCCGGAGGCGGTGAACCTGCGTGATCCCGAGTCTTTCGTTTCGTAGTCGCGGGCGGCTGTCTCCGGGCCCGCGGCCGTGGCTGTTGCGGTCATGATGCTGCTTTCTGCTGGCTCTCGATCCGGCGGTAACCGAGCACGTGGGTGATGAAGGCGTCGACGGCCTGCTCGTCATCCACGACGTGGATCTCGGCACCGAAACGGCGCATCTTGGCGTGCATGACGCGCTGGCGCTTCTCGAGGTCTCCGCCGGATCGCTTGACCTCGACGAAGACCGTGCCGGTGGGCGTGAGGACGATTCGGTCGGGGACGCCCCCGCGGGCCGGGGACACGAACTTCAGGCAGAACAGACCGTGCCGGCGGCACTGCGTGAGCAGGTACTGCTCGACGGCCTTCTCCCGCTGGTTCTTCTTCCTCGGCATGGGGCCTCAGTCCTCGTCGGTCCCGGCAGCGTCGGAGGCGTCGCCGTCAAGGAAGTGCCCGAAGCCGACGATGTCCTCGTCGTCGATGTAGGCAGCGATGGCGTCCGGGTCGTAGACGAAGCTCGGGTCGTCAGGGTCGACTACGACCCAGCGCTTGGCCGCATTGCCGTAGTTGGAGAAGCCGTCGATGTCGGCGACGGTCACCAGGCCCTGGTGGGCGAGCTCCTTGAGCCGGGTGCGGATGCCGGAGTCCGAGGAGCGCGGCACCTCGCCGAGGCTGGTGACGACGCGGTCGTGGTAAGCGGCGATGAGCTCATCGTGGGTGAGCGGGCCCTTCTCGCGGACGATGTCGAGCACGATGGGACGGACGCGGGATGCGCCGAGCGCGGCCTTCACGGCGGCGGCGTAGGAAGTCTCCGGGTCAGTGGAGCGGACAGGGAGTGTTGACTGGGACATGATGGCCTCTCGTGGTCGTGTCGTGTCGAGTCTGAATTGCCTTTCGTACTCGATTATGACTCGAAGTGAATGATCTGTGCGGAACCATTCGCAATGGTGCACAGAGTTGAACAAGGGGCCGCGGCGTGCGCGGCCCCCTTGTGCGGGCTGTGGTGGATCGGCTCAGGCGGCCTCGTTCATCCAGTTCTTGGTGAACGTCTCCTCGAGCATCCGGACGTAGGTGTCCAGGTCCAGCGAGGCGATGAGCCGCTCGATCCGGTCGGCCGGCAGCTGGTGCAGGTCGTCGTTGACGACGACCATCGACCAGGTTGGGTCGATGGCGTTAATGCGCCGCACCACGACGTCCTGGTCGTCCGGGAGCACGGCGAGCCCGTCCGACATGCTGGCCTCGGCGCGGGAGCGCGCCCAGCCGTGATGGCGCAGCACCTCCAGCGCGACCGGGTCGCGCTTGGTCCGGCCGATGTCCTCCTCGCGGCGCTTGGCCTGGCTGGCCGCGGTGACCTTCCAGGCACCGGCGTTGAGCAGGCTCCGGGCGTTCTCAGTGCCCTCGCGGACGATGAACACCCGGTTGACCATCTGCAGCACCTGCGGGTCGCGGACGTTGGTCACGTGACCCTGCTCGCTGTACTTCACACCCACGGCGGAGTCGATGGGTGCAGCCGAGAAGGGGTAGGTGATCGAGCCGCGGGAGGCCGCGATGACGTTCTGGAACAACAGGAGCGACCGGATCGGGTCGTCCTCCAGGACCGCCTCCTCGATCACCTTCCGGCCCAGCATCAGGTCGAAGGGCTCCGCGATCGCCGACTCTCCCCTGCTCGCCACCGTCTGCAGGTAGCGGGCCAGGGCGAAGTCGATCACGGCCGGGTGGGCCAGCGACTTCGTCGGAGTCGGGCCCGCGTGGCAGGCCAGCGTGCCGCCACCGGCGGCGATGATCGGACTGTCTGCCACGGACCGCCCCGGCTCCGGGGCCTCCAGCTCCAGGCGGTTGTTCGAGTCCTTGCTGATGAGGAACATCAGCTCAGGTTCGATGTCGACGCCGATGGCTTCCTGCTGCTCGGCGAGCACCCGGTTGTTGGTCGCTTCGTCGAATCCGTTCTCGCCGCCGACGACCGAGTAGAGGCCGTCGGTGTTGGTGGAGATGATCCGTGCCCCGGCCAGGGTCTGGGCCTGTCCGATCCGCCAGCTGAACAGCTGGCCAAGGATGCGCATCGAGATGATGCGGTTGTTCATCCGGATCGGCGTGCGGTGACTTGCGTCGCCTGCGCCCGAGGCCGAGTTGAGGATCAGCTTCGTGCCGTTGCGCAGCACGCCGAGCCCGGCGATCTGAGCCTTCAGCCGCGCAGCTTCAGGGCTGTCGCCCGGAAGCTGCGCCAGCTGCTTCTTCAGCCCCTTGATCTCCTGGCCGTAGCGCTCCTTGTCGAAGAAGATCTTCGCGTAGCGGTCCTCACCCAGCTCGGGGTTCCAGAACGCCCGCATGTTGCGCAGCAGGTTCGGGTAGTAGCTGGTGAAGTCCTCGTGGATCACCAGGCCAGCCGAGGTGCGTGCGAACTTCGGGTGCAGCTTGTCGGAGCCGTCTTCCTTGGCGATGAACAGCTCCGGCTTCTTCTTGGCCGGCTCATCGCGGTAGGCGGCATTGGTGGCCGTGCTGTTGGCGAGTACCACCTTGCCTTCCAGGACACCGCCGTCGGGCAGGACGACGTTCAGCGCCTCCGCCTCGGGCCGCTGGGTGGTCAACAGGTCCGCCGGGTCAGGCACCTGGGCCTCGGCGCGGGCGAGCTGCCCGGCCTGGTCAGGGTCGTCCTTCTTCGGCTTGCGGTACTTGACCTTCTCCGGGTGCGAACCCAGCAGGACCAGCCGCTTGTCGACGAAGGTGCCGTCGGGCAGGCGGAGCATGGCGTGCTGACGCTTGGCCTCGGCCACGAAGTCCTTTGCGTCCGGGAAGGCCTGCGCTGCCCGGATGAGCATCATGGTCTGATCGTTGTGCTCGACCTTCTCGGCGTTGAACACCGACAGGTCGGCTTCGGCCCCATGGATGCCGCCGGTGGAGAACGTGGCGAAGCAGGACGACGGCGAGGCGTCCGCCCGGAAATACGGCACGTTGTTCGGGGTCTTGGGCACATCGCGCAGAGACCGGGCCGGAAGGCTGAACTTGTCGCGGTACTCCTCGGAGTCGTTGAAGTTCTGCCCCTCGATCGAGCGGTAGTACGCCACGACTTGCAGGAACTTCCGGTGGGCCTCGCGCTGGGCTGCAGTCACTTCGGAGTGGGTGGCCGGGTCGGGCGCGACGTTCTCCTCGAAGAAGCGCACGCACTCGTCGAGCACGTTGACCGGCTCGATCCCGCGTTCTTTAGCGACCTCGGGGTGCGGATATACGAAGGACACCGCCTCGATGTCATCCAGTGAGGCGTAGGGTGCGAGGATGCGGCCCACGAACTTTGCCGATGAGGAGTCGACTGCCAGCCGGTCCTTGCGCACCGCACCGTTCTTGGTGAACACCGTTTCGGTGAACTGGGCGAGCAGAGCGGCCTTGAGATCGAAGTTGCTCGAGTACGCCGGGTGCTGGAACAGCTGGGCCAGACCAAGGCAGTCCGAGACGTTGTAGGCCAGCAGCTCATAGAGATCCTCTACCGCCTCGATGCTCGTGTCATGGCTGAGCTTCTCGGATTCCTTGATCTGGCGGCCGAGCATCCCGAGCAGGCGCTTGAGGCTGACCTTGGACTGCAGTTCATTCAGCCGGGCCACGTCCAGGTGCCGGCCCGAGTGAAGCATGGCGCGGCGGATCTTCGCAGCCGCCCCGTCCCAGCCGAGGTAGCCAGGCATGTACTCGATGTGCTGGGACGAGAAGAGCTGGTCGTTGTGGTCGCGCAGAGTACGGGCCGTGGTCGGCTGAAACGGCCGACCGCTGCCCGGGGCCGGAAACGCCTCGTTGAGGTAGAGCGCGACCATGGTCGTGTCATAGTTCAGTGAGTTGTAGCCAGCAAGGAACGGATGCAGTGCCGGGTCGTACTCGGGGTCTGTGTCGCAGACCGGACGCAGCGCCGCGGGGTACCCGCCTGGGTCGGAGTGGTTGCACACCTGGTCGGCGTTCGAGAGGCCCATCAGTTCGGCGAGCCGGAGGCTGCCCCGTTCGCCGCCGAGGTTCCAAAGCTGGACGCTGACCGCGGGCAGCCCCGGGTTGGAGCGGATCACGGTGTCGTAGAGGGCCTGGGGGTCGACGGAGGCGACCAGCGCCGGGTCGTCGGCCAGGAAGAAGATCTCCAGGTCGTGGACGGCGCGGCCCGGCCGCGGGGTGTAGGCGCACAGCGTGAAGACGTTCGACAGCGATTCGATGTCGTAGAACGTGAAGAGCGCGGTCTCAGCTGTGACGGGGGTGCGCTGGGTGGTCATGGGTCTGGCCTTTCGGTCGTCACCGGCCGTCACGGCCGGGGTATGCAGTTATCTGGTCGGGGTGCCGGGCGCTGCCGCGGATGGCCTTAGGCGGCGCTTCTTCCTTGTGACGGGCGCTGGGACCGGCCGGGCACCGCGGGCCCATCGACCTCCCACCAGGGAGTAGCCAAAGTGCTCACGCTGGCCTATGCAGTCGGCGCATTCCTTTCCGGGTGAGACTCCCTCTCCTGCACATCCGTCTTTCCAGTTCGGTTCGTTCGGGTGCGGCTGCGTCATGTCCTGTTTTCCGTTCTTGTCTTCAGTCGATCGGGTTGTGTGGAGAGCGGCGGCGCGGGGCGTCCATCCGGCTGGAGGCCTCAGCCACGAGCCGCCGCTTCTCCTCCGGGTCGGCACTGATCTGCGAGCGGACGATCAGGTTGGTGATCCGCTGTTCGCGGGCGACATCGGCCAGCGCGGTGCTCGCCCTGCCTTGTTGCTTGGCGAGGTCGGTCACCGCCCGGGCGAGGTCGGTGATGGCCCTGGCGATTGTGGGCATGGTCGGATCAGTCCTCTCCTGTGGTGTCCTCGTCGTCGGCGTCCACCTGGGCGGCGGGACCGGTGTGCCGGAGCAGGCCGCGGTAGTTGGCCTGAAGGACCGGCTGCGACTTCTTTTTCGGGTCCGAGCCGCTGTAGTGCGGGTTCATCCACTTCTTCAGCTCGTACTCGGCGATGGTCGTCTCGGGGGTGGCCATCATCTGGCCGGGGCGGATCTTCTTGTTCTTGTCCGGGCAGTGCCACAGCGGGTCAGGCCGCACGATCGCAACCAGGTCCGTGATGAACTGCTTGTTGCTCACCGGCGACCCCGAGGGCGAGACGTCTGCGAACCAGGCCTTGTAGAGGTCATAGGTGAAGGTGAAAGGCACCAGGTCCCACACCAGCCGCTCGCGGAACTCTTCCCAGAAGGCGCGCACGGGGTCGTTGGCCTCCTTGTACTCGGCCAGGACGTCCTTGGTCGCCACCGGCTCGGAGAGCTGGTAGTAGTTGCCCGGGTCGGCTGCGCCGGCGCGGTTGAGCACGTACCAGAGGGCGTACTCCAGGACCTCGCGGCGCTGGAGGTAGTCGTCCTTGATGTACTTGCGCTCCATGCCGGTGAAGCTCTTGTTGAACGGTACGAACAGCTGCCGGCGGTAGAAGCTTTCGGACTTGTCCTTCACGCGCGGGAACTCGTTGAGGCATTGGACCATGAAGCCGAAGAACTGGTAGGCGATCGGCATCCGGTACTTCCGGTTGATCTGGATGACGTCGTTGGTGACGATCGCCTTCAGGTTGGCCGCTTTGTCGATGAAGGTGCCCACGTCGTTCTCGTCGACGATGATCGCGTTGGCGCGCACGAGCGGCTCGAGCGCGAAGTCCTTGCCGAAGTCGCTCAGCGGGATCGAGGTGTGCGAGCGTGGCCCGCACAGGTTGCGCATGAGCGAGCACAGCGTGCCCTTGCCGTTGTTGCCCTGTTCTGAATAGAACCAGGCAGTCTTGCCCCAGCTGACGTGCGGCCGGATGATCGCGCCGATGACCTCCCAGAGCAGCTCGGGGATACCCTCCTCGTCGGAGAGCTCGCGGATCCAGGACTCGATGTCCCAGACCGAGCCGTCGACAGGGTGGACGATCACCGGGTTGTCCGGGTCTTCGACGTAATCGATGTGGCACTTGGCCAGGAACACCAGTGCCGGGTCGAAGGGTACGAGCGACTTGGGTTCGAAGTGGAAGGCCTTGCCGCCCTCATGGATGTCCCGGGCCTCGCGGCCGTAGTGGAACACGCCGTTGTTCACGGCGATGAGGTCTCTGTGGCTGCACTGGTGCCGGCGCGGGCTGTCCTCGCGGAGTACTGCCAGGACCTCGGCGAATTCCTTGAGTGTCAGCTGCGTGTTGTAACGGCGTGCCGTGGTGCGGATGTCGTCCTCGCTGGTGGTGTACGTGCCGCGGCCCGGGCCGGTGGCCTGGTACATCGCCAGCAGGTCGTACTCGCGGTCAGTGTCCTTGGCGCTGGGGGCGATGCGGATCACGTGGTGCAGGCTCAACAGGATTTGCGCCACTTGCCAGTAGGTCAGGTGCCGGGCAAGGGGCAGCTTCTCGGCAGCCACCTTGGTCTTGCTGTTCTCGGCCTTGGAGACGCCGTTCACGATCGCGAGCAGCTGCTTCTCGAGCAGGCGCGGTGCCGGCGGGTCCGACGGGTCGATCAGCTGGAGGTAGACCTCGGTCGCGCGCGTGACTATTTCGTTTTGCGGGGCGATGTCGCCGCCGTCGGCGAAGTACGTCATGACCTCGGTGAAGGCGTCGGCGACAGGGTTGGTCGAGGGGGTGTCGAAGTCCTCGTCGAAGACGGGCGTTGGGTCGTCAGGAGTCGTCATGCTGCTGTCTTTCTCGATCGCGTCGAGTACCTGCCGGCAATGAGTGGGAAGCCGATTGGTCTCGTAATCGAATAGGAACGTGCTCACGACTCTATGCCATCCGAATGGTCTTTCGCAACGAGTCGACTGATAGCCGACTCATGGTCCGACAGAGGTCCCGGGTGGGGCTCGGAGGGGTCGCGCGCGAGACCCGGAGGCCACGGCGACACGACGAGAGCGTGCGGTCTGGAATGAGAAACAGCGGCTCCGGGGGCGTATGCCCCACGGAGCCGCTGGCTTCTCGTGCTCGAGCACTCCCCCGCGGGCGGCGTGAGCCGCCCGACCCCCTGGTCGGGGTTCGGGGAGTTCTTCCGACCGGCCGGCCGGGAACCTCCAGAGCTGGGATCCGGCTGCAGCAGCGAGCCGGTATACCCCCAATGGGTATCGGAAGGTGTACCACTTGACGTGGTACACCTGTTTCCCCTGGTCAGTCGGGGATTTCAGGACTTCTCCAAACGGGGTGTACCACATGGAGATTTGCACGTGGTACAGGCGTTTACCCTGATCAGACGGGCTTTATATACCCCCTGTACCACTTGTACCACTTGTACCACTAAATAAAGACTAGATATAGGCGCATGGGGATAAGAGCTCTTACTGGCTGGATGACCGATCGGAGGCGTCCTTCGCGCACATATGTAAACGCTCGGAATCTGGTGGTACTCGTGGTACACCTGCCGAAAACGCTGATCTACCAAGGCAAAACGGCGTACCACGTCCGCTCGGGCACGTGGTACAGACTCCCTCGGCCGCGGTCGCCTGACCCGCCGTTTGAGCAGGCCAGCACTGGGATCGGGAGGTGTACCACGACACGTGGTACACCTCGGCGCTGCGTCCTCCCGTGCAGCGGAGCATCAGGCCCTCACGGCCCTGACGGGAGCGATCGCGATGGATCCGGCGTCCTGGTCGACCGGGCTTCCGAGTGATTCCGAGTGATTCCGAGACAGACCTTCGAATGGTCGACGGAATGGGATGCCAACTGCATTGCACATGATGAATCGACACTGATAGAGTGGGCATTGGTGTTAGGGCCAGGAACCGTCACCAGGCGTTGTTGTCACAGGAACGTGAAAACAGAAAGGCCGGAGAAGCATCCCCGTGGGAAGGGAGCTCTCCGGCCTTTCTGCGCGTTCACGCTGGTGCGAGGCCCCGGGTGCGCCGGCCGCCTAGAAGGCGGCCGCGCTGCGGCCTCGCCGGTATCCCGCATTGGGGGACTCGGGTATGTGGGCACGGACCCGGTGGCCGTCCTCGACGGCGTACAGGATCTCGTAGGTGATGGAGACGTTGCGGTTGCAGGGCATCACACCCTGCCTCCGGCGCATCTCGAGCTTGCGGAAGCCAGCGACGGACTCGGCGCGTTCGAAGAAGCGGGCGAGCATCTCGCGGGCGCGTTCGTGCGCCTGCTCCGCCGTGCGGCCGCTGGTGCTCATGGTGAAGAAGTGCATGGACCCTCGACCGAAGGTCGGCCTCTCACCGGTGTCGAAGTCGCTGGCGAACCGCGCGCGGCGCACTTCGCTGCCGCTGGGGCGCACGAGCCGGCCTTGCGCGTCATACGTGCACTTGTTGACGACTGCCATGGTGGATCCACCTCCTCTCAGGTCTGGCTGACGAAAATCCTTCAGCCAATCCCCCGGTGACCGGATCACCCCGGTCACCCGAGAGCAGGCCCTCCGGAGCGACCGTCGGCCCACGGCCGAAAGGTCGCCCGGAGGGCACCAGCGTCAGTCCTGCACATTGAGCCCGGCCGCTATGCGGCCTGTGGCTCGTTTTCCCTGCCTCCTTCCCCGCCGGCTTCCCTGTCGTCTTGTGCAGGCCCGGGCGCGGGTGCCGCCATGCGGTACACCGCCAGGGCGCACGCGAGGAACGCCGCGGTCATCAGCAGCGCTGAGACGGGGTTCGCCAGTGCGCCCAGCAGCTGGGCGGGGACAAGGACGGCCGCGAGGTTGAAGGCCAGGTGGAGCAGCACGCACGGCCGCAGGACGCGGGTGCGTTCGTAGACCAGCGCCAGCAGCACCGCCAGGGGCAGCGTGGCAGCAAACTGGACGACGTTGGCGTGCAGCAGGCTGAAGCCCGCGGCGGTGACGAGCACCGCCGCGACGATGCCGACCCTGCGCCGCAGCAGCGGGTAGAGCAGGCCGCGGAAAAGCATCTCCTCGGCCACCGGCGCTGCCACCAGTGCGAGCAGGAGGGCCACGACGGGACCGGCGTCTGTCCTGGTTCGGGTCGATTCATCGAATTCCGCCGAGCCGCCCAGGGTATAGAGCCACAAGGCCAGGGACTGGCCGGCGAAGAACGCCAGAGCCAGGCACCCAAGCACCGTTCGGGTAAAGCGCGGTGTTCCGGACATCGGTCGGACCGTTGGCGCGTTGGCGAACCACCGGGGCCGGAAGAGCCTGGCAGCGCCGACGAGCAGCGCCACCAGGCCTCCGAGCACCGCCGTACCCAGGACGGGCTCGCCGACCACGGAAACTACGGCAAGGCCAAGTCCCAGGTAGGCGGCGAGCACGCCGAGGGGCACGAGGACACACCACGCGATGGAGACGAACCGGGACTTGATGGGTGGAGCGGGCATCCCCGCCTCCTTTCCGTGGTCAGACAGACGCGGGGATATGCTCTTCGATGACGGCCTGGACGCGGGTCTCGCCGCGGAAGGTGTTCAGCTGCAGCTTCGCGATGAAACGCAGCGTTCCGACCTCGGTGCGGCTGGCCGACCGCGTCAGAGCCGAAATCTCCGGCTCCTTCTCCTCGGCGACGTTCCACCACAGGCAGGACAGCCCCGACCTGGTGACCAGCCGCAGGTGCTTCTTGCACAGGCGGCACACGCGGTAGCCGCGGGCGTTGGTCATCAGGTTGGTGTCGGTGCGCTCATGGCCGCAGTAAGTATCGGAACCGATCCGGTCCACCCGCAGCCCGAGGGGCTCGACAGCGATTTCGACCACCGGCTCGACGAAGCCGTGGCCGAAGGGCCGCAGCGCTTCCACACGCCGGACGAAGCCGACCAGAGGCTCCAGGTCGTCCAGGCCAGCATCGCAGTCCCGGTCCGGGCCCAGGACCAGGTCGGCCCGGCGCTCATCCTGGACGACAGCCAGCAGGGCAACCTGCGTGGCCTCCCGCAATGCTTCGACCAGACCGTCGAGCAGTTCCGCCCGGTCGACCTTGACGCCGCAGGCCTGCTGGTGGCCGATGGCGCGCATGCCGTCCTGGTGCTCGAGCGTGTCGATGATGCCGAACCACGACGGTGCCCGGCCGGAGCCTCCGACGTAGTCATCCGGCCCGGCGGGACGGTTGAGCACGACGACCGGGTGGCCGTGGCGCTCCATCAGCCGGTTGGCGAACAGACCGTACATGCCCGGGTAGGCCTCGGAGAAGTAGACCCAGGGGGCCAGCGGCTGATCACCCTCCTCGAGCTCCTGGGTGTGGACCTCGACAAGCTCCTTGCGGCTCTCGTTGGTCGCGATGACCTGGTGTGCCGCCTCGAGCATCAAGTCCTGGTCAGGCGCGGTGAACACGCCGAAGCACGGTGCGAGCGGGTCGCCCGTGCGGCGCGGGGAGTTCATCGCCGGCGCGAGGTAGAACCCGTAGAAGCCCTCGTCGATGCTGTCGATGTCGCGGACCTTGCCTGCCTGGCCGAAAGCCTTCAGCAGGACCGCGAAGCCCTCGAAGGCCCGGACGAAGGCCGGGTGGTGCGGGTCGACGCGCAGCAGCTGCATCAGCGTCGACTGCCCGACGTCGATCGCCTCGGGGTCCGGGTCGAAGCCCCAGGGGGTCGGGACCGTGCGCGGCGCGGGCGCGTACAGCAGCCGTGCGATGGACAGCGAGTCGCGCACCAGCTGCCGGTTCTCGTACAGCACGGGCATGACGTCGGAGACGGTGCCCAGGCCGGCGAACAGGCGCAGCAGGCGGATCTCCCAGAGCTTCTCCGGCCGGTGGACGCGGGCATAGGCCTCCAACACCTGATAGAGCACGTGCGCGCCGCAGATGCCGGTGTTGGCGTAGGTCTCGTCCAACCGACAGGGGTCGACGGTGACGTCGGCGCTCGAACCGGGTTCGAGCTCCTCGTGGTGGTCGGTGACCAGGGTCTTCCATCCCAGAGCCCGGGCGGCGGCGATCCCGCGGTGGGAGTTCACTCCCCCATCGCAGGTCAGCAGGACCTTGGTGTCCGGCCACGTCGCGGCGATCTCTGCGATGTCCTCGGGCGTGAGGTCGTGGCCGCGGCGGTAGTCGGGCACGTGCAGTTCGACGTCGAAGCCGAGCTCTGACAGTCCGGCGTAGCCGAGCACACCGGAGGAGATCCCATCCATGTCGAAGTCAGGGGCGATGGTGACCTTGTGGCCGGCGGCCCGGGCGTCTTCCAGGGCCTCGACCATCTCGGCCAGGCCCAGGAGCTCGTCGTGTTCAGCTGATTCGATCTCGCGGAGGTACTCGTCGGTCCAGCCGCGGCGCTGGCACATCAGGGCGAACAGGTCGACGCCGTCGTCCGTCAGTGGATGGTCGTCGACGGTCTGGAGAATGGTCATGGTGGGGGGCCTCTCGATCGTGTCGAATGGTCGGTTTACAGGGGTGGGGAAAGGCACGCACTGGCAGTGTGATTTTAGCAGTGCCGTTGGTTTACTATGCTGGTATAGCAGCGTTTTCGGCCTATGATGAAGGCATTCGAAAGATCTGTCGTTCTGGCGTGCCCAAAGACTTCTCTAAGGTGGTTAGGATCGTCTACCATTCAAGACATGGCTATTCGAAATATTGTGGAGTCGGACATCAGTGGCAAGCCGGATGCTGCCACAGTCACCTTCGGACTGGGCGACACCTGGTTCGAGATAGACCTGACCGACGAAGAGCGCAAAGAGCTTGAGAAGAATCTCAAGGAATACATCAGTAAGGGTCGAAAGGCCACTAAGAAGGGCGAGAAGAAGCGACTCGTGCCCGAGACGACGCCCGAGGAACGCGAGGAGATCCGTAAGTGGGCGCGCGAGAACGGTCATGAAGTGCCCGAGTTCGGTCGCATTCCGAAAGCTGTCATGAAGGCCCACGATGAGGCACACGGCATCGAGCGGACTCTCTAGCCCACCCTTTCCGCAGTCTTTCGGGCCATACCGGAGAGATTTCCGGCCACCTATTCGAATCAAGGATCAACAGCCCTGCAGCACCAGCTGCAGGGCTGTTGTCATGTCCGGGGCGTGCACTTGTCAGAACGGAGGCAGGCGCGGGTGGATGATGTCTTCGACCTCGATGCTTGCAGCCAGGGCGCGGGAGCGGGCGTGCACGGTGCCATGTGAGAAGTGCCTGGCGTTCCGGGCATCAGCTGCTGCTGGCCGGTGCGTTGATCGCACTTGCTGCAAAGGTCCAGGAAGGCGGCGACACGGACCTGCGCTCCCCCCGGCGCGGATGGCGACGAGGGCATCGACCATCCGTTGGTTCCGGGTGAAGCCCGCCGCCTTGGGCTCAGCGCTCCAGTCGGCCGGGAACTCAATTACTTCGAAGCCTGCAGCCCGCCACAGCCGCTCGGCCATGGCGTCAGCACCCTTGGGACAGTGCCCTGAGAGGAGCACGGGTCGGGCGACCGCAGACGGTCCCCAGGCTCTCCAGGCCTCGTTCAAAGCCGCCTTCATGGCCTCCGCGGCGTCCCAGGTCCGGGAACCGGTCACGAGCAGGGCATGGCTGAATCCACTGGTCATCGCGATGCCTCCCGGCTGGTCATCATGGTTATCGGCATAGATCCTGCCGAGGCCGCCGGGGTGGCAGTCCGGATTGTGATACTCGTCTGTCGCTGCATCATTCGCGTCCTCTTTCGCCGCAATGTTTTCCGGAATGATTCCCGGTGTTCCTTCTCAGTCGGCAGGTCACTACGCGGCAGCTGCCGACGCCTGGGCACTGGTGACCCTGGCAGCGCCGCGTTCGTAATGGATTGCCACCCGGACCTTTCGGTCCTCGCTGAGCGGTGCGACGTGGAGGGTGTATCCACCGTCCTTGTCGCGCTCGAGGTAGACGACGCAGACCGTGCCGCTCTCTTCATCGTCGAAGTCGACCTTGCCAAAGCTCTCCGCCGGAGTCGCCTCAGTAACTCGCTCTCCGTAGGGGATCCACGGCTTGGCCTCGCACCTGGCTCCGGTGTCGTAGGGCGAGAGCTGCGGCTGTGGCCGGCGTGCGGACCTGGATGCCTTCCGGGCGTGTGTCATGACGATGCCTCTTCTGTTTCTCGGGATGCAGGTGTCGGGCATCGAGTGCAGGTCCCGCCAGGGGTCCGCGGAGACTCGATGTACGGTCCAGCTCCCGTGCCAGCTCCGCTGGCCTGACGGCCTATTGGTGAACCGTGTCGGGAACTGCTCCGACTGGGCCGCGCAGCGGGCCGGCCGACGGGCCGTCCTCCTCGGACAAACCTGGTGCGCAGCGCCAGGTGATCCACCGCCTGGCTGCACCCTTTGCCGCGTCGTCCACCTGTGGACAAATGCGGCGGGGCAGGCGGGGGCGTCCTCCACTCAAGCGCAGCGCTGGGCATAGCCGGAGGGAGCGCAGCGACTGACGGACCGGCGAGCGAAGCGAGCGGTGGAACCTGTCGGCTATGCCGACCAACAGCGTCTCGAAGCGCAGCGAGAGACCGGAGCGAAGCGGAGGGTCCGCAGGACCGCTGTTGCCAGGTTCCCTTATGCCCTTTTTTCCTCTCTTGCCGCCATTTCGCCATTCCACGGCTGGAGCGTTAGCGGAAGCCTGGAATATCAGGGGAAACGGCCCGTACACCCTTGACCCGTACACCCCCTCTCCATCCGCGCAGCGGGTGTACGGGTCATGTCGTTTCCGCTGGATTTGCGGGCTTTTGGGTGTACAGCCCTTTTGCCGTCCGCTGCAACGCCGTACGGATGCATCTTCCGCACTACCGCGAGGCACGAGCGGGCACCCGTACGGGTCCTCACACGTAGCGTCAGCGACGTCGGGCGCAGCCCGGTCCCCATCCCCCTGGTGCATCCTGCTGCCGCAGGCGCATCAGACCCGGCGCGCAGCGGTCCACCACTCCTCGCGAACTGTCGCGTCAGGCTGTGGAAAACTCTGCCGTTACAGGACTGCTCTGACCTGTCGGTGCGCTGGTCGCACCGAGGTGCGGCGGCTCGCTCCGACTCTGTTTCACGGTCGCGCCAGCACCTGTCGCACCGCGTCCGAGGCGGGTCCCACACCGCTTCCTTGCCGGGGTCCGTTCCGGGCCGGCCGCCTGCCCCTCCTGGTGGCAGCTGCACCCCCGGACGAGCGACAGCGAGTCCTCGACGGCCACCGCCCGGCCTGTCCCTCGTGGACGCATCAGAAGAGGAGCTTTCCCGGGAAGCATGAAGCCTCCCTGGATCCAACGGGAGCCCCCGCTTCCCAGCGTCAACGAGCCGCCCGGGTCTCGCACCAGGGCAGCTTCCTGGAGAGGCTCACGGGTTCTTACCTTTGGACCCCCACCGCCCGTGAGCCTCTCCAGGAAGCGGAGCTTTGCCCTTTCGCTCCATGCGGGGCCCTACTACCCGGTTCGCCTTTTCCCTCCACTCTCCTTGCGGCCCCCGGGCGGGTCGGTGACGCCACAGGCGCAACCACAGCTGCTCCACCCTGCTCCGATAGCTCCTCCGCTTGCTCCAGGACTGGCTAGAGGTGTCGCAGGCGGGTGTTCCAGGTACCGGTCCGGGCCCGCATCGCTGGACCCCTTCTGGTCCCGGAGTGGACAGATCATTGCACCAGCATGGCCAGACAGGGACACAGACCATACCCATAAAAGAGCCGAGAGAGTCCAGAAAGGCCATTCAGGCCCCATTGAGTTCCGGATGGCACTCCTTGGGGCCGCTTCGGGCGTACTGCTGGTCCCATGATGGTCTCTTACAGGTCTGCTCTGGTCCGGCTCGCGACGGTGGACTGTTGCTGGTCTCTTCGAGGGCGCTTCTGCGCATTGTGTGGGACCACCGAGCGCCCTCCAATGTGCCGTGGCCTGATCGAGGTCTTCTGCTGGTCCGCAGCGGACCGCGCGCCGGTCCCGGGTGAGCCCTTGATGAGTCCTGTGTCTTCTGGTTCCCCGGCTGACCCGTGGCCTTCTGCGGGTCCTGCCGGCGGCTCCCACGGGTCCCGCCGCGGCCAGGGGTCGCTCACGGTGATGCAGGCCTGATCTGCTGGTGGCCTTTTGCTGGTCTTGGCGTGGTCCTTGCAGAGACCATTGAAAGACCAGTAGAATGATGACTGATAAATGAGTCGAAAGATCCCCGACTGGCAGTATCGCCTCGGGGGCCGCGCATGAGAGGGGGGCCGCGATGACCGAGGACAGTGTCCATCAGCACGAGGGCGCAAGGGGGTGCTCGCAATGACCGATAAGGCCGAGCCGCGCCGTCTGCGCTGGAGCGTCCCGCGGGCCGACGAGTCGACGAACCGGTGGCTGGACGAGCAGTACGACATCTCGCGCTCGCTCCAGCTGTTGATCCGCGAGTCCATCCAGCGCGACGGCTACATCGACGTGGTCAACCGTCCCGTTGAGCAGCTTCCCCGGCGCGGCCGCCCGCCGCAGGGCGAGCAGGATCCTGGGCGCAGCGAGGCCCATGAAGGAGAGGAACGCGGCGATGACGGCCGTGACGGGAGTGAAAGCCAGCACGAGAGTCGCGAAGGCCGTGACGAGGCGGCCGTGCCTGTTGCTGTTTCTTCAGAGCCCGTGCAGCGCGTCGAGGCAGCCCAGGCTGTTCAGCCGCCGCCCACGCCTCCTGTCCGCGAGCCCCACCCTGTTCCCGCCGAGGAGCCTTCTGTCCCTTCGGGGCTGGACGCCTTCCTCACCCGCTGATCCGCACCGCACTTCCTGAGACACCGACTTCCTGACCGAGAGGGACACAACCATGAGCAACACCCGCACCGCCGAGAAGACCATCCAGCTCACCGGCGGCATCGACGTCGGCAACGGATACGTCAAGGGCGTCATCCGCGGCGAGGTCCACGGCAAGGAGGTCTTTGACACGATCGACCTTCCTTCTGCCGTGGTGAGCACCTCGCGCTCCACGCCCAAGGTGCCCGAGGCTGACTCGGATGCCTTCAAGATCGTGGTGGAGGACGACTTCTACAACCGCGTCGCCGCCTCGTTCACCACTCCCCTGATCGGGCACTCGGACCTGCGCACCTTCGGCCGCGCGGCACTGAGCACCCCTGGGTCGAAGTTCACGCAGTTCGAGGTCGTCGGATCCCGCTCGAAGGCCGACCAGGAACTGAGCTCGGTGCTCGTCCTGGGCGTCTTCGCCGCCAAGGCCCTGCGCGACTATGTCCGCGAGCACGGCGCGCTGCCGGACCGCGAGCTGCGCGCCACGGTGCGCGCAGGCCTGGCTCTGCCGATTGCCGAGTACGTGCAGCGCCGCAGCGCCTACGCTGCCCAGTTCGTGGGACTCCTGGGCGCGGCCGACCCCACGGTGCACCTGGTGACCGTGAAGAACTTCTCCACGCCGGTCACCGTGCGCCTGCAGTTCGAGGATGTGCAGGTCCTGCCCGAGGGCGCGTCCGCGCAGTTCGCGATCACCGACAAGGGCGCGCCGCTGGCGCAGGCTCTGCTGGACGATCTTCGGGCCTCGGACCCCGAGGAGGCCGCGCGCCTGCAGGGTGTCACCGCCGAGCTGCTGGTCGGTGTGCGCAACACCGTCGGCGTCGACGTCGGCGAGGGCACCGTGAACTTCCCCGTCTTCACCGACGGCGCGTTCAACTCCGAAGCGGCCAGCACGCTGGACCAGGGCTACGGCACCGCGCTGACGAACGCGCTGGACCGGATGAGCACCAGCGGAGACAAGGACCTGAGGTTCAAGAACCGCAAGGCGCTGGCCGACTTCCTGCAGCAGGAGCCCAGCGTATTCCTCCAGGGCAGGTTTGACCACGCCAAGGGCTACGTCGACGAGGAGGCCGAGTACCTGGCCGAGGAGATCGGCGCACGCTTCGAGGACGTCCTCGCCGAGGTCGGCGGCACCACCGAGGTGGTGTACGTCTACGGCGGCGGTTCGGGCCCGATCAAGGAGATCCTGCGCCCTGTCCTGCAGAAGGCCGCCGGCGGCATCCCGGTGCTCTACCTCGACGCCGCGTACTCGCGCCACTTGAACCGCGAGGGCCTGTACCTGGCGGCGAAGGCCGTCGAGGTCCAGAAGCCCGAGGGCAAGCGCAGCAAGGCCGCGGCGTGACGATCATGCATTCGTGGCCCGGTCCCGAGAGGCTTGCGGTCGGCATCGAGATGATGCGTGCAGGCTGCCGATCGCGTACTGCTTCCTGTGGTACCGCTCCCAGTGCTGAGCGGTACCACAGGAAGCCCCGAAAGAGACCACTGATCGACCAACAACAGACCACAGCCCACCCCAGGAGGGACCAATACCATGACCGACCACGACGAGACCCACGACGGACCCAAGAAGGACCAGCGTCAGACCTATGAGAAGCCCTCGGGCATCGTCGCACGGCTCCAGCAGCTGCACGAGGACCGACCTGTAGTCTTCGCCGTGCTCGTGATGGTGGTCTCCGGGCTGGTGTTCCTGCTCGGCGGAGTCCTCACCGGAGCTGTGGACCTCATCGGCATCTCTTTGCTGCCGATGGACAACATGCCGTAGCGCCCGGCAGGCACAGCGCGGGCGAAAAAGAGACCTCCCCGGCGGCAGCTGATGCTGCGCCAGGGAGGTCTTTGCGGTGCTGGTGATCCAGGTCAACAGGATGGTCAATCGATGCCATGCTCGGCCGACAGGGCTGCGAGATCGTGGCTGAGATCTTCCATCGCGGCGATGGCGGCCATGGTGCACTGCTGGGTCGCAGGGCAGCAGAGCGAACGGCGCAGACCTGCTCCGACGATCTCGACGGCCGGCATGTACTTGAAGAGCATGCGGTACATGCGCGAATCCTGGCCGTGGCCGAGCTGGTGCCGGATCGAACCGGCGTTGTCCTTCAGGTCGCTGGCCTTGATGAGCAGCGCCCGGGAACCGGAGTTGGCAAGCCGCGTGAGGTGCTCCTCATAGGAGGTGCTCCCGCCAGGAGTGGTCACCGCCCCAACGAGCACCGAGACGCGCCGGCCGTACAGCCGCGCCAGACAGCCCAGGGGATCCTCACCCGGCTGGCCGAAAGCAGCAAGCAGCTCTTTGCTGCAGTCCTCGACGACATCATGCAGCAGTGCTGCGGCAATCAGTTCAGCGTCGGTGACGCCCCAGCGCAGGAGGCGCAACGCCACGCGCAGCGGATGCTCGATGTACGGCACGCGAGGCATGTCTTCCCTGATGAAGCGGGTCTGCTTCCGGTGCAGGAACGAGGCCGTCGCAGCTGCGCGGGTCACGAGCTCCGTGTTCGTGGGCATGAGGTGTTGGATCTCCCGCTCGAGTTCGAACACGAGCATCGCAGGGTCCATTTGCTTGAGCGGGACACGCGTCGTGGTCAGGGTGGTCATGGCTCTTCCTTTGTTCGGGATGGTTCTCTTGCTGTTGCAAAACACCAGGCGCTGCCCCGCAGCGCGTGGACCCGCCTCAGAGACAGAGCGAGAGCCCCGGCCCCGCGCCGGAGCGCAGGAGCCGGGGCTCTGGTGGGATCAGGCAGGGCGACTGGTCATTGGTGCTGGCTGGGCTGGGTGTCGTTGTGACGGCGTAGCCGGGCAGCCCAGGTCTTCAGGCCCGGAAGTCCAGCAGCCCAGACAGCACCGGACAGGACCACGAGCACCACGCTCGCCGTCCAGTGGCCGGTCCAGGCGCTGGCTGCGATCGCGGGCAGCAGGGCGAGGACGTTCAGCACGATCCCCGTGACGAGGAGCGCCCTGCCGACACTCCGGAGGATCCGCTCGCGGCGGCCGGTGGTCTGCATCGTGTCAGGCATGGTGGTTCACGCTCCTTCGTCGTGGGATGTGTTCTCTCAGAGCTCGATCCGCTTGCCGCGGGCGAGCTCGGCAGCGGGGATGCTCAGCCGGTAACCGCCGACCGGGTAGCTGGGGTGGTCGCTGGCGACGACCGCGCAGTTCCACCAACCAGCGTGGCGCTTGCGAGGACGGGGTTCTTCCTCGCCCTCGGTGCGGGCCTCGCCGCGGTATTCGATGGGCACCACGACGACGCGGTGGCCTGAGCCCCGCTCGGTGGCGTGCCAGGGCAGCTCGATGAGCAGGTCCTGGGGCCACTGCTCGATGGTGACCGGCAGCTTGGACAGTTCGTGGTTGGCCGAGCCCTCGGGCGACTGCGCGAGGCGCTGGGCCTCCTGCTCGGCGGTCTCGACGAATCCGATCTTCTCGAGGAAGGACATGGTGATCAGTGCTCCTGGTTCATGGGTTGGGAAGTCGACGGGTCAGCCTCAACGCTGGACTCGCCGCGGACGAGATCAGCCAGCGCCTGGGCGTAGGCGTCTTTGGCCCGTTCGATTGCAGCCTGCTCGTAGAGTGAGTGGATCTTCTCGCCGGCGGCGATGCGGTCCTCGACCTCGTCCATTGCTATGACGGCGGCGGCGAGCTGGACCCGGGCCTGAGCCTCGGCACGCCGCAGCTCCGGGTAGAAGGCCTTGCTCGTGGCGAGCCGGTGGACGGCGGTAACGCGTTGAGCTTCAGCGTCGAGGTCGGGCTCGGAAGTGGTGGCAATGGACACGGTGATCCCCTCCTGTTTGATGAAGTCGTTTGTTCGATGCCGGACCTGGATCAGCTGCGCTGGTTCCTCAGCCCTCTGCCAGACGGCGGGCGGCCGCCTGGAAATCCGCGAAGGTGGTCTCGGCGCGTTCTGCCCGTGTGCCGTCCGCCGTGAACGCCGTGCCGCACCATCCGGTGACGTAGCGCTGGCACAGCTCGCGGTCGGCCTGGCGGGCCTGCTCGTCGTAGACGGGCGCGCTGACGACCAGCACATCAGAGCCGAAGTCGAATGGCAGCGCGTCCTGCATGGGTGCGGCGATGGTGCTCATGGCGGTTCTCCTCGGAATCCTGTGGGGCACGGCGCTGCACTGCAGGCCGTCCTTCGTCGATGACTCCTCCGTGACAGCTCCGCTGTCACCACCACTGGCTGCACCTGAGAATCGAAGATGAAGAAGAACAACAAGAAGGTTCCAACCCCGCGCCGGCAAAACGCGGATGATCCGCAGCATCGGCACAACCCCTCCACGCACCCTGGGATAGGCTTTCGGCGGAGTTCAAAATTCAACAAAGGGAGAGATTCGTGGCGGGAAGCGCGGTCTATGGCAAGGGCTACCACGCAGGCAAGCAGGATGCCCGTACAGAGGACCTGATCGCCGCGGGGGTCTTGGCGGCTGCAGGTCTGGTCATTGCAGGTGGCGTCAAGGTTTACCGGAAAGTCAAAGAGGCCCACGCAACCCGGCTGGAACAGCGGCTGAAGGACATCGACGACGGAGGTAACTCCGAAGATTCCGGCCAGCAGTAAACCACGGACACAAAAAAGAGACCCCACCGCCGGAGCACGCGCTCTGACGGTGGGGTCTTCTTCAGGCGAACGTCCTGTCCGCAGCGAAGTGCTCGTGCACGGCCTCGCGGGCGGCGGGGTATTCGTCGTAGGGATCCGGGTAAGCAGCATCGAACCGGGCAGCGGTGGTGATGCCCTGGAATCGGAGCAATTCCAGGAGATCCGGCAGGTCCTGTGCACGGCCGGAGAACTCCGCGGTGTCCGCGGCGATGATCTTGGCGCGGGTCAGCGTGGGGACACTGGCCAGCTGAAGCCTGATGCACTCGTACGCTGTGTCGTCGTCGATCCAGCGCGCCTGGTATATCGAGGCCACGAGCTCAGCGTCGTCACCGTCCATCACGTTGTCGTTGTTGATCCAGTCGCGCTCCAGGTTCATTTCGTCGGCCACCTCATGGATTGCCGCCATGACCTCTGGCGCGAAATCGCCGGTGACGCTGTCGATGTCGACGGTGAATGCCCGGTCCGCAGCACGGATGCCGTACTTCATGAGCGCGAAGCCGCCGATCGCACGGATCTGCACCGGGGCGTTCAGCCCCAGGCGCTTCAGCTTTCCGTCGAGCACCTCGAGCGCCCGCTCCAGCTGGGCCAGGCTGCACTTGTGGTCGTCGTGGCTCATCGTGCTGCTCCTTCTGGTCAGGAAGGAGCGGGTGTCTCCTTCGAGTCCAGATCCGGATCGGCTGTGCCGATCTGACGAGCCGCCAGGAAAGAGACGAGCCCGGCACCAGGGGCTCTCCCCCGTGCCGGGCTCCGTTCAGGCTCAGTGCATGCGTTCGATGCGCGTGGATCCGGACCCGTCCTGCAGGCCGGTGGCGCAGTCGTACCAGAAGCCGTTGGGCAGGCGGACCAGCGTGTGCGCCTCACGTCCTGGCCAGTTGCCGGCAGCTGCGATCGCGGGTACCGCCCGGCGGTCCATCACGCAGCTCACCCCCAGTTCCTCCACGACCTGCGGGTCGCGGACGTACTTCGCGGTGGAGCCATTGCGGGGATCGCACGGGACCTGCTTCATCCAGGCGGGGTGGTCGAGGACCCTCTTGACGAGGACCTTGTCGCCGACCTGGAGTTCGTCCAGCTCAGAGGGTGCTGTAGGGATGGGCATGTGGTTCTCCTGGTTCGTAGTCTGTAAGTGCAGCAGCTCAGCCGCGGCCGATGGAGGAGCACTGTGAGTGCGCACCGGCATGCAGTGCCACGGCGTTGTCAGCCGCCGTGCGGTACTCGGGGATCCGCTGGGGCTCCGGCTCGCCCTTGGGGAACCAGGGCATGGCGTAGCCGTCGGTGACCTGCTGTCGCGCGGCATCGTTGTGGGCCGGTGTGATGACGTAGGCGAGAGAACGGCCATAACGGTCAGTTCTGTCTGCCCCGGGGTCGTACTCGATGGTCACTGGCATGCCCTGCGGCAGGATGCCGCCAAGATGATCAGTGGCGGCCCTAGCGCCGCACTCGGGCTCGGCATCCTTGTGATAGTTCATTTCGGGCGCGTCGATGCCCAGGAGCCTGACTGTGTGCTCGGGGATCCCGATATGCTTGTCGGTCGCCTCGAGCAGGCCGGCCACCGGCAGCACGGCGACGGTGTCGCCGTCGATGACACGGATGACTTTGGTCTCCACGCTCGCCGGTTTGCCAGAGGACACCTGTCCCGGGTCCTGGGCTGCCGCAGTGCTGGTGGACGGCGTACCCGGGACGCCGGGGGCCTTCGGCAGGTCCTCGCAGCCGGTCAGCGTGACGATACAGAGCACGGCGGCGATGAGGCCGCCGAAGACAGATCCGGAGGGGGTGCGCTTCATGGTGGGGTTTCCTTGCTGGAGTGGTCGTCGGGCGCTCTGGCCGGGGTGGCAGGCGTGCTTCTCCACGGGCACGCCCGAGCCAGCTGTGCTGGCTGTTCCGGAAAGAGAAAGACAGGACCCCCGGCCCTGAGCGATGCGCTCGGTGCCAGGGGTCCAGTGAGAGAGATCAGTTGCCTGCCGCGACGGATCCGGAGTCGATGGGTTCGACGATGAAGACGCCGTCGGGCTCGCCCGTGAGCTCAGCAGCGAGCCGGCTCAGTGACTGGGCGTGGTCGAGCCTGATACCGGCCCAGACACGCCGGCCAGCGTCGAAGTGCTCTGCGGCTTTCCTGGTCTCCTGTTCGGCACCGAGCGAGGCGATGTGTGCGAGCTTGCGGCGCACGTCCGGGCTGAGCTCGCGGATCAATGCGCTGCGTCCCTTGTGCGTCATGCCGAGCAGCATGCCGTTGCTGATGGGTCCGGTGTACATGGCGGTTTCCTTGCTGGTCAGGGTTGTTCCGGTCCGCGGGCGACGAGCACGAGGCGCGAGCCGCGGACGAGGTGGGCCTCACCGCCGACGGTGAGGATGTGGACAGTGCTGCCCACCGAGGGCCGCACCTGCTCGACGACGGCTGTGCCGCCATCCAGATCAGGGTTCAGGTCGCGCAGCGCGACCCGGTCGCCCCGGCGCAGCATCCGGGCGCTCTTGCCGCCGAGGATGCGGTGGCGCTCGGTCGAGCGCAACAGAGCCTCCTGGACCGCAGGACCGCCGTCTTTGACGATGTCGAGGAAGGCGGGGGTGATCGTGTCGGTCATGACATTGCCCTCCTGGCTGGTGCAGCTGATGGATCGCGCGGGCCTGTACGACCCTGGGTCTGTGGCGCTCACGGGGATCGAACCCGTGACCTCTCGTGCGTCGCCCTGCAACGGGCCTGTAGCCTGGGTCTGCCCGACCAGGGATTGATGCGGAATCGAACCGCGGGCAGTCAGAACGCCGAGTGCTCTGCCGCTGAGCTAGAGCGCCGTGGGCCGGTTCCGGGAAGGAGCCGGCGAGGGGTTGTGAGGAAAGGGACGAGGAGCCGTTCGCCACTCACTTCCAGGTCGGTGCCCGCAGGGAGTCCGGAGCCGTGCAGCCGTCGCACGGCCTGGCCGCTGGCGCGAGGTGGTGCTCGACGAGATGGGACAGGAACCGGACTCCGACCTCGACGTCCGTCGTGAACGACTCGTCATCGGCCGTGCCGACGATCTGCGCGGAGGCGACCGTCGAGTCGATGTCCAGGTCGATGACCAGCTGCAGGGCGAGGCCCGGCGCGGGGCCGATCAGCTCGACGAGCACCTGGTAGTCCGGCTCGCACGAGTGCGAGACCCAGCCGACGTGGCGCTCGAGCTCGTCGGCGTCGTCGGCGGCGTTCAGCTCCTGGAAGACCGCTGCGACGGCGGACAGGAAGCCGGTGAGGGTGTGGTCGTGGTTGCGGTGATGACGGTGCTGCACGGAGGTCGACATGGCCCCTCCTCGGTCGATGGGTGGTGATCAGCGGATCTCGGAGTAGCCGCACTCCGGGCAGGTGTGGGTGCAGGCGCAACCGCGCCGGCCGGCCCGTTCGCGGGCCGTGGCGGGGGCGTCGGACTCCATCGGCGCGCCATCGTTGGGGCAGCTGAGACCAGACATGGCGGACCTCCAGTGAAGTGTGGCAGGACGGGGACGTTGTCCTTCGTCGTCAGATCCGGATCGGCTGTGCCGATCCCCTCCACACAGGCCACGAACGAAACCTGAACGAAAAGACAGCGCCCCGCCACGCCGCTGCTGCCGGGAGGGCAGGGCAGGGCGCGCGGGGCGCTGGTGGGGCCGGAGCCACGGAGGGATCGAACCGCTCTGCACGGAAGCTCTCAGCGCCGGATCCCGACGGCGGCCTTGCACCGCTTGGTGAGGACCAGGAACTGGAAGAAGGCGACGGCAGCCGACTCACCGAGGAAGTAGTGCACTTCTTCGATCGTCATCCCACTGGGGTCGAAGTCGACGATCCGGGGATACGTCTCGGCGAGGATCCGCGCCGCCGCGGGAAGCCCGGCAGCCGGCTGAACCTCGGCGGCGGGCTCGAGCTGCTGGACCAGGCTCATTCCGGGTCCTCCAGGTCCATCCGCCCGGTGACGGTGCGGAAGCGCTCCACGGGGCGGGTGCCGCCGTGATCGGCGACGAAGACCTGGCTGGCGTGAAGGCGCAGCTTCTGGATGACGGCGGTGACGACGTCGTCGACCATGGCCTCGACATCCGGTCCGGGGTGGTCGGTGATCACCGAGCCGACGACGGCGGTGAGCCCTGCGTGCAGGGCCTGGTCGTGATCGGTGGCCTCGACGGTCGCGTCGGCGACGATCTGCATGGCGGAACTCCTTCTCTTGGCTGATGACGTTGGGGGCAGGGCAGGACGGCGGCCAGCGAAAGCAGATCCCCGTCCGAGCAGCGCGAGGCTCCTCGGACGGGGACTGTCGGCGTGCGTGAGCCGCCTATTCGGTTGTTATTCAGTTGTGGGTTGTGCTGGGTGCGGGGCGCGCTTCTCAGGAGAAGGGCAGCTCCTCGCTGTGGACGGCGCTGGCGACGGCCGGCTGCGGTGCGGCAGCGGCTGCGACGGGAGCCGGAGCCGGCTGGGTCTGCAGGGCCTGGTTCTGCGCCTCGGCGGCAGCGACGCGCTCGTTCACGCGGGCCTGGGTCACCGAGCGGGGCTCGAGGAACGTGATGTCCTCGACGACTGCCTTGAGCTCGAAGACCTCGACACCGTTCTTGGTGTAGCGGTCCTGGCGCAGCTTGAGGTTCACGGCTACGAGGTCACCCTTGTGGATGCTCGCGAACGGGCCGATGCCGTTGGTGGTCGCGCGCACGAAAGCCTCGACCGGCACAGCGTCAGCGCCGCGGTTGCCATGGCTGTCGGTGTAGTTGTGGTCGGCCATCAGGGTGAACGCGACCTTCTTGGAGCCGTCCTGGTTGTTGAAGACGACCGGGTCCTTGGTCAGGCGGCCGATGACAGTGGCGGAGTTGCGGGGGTTCGACATGAGTGTTTCTCCTCGTTGTGCACGAAACGCGCGGGCAGTGTCCCTGCTCCGCGCGCGATGGTGAGTTGAAGTGTTCGGTTGTCTCTCAGACCCCCATCCGGATCAGCTGTGCTGATCAGACGATGATCTTTCGAATGAAGACTCGGATCAGCTGTGCTGATCGAGCGCTCCTCAGTGCTCCTTCCGGATCAACTGCGTTGATCCCAGATGCCCTTGCATCACGGGTCCCGCATCAGCTGCGCTGATCGAACCCGGTACGCCCGGCCCCAGGCCAGCCCGGTGCTGCCCCCAGATCCCAGAGTTCAGCCTCGATCTGATCGGCCGCGGCCACGTCTCCGCTCTCGCAGGCCCGCCGGTAGTCCTCCTCCAGGTACGCGATCTGCCCGTCCCGGTTCGGGAACCGTCTCCGGAACAGCAACCAGCCCAGCCACGCGAGGCAGATCATGAAGGCAAGAGTGGCGATGAGGACTCCGGTGCTCTCGATGATGTTGTCCATGGCGTTTCTCCTGTCTGCTTCAGATCCGCAGCCGCCGGCGGACCAGGTCCACGAGCGTCGGGTCGGGTGCATGCCCCTGGGCCTGCTGCAGCTGCAGCCAGGCGAGGACGTTCTGCGTGTCCTGGGCCTCGAGCTGGCGGCGCTCGACCTCCAGCTGTTCCTCGCCGAGGGCGAGCATCCGTCCCTGGAGCTGCTCGATCTTCTCGAGGTGGCCGGTGCTCAGCTTCAGGACGCTCAGCGCATGGGTGTCCGCGGCCATCAGAGCGTGACCTCGACCTCGTGGGCGGTGGAGGCGAACGGACCGACGGTCACGGAGCGCATGATGCGCACGAGCCCCGCCTCCTGCAGGCGCTCGGCCAGGCCAGCGTGTTCCGACCAGTCCTTGATGAACACTCGCCCCGGGCCGGCTACGAGGCCATATGCCTCGAGGTTCACCGAGATGCGCTCGGGGGCCTCGTCGGTCAGGAGTACGAGGCTGCGCTGGGCGTCGGCGTGCTGCAGGGTGCCCGTGAGCTCGATGACGCCGAAGTCGACGGCGACGCTGTGCTTGATGACGGGCGGTGCGATGGTCTGGTCCATGGTTCTTCTCGCTTTCGATGCCTGCACAGGCAGGTGAATGGTTGTTGACCCCGGGCCGCCGTGGCTTCGTTGCCGGGCTGCGGCAGGAACGGTGTGTCCGGCGCTTCTCGCGACGGCCCGGGGCTGTTCGTGGTGCGGCAGTGGGCCGCATGAAGTCTTGACCCAGCCCCGCAGGAGGCCAGGGGGGGCCGGAAGGGGTCTCTTTAGATTCCCCGGCGGGACCGCGACGGGACCTCGCGGAGCCCTGGTGGCCCTGCCCCTGGATGAGACGAAGGGTCGGGCGGGCGGTGGGTACAGGAATGGGAACGAGCGAGCTGTCTGCCTCCTCGGCCTGCGGCTGCTGTGCTGCCGCCTTGTCTGTATGTCTGCGCCGGAGCGCAGCCTCGGCCTCGGCGTAGAGCCAGATGAGCCCGAGCACAAAGACGGCGAGCAGCACGATGAGGGCCCAGCTCTGCAGTGGTGTCATGGGCATGAGCGGGACGCTCCTTCGCTGGTCGGTGGTTCAGTCGATGAGTCCCCCGGCGCAGCTGCGCTGCGTCGCTGCATCCCTGCCCCGGGTCAGGAGGCCCGGCGGGCAACGGTGTGCCCACAGGCGAGGTAGGCGATGTCGTAGAGCGGGGCCGGGCCCCAGACGGCCTTCCAGTCCGCGGGCAGCGGCAGCGGCTCCGTCGTGCGCAGGACGACGTCCTGCGGCATGCCGGGGATGCCGCCCTCGACGTCGGGCACCGGATCGTTCCCGGGGGTGCAGCCGCCGCACCACTCCTGTTCGGGCAGGAGCGCAGCGGCGGCCTGCAGTTGGATCTGCTGCGCGATGGCGTCCGACGGCGGTGCGTCGTCGATGACGTCATGGAGGGAGCGGGCGATCGTCAAGATGGAGTCCTTCGGTCTGTGTGCGGTCAGTGGGATGAGCGGGATGGCAGCCACCCGCGCCAGGGCCGCCGGCTCAGCCCACGGCGAGCAGCGTGGCCCGCGACCAGCTGCCCATCCGGAACCGGATGGTGGCCGCCGGCGGGACATGGGTCCGGCAAATGCCGTCGGTGCCGCCGGTGCGCCAGGCCTCGTAGGCGAGCACGGCGATGGAGCCGGTCTTGATCCAGCACTCGCGCAGGGCGTCGAGGATCATCTCCTCGGTCCACTTCGTGGTCGCGCCCTGGAAGTGCAGCGGCTGCTCGGTGGTGTTCAGGCCCGCTCTCTCCAGGGCTGCATTCCAGGAGCCGAACCGGCGCTCCAGCAGCGGCGCGGATGGTTCGTCGTCGTGTCTGCGGCGGATGTAGTCGTTGCGCGGGAGGCTGTCCCGGTCCGCGGCGCAGCGCAGGAGCGCGTCGACCATCTGCTGTTCGGTGTAGGTCTGGACAGGCCCTTGGACGGCTCGGGCCGGCTCTGCGGGGTCGAATGCCGTGCAGGCGTAGGCGTTTCCGGCCAGCGCGTGGGAAATTGTGTGCTCCGAGATCCAGTGATCGTCCGTGTGCGGATCGGGGTTCTCGCACTGGACGCCGCCGCTCTCGTGGTGCTGGCACGGCAGGTGCTCCTGCACCTGCGGGTCCGCGATCTGGCAGCGCGGCATCAGGTCCGTCGGCACAGTCGTCCGGGTCATTGGCAGTCCCTCTCTCGGGTCGGCGTCGTCCGGGCGCGGCATGCCGTCCCGACCCGGCCCACCAGGGACCGGGTGACGCGCTCGGGACGCGTCGAGCACCCGTCCGGATCAACTCCGTTGATCCCTCCCAGCCCAGCTGCCCCCTGGCGATACCAGGCATCGCCAGGGCCTGGCGCAGACCTTCTGTCAGCCGTCTTTTGTGTCGCTTTTCGCGCATCAACCGATAGACCATTCGATTGACCTATCGGATAAGATGTACTGGAAGACCAGTCGGATGCGGGCTCTGTGCCATCCGGCGCAGACATCGACCCGACAGGAGAGGCCATGGCGATGAAGACCCCGATGACGAGGAAGGCGGCATTGTCCGCCGCCGCACTGGCGGTGCTGGGCAGCCTGCTCGCCGGATGCTCCGCCGGTTCAGAGACGGCGCAGCCATCGCCGAGCCCGAGCACCAGCGCGGCGAAGGTGACAAGCGAGGACCTCGGCAAGGCGCTGGACCGGCTCGTGTTCCAGGGCACCGGGGCCAAGAGCGCCGACGGCGGCGCGTGCCTGGTCCGCGCCGTCCAGGACAAGAAGCTCTCGGACGCCGCGCAGGCTTACATCGTGGGCAAGGGCAGCGACGACATCGCCGCGGTGGCAAATGGCCTGCGCGAGGTCAGCGCGATGGACGCCGCGATCATGCTCTCCCCCGAGCTGCGCGACAAGTTCGACGCTTGCGTCGACGCGGTGATCCCGCCGACCCCGGCCCCGTTTGCCACGACCAGCAAGGACGGCAAGGATCAGGTCTACGTGCCGCCGAAGCAGGGACAGGAGCTCCCCCAGGCCCGGCAGCCGGATCTTACGCCGAAGTTCCCGGTGCCGCAGGGCGCGAGCATCAACTCCTCCTCACAGCTGACCGCGGGGCTCGTTTCGACGTTCTCCTCCTATGCGCTGAACGAGGATCAGAAGAAGACCTACGCAGCCTCGGGCGCTTGCCTGGCGGGCGTCGTCTTCCAGGCAGGGTTCTCGCAGGAGACGCTGCGCTTCCTCGCCGGCGGCGCACCAATAGGGACCGGATCGATCTCGGACTTCCTGCCGAAGGACGAGGACAAGAAGATCTGGAAGTCGAAGGACTTCACCTCGGCACTCGTGGACTGCACGGCCAGCGCAAAGGTCTGAGGCTCATCCATCGCGGGTTTTCGTCCTGCCGTTGATTGGCTTCTACCGATCAAAAAGAAGAACCGGTGCATACTCGCACCGGTTCTTCTTTTCCTGTTCACAAGGCTGCCGAAGTCATAGCAAGCCCCAGATGGCAGCATTCCAGAGCGGAGTCCGCGTCACAGCACTTCGATGGCGACGTCGGCACTAGAGCCGTTTTGGCTGCGCATTGCCGAGGTGCGCGCGCACCACGGCAATGTCCCTCGTCGGGTCGCGCCGGATCCGCTTCGACTTGACGATGAACGCGGACTTCTCGATCACAACGAGCTTCAATCCATGTTCGGGGATAAGAAGGCGCTTGCGTTCGTCGTAGAGGCGACGTTGCTCGCCGCGACCGACACCAGAGACGGTCTGCCGCCGATCGAAGAACGGCGACGGCTTCGAATGCTGCTCCTCCTGGAACTCGACGACGAGCTTGAGATCGGACCAAAAGCCGTCCACGGGTAGCTTGGTGCCGAGGGGTCGCAAAGGGGACGGGTCGCCGCGGAGCCAATCGAACGTCGCTTGGCGACAGCTGCTCATGCCGAGGACGCCATCGCACAGGTCAAGCACGTAGTGCTCATCGGACGCAGTGCGGTCGACCATGCCGTGATTCTTGCAGAGTTCAGCCGAGAGGCCCATGCTTCATAGGTTCAAGAACGACGTTTGGTCCGCTCTGAGAGCTTAGGATCTCGGAACCAGGCTGATTCGGTCAGTGCCGGCGGCGGCCTGATACGGCCCGGTGCCAGTAAGCCGCTTCTGCACTTGTCAGAATCTCGTAGATCTCCTCGACCACGAACTTGCCCAAATAAGGGCGTTCCTCGGCGCTCAAAGTTCCCAGAGACACCAGTGCAGCCGCCAACAGCACATCGTCTTCAATCGAAGGCTCAACCCATTCCCGCACACCATCGTCGGTAAGGTCCTCCCAGACATATGGCGAGGTTGCTATGGCCTCCCTAACCGCGGCGAGTCGCACCCTTACGTCTCCGCTGCGGGACCGCGCGTAGAGACGGATCTGATATTCATGCGAGGCCGGGGGCACAAGGGGTGCCCCGCCGGCTAACGGATGATGAGCAGCAATGACCTGGTAGCGGGCCCGGGCAGGGTGTCGGTCATGGAGGTCCTGGCGTATTTCCCTGATGCGGTGCCCGGGGCGCAATGTTGCAATTCCAGGGATGCGGTTGTCCCGCCTATTCGCGTTGTGTGGTGCCATGACCTGTCCCGACAAGCGGCCAATAGGTGTCCCCCTCCCTCATGATAGGCCCGGTTCGGACGGAGGTTGAAGGGCACCGGATCGAGGCGGCTGGGCATACCGGAACGAGCTTGATCGTCCCTGCGGTTTTCCACATACGCCAGGACTCCCCTACCGGCAGTCGGCAACCGATGCTGCACTGGAGGCATGCTCAGCTACGAAGACATCATTCTGCTCGGCGAGGAACGGGTCTTGGTCATCCAGGAACACAAAGAGGGCCGTTGCTGGTGTGGCCAGACCTGGCAATGACCAACCTTGACGGGCGCTGTCTTGGTTGTATGGCTGGTGCTTCCTGATGCCGGACTGCTTGCTTCAGGCCGGACCAGGACCTTGCTGGGAAGGGGCCAGGTGAGTTCAGCAGGGTATCCGGGCGGAGGAGCATACTGAAACGGTTACACCTCACGGTCCGGAACGCGAATGATGATCATCCGGGATCCTTCCGGGATTTTGGCCTTCGCCGCGGCCAGGGTGGTGCCATAGTCGGGGCCCGTCGCGCTGACGCGCATCATTTCGCCCTGGGCATCTTCAATGGTCAATTCAACCTCCATAGCTCTGAGCATAGAGCCCTGCCCGGCCGTCCTCTGTCCGTTGGAGAAGAGAAAGTTGTCAAGTAACAGCATGCGCAGTGAGTAGCCTGCCTAAGACCGGAGCGAGACTGGGATTGCCGGTAAAGGATAGACTGCCTGAGTGCCCGGTCATGATCAAGAAGGCCCGTTCGATCGGGCGCAGCCGCTCAATCCATCACGTCTTCAGCAGCCCGAGGACAAGTCAGTCCAGTCTGAGCCCATTGAAGTGCCCAACCCTGAGGCCGCCGGAGCCTGCGAGCAGGATATGAGCCAGGGCCCGACCCGCTGGCAGCGGATCAAGGAGCATCCGGCTTTCAAGACAGGTCTCGCCGTTGGCGCTCTTGCGGCTGCTGGCGCGGTCACGTTGTTGACACTGAGGTCGCCCGAAGCATTCAAGCAGGTCAGCGCGGCGGTCTGGGAGAAAATCCCTGAGTTCACGGAGGCGGCTTTCGAGGGCATCGGCGAGGAGGCCAGCAGAAAGTCTCCGACCGAGCATAATGTCAGCGGGCACCAGCGCGTGCAGCACTACGGTCCCGGCGGCACCGAGACAAAGTTCGTCCAGGTATCGCCTTACTCGCGTGGAGGTAGTACCTAACAGGCGCATGCGATACTGACCGTGTCGAAAATTGCGGTTGTGCTTGTCGTCAGCGGTTTATGTCATATCAGAAACGGCTTCGGCGGGACGTATTGGGACGGTAGGGCCTTTGGGTATCTTTGATTTCCTTGCGAAGAAGGAAAAAAGCTGGGACGAGATCGATGTCTACGAGGGTGAAACGCCCCCGTGCCCCAACTGTGGGACGCCCCTGGTGAAAAAGTTTGTTTACTCCGAGATGTACTGCCTGGAGTGTCGCTACGGTCTAGATGACGATGACGATGACGACAGCGAGGCGCTGAGTGTTTACGATGCAGCTCAGATCTGGGCCTCACACGGTAAGGATGAGGATTACATGTTCGGGTATTCCTCGGAGGAACTCGAAGCCGCGCTTTAATGTGGCAGGTCGCTGCTCGAGTTTGCTGCCGGCGCGGGTGCTGTTGAGGTCCTGCGCTTCCCTTACCCCGCTATGCCACAGCGACCGGCAGCTCGTCCCAGTGGGTCGTGCAGCGCTTCGAGAGCATGGCGCGCTTCATCTCCCACGCCGGCGGGGTCTTCATGCCACCCAGGCCCACACCCACTGCCTGCGCGCCGAGCTTTCTCGTGATTTCGTCAAGTACCTTCCCTACTCCCCGATCTTCGAATTCGGATTGGAACACAGGTAGGAACTGAACGCCGTCACCCGCGCGCAGTCCCGTGAGTACAACTCCTGCACGGGCGTAGCGGATACCGGCGGTCGGAAACAGATCAGGCAGGATCACACTGGCAGCTTTCGTAAGCGCGATCGGGTCATCGGTCGGCATGGCCAGCGGAACAGCCCGGTGGGCTGAATGCGGGACGGTTCCTTCGTCGGCCCAGCCGGTCGAAGCCCACACCGAGAGCACGCCGGCGACGGACCCCTGGGCCCGAAGACGTGCTGAGACCCGCTGGGCGTAGATCGACAGAACCTGATGCATCTCGTCAGGGTCCGTAAGCTTGCGTGAGAAGCTCCTGGAATAGATCAGCTGGTCCTTGGCAGCCGGCGGCTGGGTCTCCAGCTCGATGCATTTTTGCCCGCGCAGCTCCAGGATGGTTCTTTCCATGACGACGGAGAACCGTTTGCGGAGCCATTTGGCATCAGCGTCGCGCAGTTCTCTGGCCGTGTGGATGCCGAGCGCAGCCAGGCGCTTGCCGTTACGCCCGGCGACGCCCCAGAGGTCAGTCACATGGAGGGAGTCAAGGATCCGGTCAAGCTGCTCCTCCGAAAACCGCCGGAGATCGAGAACACCATTGAACGCGGGGTTTTTCTTGATGCCGAGAGCCGCTACCTTGGCGAGGGTCTTCGTGGGACCGATCGCGACGCGGACAGGAATTCCGGTCAGCTGGAGGACAGTCCGTCGGATCTCCTGTCCCCGTGATTCGAGTTCTTCAGGAGCGCCCCGCAGCTTCAGCCAGCTTTCGTCGATCGAATACACTTCCTGCCACGCACTGAAGCGGCCCAGAATGGTGGCAACCCGTGCACTCAGCGAGCCATAGAGCTCATAGTTCGATGACCTGGCTTCGACGCCCTTGGCCTGGCACCAGCCGCGGATCTTGAACCACGGCTTGCCCATGATGTCAGGATCGAGCTCCTTCACCAGCGGGCACGCGGCAACCACACAGCCGTCATTGTTCGAGAGGACAAGGGTCGGCCGGTCATGCAGCGTGGGGTCGAAGACGCGCTCCGCGTTGGCGTAAAAGGAGACGCAGTCTACGAGAGCGATTTGATCGGGTGCTGGGGTGAGAGTCGTCATTGCCACGGCTGGAGACTATAGGCGGGGTCTGACACCACGTTTGGTTTTCGCAGGAGACAGAATCCATGTGACCACGCCCCAGACTGACATCTCGGTGTGTTCGTGGAGAACGATGTCCGCATAGTCAAGGTTCTCTGCCACGAGAACGGTACGTCCCTGGATGACGTCCAGCCGCTTGACGGTGTATTCGCCGTCAACGACGGCGATCACGATCTTGCCCGGAACGGGATCGATCCCCCGGTCCACGAGCAGCAGGTCGCCGTCATTGATTCCGGCTCCGGTCATGGAATGGCCGGCTGCACGCCAGACAAATGTACATGTTGGGTCCCGGACCAGGTGCTGGACAAGATCAAGGTCCCCGGACCAATATCCCTCTGCAGGGCTGGGGAAGCCGCAGGCGACGGCTTCCGGCGCGAACGGGAGTATCAGCGGCTCGTCGAGCGCCAACGGTTCTGGCTGCGAGGCCTGCATGTCCACTTCCTTTTCGAACATATGTTCGATGGAATCGTACGCCCGGGCGGGAACGGCACGCAACGTGGAGCAAATGCCGGGCGGACCGGACAGGCCTGGGCTCAGGGACTGCAGGCAGGAATAAAGGCCCCGGTGCGCTTCGTGCGCGTCGGGGCCTTCTCTTTTTCGCACGAACGGGAGGTGCGAACCAACGTTCAGCGGCCCCGGCCTTGGGGTCGAGGAACCGAGGCCGCCTGGGACACGCGATCAGGCGCTGACCGGGTGACGCAGATGACTCCACCTCTCTGCCCGACCTCTCCGCAAAGGTCTGTCACAAGTCATTGCCCAATCATTCGTGACAGACAATCGAATGACGTTAGAATGGACTCGTACATCAGTCGAATATGACAGGAGAGGCCAGACATGACCGTCGTCGACGAGCCGAAGGCTGCGCCTCCCGCTGCGCGGGCTGCGACCAGGTCCGGTGGACCGAGCATCGACCAGAACGGCAGCGACCGCAGGGAGCGGGTCTTTACCCGCCTGTCCTCGGACGAGAAGCAGCGGGCGGAGTACTGGGCGCAGCGGCGCGGCTACCCCTCCGCCAACGAGTACTACGCCGAGGCGATCGCCGAGAAGATCCGGCGCGAGAATCTCGACTTCGACATCCCTGATCTGCTCACCGCGCGCATCAACCAGGTCGTCGACGAGCTCAAGGCGCTTTCGACGAACAACGCCAACCTCGAGCGGGTCGTGACCATGGGCTTCGATTCCCTGCTCGGGCTGACCAGGGGCGACAACTATCTGCTGGACGAGGAGAACGGGGAGCTGACGTGAGCCAGGGGCTGAACGAGATCATGCCGTCCACCGACGAGCTGATGGACGTCGACACGTCCTTCCTCGATGCGTACCGGACCGGCGGGAGCGAGGGCCTGAAGCGGGCCCAGGAACGGGCACAGCCGGCGGAGCCGGAGCAGGACACGCCGGAGAAGGATGAGGCCCCGCAGCAGAGCGCCGAGAACCTTGACCGGGACACCGGTGCCGGCCAGCGGGGAGGCTCGGGAGCAGGCAGCGCCACTCCCCCGGCCCAGAGCGACGCCGTCGTCGTGGACACAGCAGCGATGCCGCAGGTGCACGACGACGCAGACGCCGAAGCACACCCCGCGGCCCTCCCGGTGTCGCCGCCGGAAGATGCCAACCTCCTCCCGCCCGTCCCGCTCCAGCACACCGACCATCAGGAGGCCGTGCAGTCTGCGGCGGCCAGGGGCGGCTCCGGCGGAGGGGACGAGGGCAGCGAGTCGTTGCCACAGAGCGGCTTCCGGCTCGACGGCGTGAAGAGCCAGCCTGCCGTCCGGGCCCTGCCCGAGGCCATCGTCGGCGCGCTGCGGGAGCAGCTGCGCTCAGCGGCCGTCCGTGAGCTCGGCGTCGGCGACACGGCGGCCCGCGAGTTCACCGAGCGGTTGAGCCAGGCAAGCCTGGTCACGGCCTTTCTGCTGGCCCAGCTCGACCTTGGACTGGCGACCGATGCTGCCACCCGGCGCGCGGCGCAGCTGTTCCGCTCCCGTGATCCGCTGCTGGGCAGCATCGCGGCGCGCATGGAAGCCCTGGAGCAGATGGGCCGTGAGCAGACCCAAGGCCTGGCCGCGCTGCACGGGCAGCTGGGTGAGGTAAAGGAGACCAGCGCGGCGATCGAGCAGGCACTCGCGTACTCGATCGCGGACCGCACGAGCAACTTCCTGCGCGGCTCGCACAATGTCCACGAGGCTCCGATCACGCACAAGGACGCGGTCTTCGTCCGGGACCGGGTGCGGGAGGCGACGAAGAAGCAGGCGAAGCTCGAGCGCGAGCGGGAAGGGCGGCCGATCCGGTGAGCACCGCCACGCACAGGAGTACAGCGACCTACGCCGAGCGGTTCTGGGAGAAGGTCGATAAGGAGGCGGGCAGGCTCGACGGCACAGGCTGCTGGGTCTGGACCGCCTCGGGCCGCTTCGGCCTGTCGAACGGCCGGTCCTCGGTCACGCCGCGCCGATACGCCTGGGAGGCCCTGCAGCAGGAGCTCGGGCTCGGGTCCCTGACGCAGGACGAGATCCTGCGGATGGCCTGTGGTCGCAGTGCCTGCGTCAACCCCGGGCACATGCAGAAGGGGGCCAAGCCGCTGCGCCGGCCGGGCAGCCGTACCTGTGCCCGCGGGCACACGATGGACGCCGACAACGGCTACTGGGCCAAGGACGGCACCTGGGTGTGCCGTCCCTGCAAGCGCGACCACTCCCGCCGGTACCGCCAGGACCCGCAGTTCCGGGCCGACCAGGCTGCTGCCAGCGCCAGGTACATCGCCGCGGACCCGCAGCGGGCCGAGCGCAAGAAGCAGCGGCAGCGGCAGCGGTACCGCGATGACCCCGCTTACCGCGCCCGGATCCGGGCGGCGGCGCGCGAGAGGCGCGCCAGGAAGAAGGCTGAGGAGGGCCGCGACGACCGGTCCGGCAACGCAGAAATGAAGGAGGCCGGGCGTGGCTGAGGTGCTGTTCCCGAAGAGACAGCGGTGCAAGGGGTGTGGCAAGGGTCTGGGGCTGCGTCCCCAGGACCCGGTGCTGCTCGGGCTGTACTGCGCTCCCCGGTGCGCGGGGATGTCCAACCCCGCCTCCCGGGCCGAGGACGCCCCGCGCGAGTGCACGACCATGCGCGAAGGGAAGAAGGTCTTCAAGCGCCGCTACCGCAGCGAGGGCGAGATTCCGGACCGGCTCCGCGAGGATCCCTCGACGAGCTGGTACAGCTGTGGACACTGTGGCCACTGGCACCTGGGTCATACCCGCATGGGGACCGCCGAGAAGTTCCGCATGTTCGAGGACCTTGACGAGGACCTGCCGGACCTGTTGGTCAAGCTCCGGGGGAAGGCCTCCCACAAGCAGGTCGCCGAGGTCGCCGGCGTCCGTCCGATCCGGATCAGGGAGCTGGAGTCCGGTGTAGACCATCCGGAGAACCTGAAGACGCTCGGCAAGGTCCTGAAGGCCTACCGGGTTCGTCTGGGCGTCGCGCTGCCGACCTCCGGACGGTGATCAGCGCCGTACAGCATCAGCGATGCATGGACAGACGATCCGTGCTACTTTATAGCCATCACGATCAGCCCGTTGCCGCAAGGCGCGGGCTGATTTTCTTTTCAGGGGGAGGAACGTGGCGGAGTACGCGAAGCCATGGCTGTCGGTCGACGCGCAGATCGACCGGCTGGCGTGGCACGGGGCCGACGTCGGGGACCGGGCAGCCGTGCTGCTGGGTGCCGTCGGCTACTACCGCCTCACCGGCTACCTCTACCCCTTCCGCGAGTCCGAGCGCTACGCCGACGAGGACGGGCGCTCCCGCATCCGGGTGCTCAGCGGCTACCGGCCGGGCACGACGTTGCGCCACGCTGAGGAGATCATCGACTTCGACCGGCAGCTGCGCATGCTGGTCATGGACGGCGTCGAACGCATCGAGGTCGCCGCGCGGATGCGGATCGGCTATGTCCTCGGCCGCCGGTCCCCTTTCGCCTACGAGGACCCGGAGTGCTTCACCGAGGCCTTCACAGCCGAGAGCACCGATGTGCGGGATCCCGCGCCGAGCCCGCATGTGCGTTGGCTCCAGCGCGTCAACGAGCGGCGGGCCAGCTCCGACGAGCAGTTCGTGGAGCACTTCAGGCAGAAGTACGACGACAGGATGCCGGTGTGGGCGCTGACGGAGATCCTTGAGCTGGGACACCTGTGCGTGCTTTACCGCGGCATGCACCAGCAGGATGCCGAGGAGATTGCCCGTGAGTTCGGCGTGCCGACGAAGAAGGTCATGATCAGCTGGCTCGCCAGCCTGAACTACGTGCGGAACGTCGCTGCCCACCATGCCCGACTGTTCAACCGCAAGCTCCAGAACGCGCCGTCGCGGCCGAAGGTCGGAGTGGTGCCGGTGCTGGACCACCTGCGCGATGAGCAGACCGCCAAGGGTGTCTTCGGCACGTACAACGCCCTGGCCGTAATCGCGTACCTGCTGCGCGCCATCGACCCGGACACCGGTTGGTCCGGTCGGCTGGCGGCTCTGCTTCGCCAATTCCCGGTCTCACACGCCCTGACCATCGAGTCGATGGGCGCGCCTGTGGGCTGGGAGTCGCTCGAGCTCTGGCGCGGCTGAGGCGGAGCTAGGACCGGACGGTGAGCCGGCCTTCCTTCATGTCGTCACGCAGCTGCGACAGCATGTACCAGTGCGCGCCCTTGGGCTTGAGTGAGATGTAGTGCTCGTGCTGCTTACCATCCTGCTCCCAATCCAGGACCATCTCCGGACGGCGCAGCAGGCCCTGGTATTCGTCGACGTCGGCACGGATTTCCACGCGCACACGTTCGTCCGCAGGCGGCACCAGCAGCACCGCGACGTCGCCCTCGTAGCTCAGTGAGACCTCCTGGGCGAGGAGCCGCCGTACGTCGGCCGTGCAGATCTCTCCGCGGGCGACGTCGAAGACGTTCTTGCCGTGCGTGGCGCTCTCCCAGGCATCGATGCACTCGATCAGCATCGAGCACCCCTGGGCGATACGGATGATGTCCGCCTCGTCCGGCGGCCAGCTGCCCTCCTGCATCTCGATGAGCATGCTGCTGAAGTCCTGTGGTGTGCGCAGGAAAGCGTGGTCGAGGGCCATGGGATTCGTGCTCCTGGGTCGGGCGTGAGCGGGTGGCGACTCTATAGACGTTACCTCGATCCGGGGTCGCCGTGAATGATCCAGGCCCTCTCTGACCGGCGTGCCGGCGCGGGTCTCGCCGCTCCCATTCGACTCGCTGTGCGACTCGCTTAGACTCGCCATTCAACTCATTCTATCGATAGACTTGTGACTGATTTATGAGTCGACTGGTTTATGAGTCACCGACGAAAGGGAGTCATGATGGTTGTCGGGATCCTCACCGAGAAGCCGAGCGCGGCGCGGCACTTCGCTGCAGCCCTCGGCGGCATGAACGGCACGTACAACGGGGAGCAGTTCGTCATCGCCCACGCCCGGGGGCACCTGTACGAGTTCGTCGATCCGCACCGGATGGTGGCGGATCCGGACGTGGCCGGGAAGTACCGGACCTGGGACCTGGGCAACCTGCCCTGGGACCCTCAGCAGCTGGACTGGAGCCTGGAGGTGATCAAGAACGCGAGCGCTGTCGCCGCGGACGTGAAGCGGACCCTGGGCAAGTGCGACGAGATCGTGATCGCCACCGACGTCGACCCCACGGGCGAGGGCGGCATGATCGCGGTCAATGCCTTCCTCGAGTTGGGGCTGAAGCCGGGCAAGTGGTCGCGCATGTACTTCACTGATGAGGCTCCGGCCTCGCTGCAGAAGGCCTTCGCCGCGCGCAAGGTCATTCCGTCACTCCTGGACTTCGACGAGTACCGCAAGGCGCGCTACCGCTCACAGTTCGACCTGCTCTCGATGCAGTTCACCCGCATCGCCACGAACATGGCCCGCCAGTCCGGGCAGGACACGGTGCTGCGCCAGGGCCGGCTGAAGTCGGCGATGGTCAAGCTCGTCGGCGACCAGCTGAAGGCGTATAACGACTACGTCAAGAAGCCGTTCTTCCAGAACCGGTTCCGTGACGAGAACGACGTGATGTACACGAACCCGGAGGAGCCGCGGTTCGACCAGAAGGACCAGGTGCCGAACCAGTACGACCCCTCCCCCGTCGTGCTCGACGGCAAGGCGACGAAACAGACCCCGCCACCGAAGCTGCTGGACCTGGCCGCACTCTCGTCCATCCTGGTCGGCAAGGGAATCAAGGCCCAGCTGGTGCTCTCGACCTACCAGTCCATGTACGAGGCCCAGGTCGTGAGCTACCCGCGCACCGAGGACAAAACGATCACGCCTGAGCAGTTCAACGAGCTTGCGCCTCTGGTGGACAAGATCGCCGGCGTGGTCGGGGTGGATCGCAAGCATCTGACGCACCGCGAGCCGCGCAAGGCCCACGTGAAGCCGCAGGGGGCGCACGGTGCGAACCGTCCCGGCCCGAAGGTGCCGTCCTCGCTGGACGACGTCGAGCAGCGTTTCGGCAAGGCCGGCCGCCTGATCTACGAGACCCTGGGCAAGAACTACCTGGCGATGATTGCCGAGGACTACGTCTACGAGCAGCAGAAGGGCCACGTCAAGGACTATCCGGACTTCGTGGGCATCGCCAACGTGCCCATGTCGGCGGGCTGGAAGGCGGTGTTCGATCCGGACGCCGGCGACGACACCGCCGAGGGCGACGAGAACGAGTCGGCCAAGGGCCTGGGCACCAACGCTGAGCCCTTCGTCTTCGAGGGTGCGAACAAGCGCCCCGAGCACCCGAGCATGAAGTGGCTGATGAAGCAGCTGGAGAAGCGCGACGTGGGCACGGGTGCCACCCGGACCTCGACGTACTCCGAGGTGACCTCGACGAAGACGAAGTACCCGCTGCTGCTGGAGAAGGGCCGCAAGCTCACCCTCGCCGAGGCCGGGGACATGAGCTGGCGGCTGCTTCCGGGCACCCGGATCGGCGACCTGGCGCTGACCGAGAAGGTCTATGCCGATATGAAGGAGATTGCCGTAGGCACCGGCCCGAGCGCAGAGGAGCGCCTCGCGGTCGTGGCCGACTGGGTGCGCGAGGACATCGCGACCATGCAGAAGAACGCCGCGACGATGCGCTCCGCACTGGGGCTCAAGGAGGAGGCCGTCACCCGGAAGGAGCGGGCGCAGGGCACCTGGGCCAAGACGGGCAAGGATGTGGTGTTCGCGCGTGAGTGGGGCGGCCACCGCTTCACCGACGACGAGGTCGCCCGGCTGCTGGCCGGGGAGACGATCGAGTTTTCGGCGAAGAGCACCACGGGCAAGGCCTATGAGGTCTTCGGCGAGCTTGGCGAGGGCACCTTCAAGGGCCGGAAGTTCGTCGGGTTCCAAAAGCTCGGCTTCGGCCGGCGCGACGCCAGCGGCAACGCGCTGCCGCCGGCGTCCTGGTGCCACTACACCTTTACGCCCGAGGAGATCGACCGCCTCATGGTTGGCGAGGGCGTCGAGTCAAGCGACTTCGTCTCAAAGAAGGGCAACCGCTTCCAGTGCAAGGTCTTCTTCCGGGAGGAGAAGAAGGGTGAGGGTAAGAAGATCGTGCCTGACTTCGAGGCCTCCCTGGACTCCCCGCCGAAGAGCTGGTGCGGGGTTGCCTTCACCGACGACCAGCTCGCGGCACTGGCCGCGGGCAAGACGATCAAGGGTACGGGCTTCACCTCGAGCAAGGGAAAGAAGTTCGACGCCGAGCTTCAGTGGAGGAACGAGGGCGGCAAGAAGAAGCTCGTCCCCTCCTTCGGCTGAGGTTGCGCGGACTCGTTCCTGAATGATTATTCGGATGCCAGTCCGATAGACTGCCCGTCCATGTAAATCAGCACGCCACGGTACCGCCCGACGGCATCGGATCGCACGTCCGAGTCGCTGGGCGGTGCCATTCTTGCGTCAGTCGCGCTCAATTCGATAGGTCTATCTAAGGTAGAGTAGTCATGTATCCCTCATCTATGAGGGCATTCGGACAGGCGCAGACAAATCAGTGGTGGCAGCAGGGAGAGATTCATGGCGAAGATGTCGTACAAGGTGCCGACGAGCCTCAACAGGTCGTTCCTCGACCACGAGATCACGCTCAGCAAGGGCGGCTGGGCGGCCAAGCCCTCCCCCATCAAGCAGCTGTTCTTCTTCGGCGGGGGCGCGCTGGCGCTGCTGTGGGCGGTGACGCAGACCTTCGTGGCGAGCTCGGGTCCGGTGTTCATCACGCTCTTCGTCATCTGGGGCCTGGCACTGATCGTCTACTTCGGCGGCATGACCAAGACCAAGGAGCTGCGGGCGATGAACGTGCCCGCCCTGCTGGCATACGCCCCGTCCCGGGCACGCAACGTCTTCACCCGCCGCAGCTCGGACCCGAGCGACTTCTACTCGATCGTCGGTATCGACGGCATCGAGGAGGACGGCCGGATCCACTTCTCCGACGGCGGTGAGGGGCAGGTCTACTTGGTCGTCGGTTCAGCGTCGTACCTGCTCTTCGACGAGGACCGCATCGGCATCCTGGACCGGGTCGACGCCTTCTGGCGCAAGATCGACACGAACTGCGAGTGGGCCTTCGTCACCACGAAGGAGCCGCAGCGGATCTACCACCAGGTGGCCTCGCTCGAGCATCGCAACCACGCCCTCGCGGTCCGCGACCCTGACCTGATCGAGCTGCAGAACGAGCAGTATGACATCCTCACGCAGCACGTCGGTGGCAAGTTCACCTCGATCCACCAGTACCTGCTGCTCAAGGGCAAGAGCGCTGACGCTCTGCGCCGGGCGCACATGGTGCTGCAGTCCGAGGTCGAGGGGTCCGCGCTGATGATCAAGGAGGCTACGGTCCTCGACCGCGAGGAGACCGAGCCCATGCTGCGGGTCTTCTACCAGGGCATCGAGGACGACCTGCACTCTCTCAAGGCCTCACTGAACTGACCGGGCCGAGCTGGACGAACAAAGGAAGGACGAAGGGTGACATGGCGCTGATGACGAAGGCCCGCGCGCAGCTGGGCATTCCGGGGAAGAAGCCCCGGGGCGGGGACGCGACGGCCGTGCCGGGCGTGGATGAACTGGAGGCCGCTCTCGACGGCGATCCCGCCACGGGCGGGACGGCGGAGCCGTCCGAGGTGACCGCGCCGGCGGTCGCCGCTGAGCCGGCCGAGGTGGCCGAGCCGAACAAGAACTGGTGGCAGCGCCGCCAGGAGATAAAGAAGCTGGAGGGGCGGTTCGACTCGTATCCGCACCTGCTGGCGCTCAAGCCTCGGGAGAAGTACGTCTTCCGCTCCGACTACTTCGAGGTCGACGGTTCCGTGGCGTGCGTGCTCGCGTTCTTCCACGACGACGCCGCGCACGACAACTTCGCCGCGTTCTGGGGCATCGACCGGATCCCGGACGGGCTCGACGAGCGCGTCACCGCGGTCGTCCTGGAGCAGGTGCGCCGGATGGACGAGAAGTGGGTGGATTCGTTCACCAAGCAGTCGGAGAAGCTCGACCGCCTTGACGCGAACGAGCAGGAGGAGACCGGCACGACCTCTTCCAAGCGCAAGGCCGCCAAGATCTCCTCCGACCTTGAGGTCACCATCGGCGAGATCCAGGACGGCGCGAGCTACCTGTCGGTGCACAACCGCCTGTTTCTCAAGGCTCCGGACCTGGAGACGCTGGACGACTCGATCGACCGCGTCACGCGGCTGTACATCGACCGCTTCGGCACGCTGAAGGCTGCGGCGTACGCCGGCGAGCAGCGCCAGGAACTCTCGGGCCTGTTCAAGAACAACGAGAAGAAGCGCGGCAAGGGCTTCCACTTCACCTCGACCGAGCTCGCGGGTTCGTACTCGCTGGTGACTAACGGCCTGAACGACCGGGGCGGCGAGTACGTCGGCTACATGGTCGGCGACGTCAACAACTCGGCCGTACTCATGGACGTGAACCGGTACGAGCACCACGTTGTCGTGGCAGACGCGACCCTGAGCGAGTACCTGGACCGCCAGCGTGTGTCGAACATGTGGTGCTCGAAGATCTCGCAGGCCTGCATGCTCGGCAACGGCTCGGTGGTCCACCTCGTGCTGGACGGGGCGGACCTGGACAAGCTCGGCCCGAACTTCGAGCGGCTGACCTCGCGCGTGGACCTGAACCGCGGTGACGTCAACCCCTTCGAGCTGTTCGGCGACGAGGACGACGAACTGACGGTCTTCGCCGCGCAGATGGAGAAGCTCAAGCTGATGTTTGAGCAGCTCTACGAGACCACGGACGGGGCAATCGGCTCGATCATCCGCTCCGCGCTGGAGGACACGGCGACCGACTTCTACGTCGAGCAGGGCATGTGGCGGCACAACGCCAAAGACCAGCGGCACCGCCTGCGCGTGGTCAACATCCCGCACCAGCAGGTGCCGCGGCTGCAGATGTTCGTCTCGTACCTCGACACCGCGCACAAGGCCCTGCTGAACTCAAGCAAGACCGACCCCGACCAGCTGCGCGCGTACAACGTGCTGCGCGGCATCGCGAACACGATGCTCAGCACGAACGGCGACCTGTTCAACAACCACACGGCATCGGCCGTGGACGGGGTCCGGGATGCCCGGCGCGTGGTCTACGACTTCTCGCGGCTGATGCGCCGCGGCAAGGGCGTGGCCATGGCCCAGCTGGTCAACATCGTCGGCTTCGCCGTCGGCAAGCTCGGGCTCGGGGACACCGTGGTGATCCACGGCACCGAGCAGATTGACGACCGCGTCAAGAAGTACCTGCGCGACCAGTTCGACCACATGCACGAGCGCGGCGGCCGCGTGGTCTACAGCTACAACGACGTGGACAAGATGCTCGCGGACTCGGACTTCAACAAGTTCGACGCCGCGGACTACACGCTCTTCGGGCCGATGCGCGACCGCACGGTGGCGGAGTACCAGAAGCAGCTGCACCAGCAGATCCCGCCGGACCTCGCCCAGCTCATCACGACCAAGGGCGAGAACCTTACCTACCTGCGCCGGGACGTGTCGAACGTGGTCTTCCACCTCGACCTCGCGCTGGGGATCAACCCCTTCCGCGAGGCCCAGCGCAGGCAGGTTCGTCTGGAGGCCGCCAAGGCCGACGAGGCGGCCCGGATGGACCAGCTGATGAAGGACAAGCCGGCACCCGGCGCGAAGCTCACCAGTGCCCGCCAGAGCGTCGAGTCCGAGGAGGACCGCTCCGAGGACCAGGTGGGGCGGGCCGACCGCAGGAAGGCCATGAGGAAGGCCGGGACGGCCCCGCGGAAGCTGGGTAAGTCATGACGGCCATCACGGACACGACAGACAGGAAGGGAAAGATGAACGGGACCATCACGCTCGCGGCGCGGGACCGGGCCGCGGCGACTGCCCGGGGCGGGCTGGTGCGCGTCCTGGCTCTGTCGCTGCTCGTGGCACTGGTTGTGCCGCTGCTGATGACGGTGTTCGCGCCATCGGCGCACGCTGCCGACGACGAGGACCGCGACAATTACTCGCTGTACCAGCTGGCGTCGAATGCCTCGACGTACTTCAGTCAGGAGAACTCTCCCGAAGGCAAGGACAAGCCCGAGGATCGGATGAACGAGGACTGGCGGGCGATCACCGCCGACCCGGCGACGGGCGGCGACATGCTCGGCTACGCCGACTCCGAATTCAGCCTCTTCAACGTAGTCGGTTGGCTCTTCGCCGAGGCGACGGGCTCCACGCAGACCATCGGGTACGACACGCTGAATGCGACAGCCAGCGGCAGCGGAAAGAACGTCTACTCCGGCATGGTGGACTACGCCCACTTCGGCGCGGCCAACGCCGACCTCGGCCTGGACACGATGTCCTCGGGCATCGGTGGACAGATCCTGTCGCTCATCGGCGGCGGCGCGATCTGGCTGCTCTACGCGATGGCGCTGGCCGTGGGCACGCTGTTCTATCTCATCATCCAGCTGTTGAAGGTGCTGAACCCGTTCATGTGGTTCTACCAGGCGGTCGCCGGCGTCGCGGACTCCGGCGGCAATACGAACAGCGCGCACCAGCAGGACCTCGCCGACGGGATGACCGGTGGCCAGGCCGGCGGCGGTGTCCTGGCGGGCCTGCAGCACTGGATCGCAAGCTGGTACGGCCTGCTGCAGTCCATCGCCTGGGAGGCGCTGGTCCCGCTCTTCATCGGGTTCCTGATTATTGGCCTGGTGCTGTTCAAGAAGATGGACCGCGGCTCGGCGATCAAGAAGCTCGTCGTGCGCGTCGTCTTCATTGGCGTGGGCCTTCCGCTGATGGGTTCGATGTACACCGGCGTCCTGGACAAGTTCGATGACTCGCTGCTGGGCCAGCACGCCGGCCCGACCCGCGTGGTGCTCTCCACGTACGTGGACTTCGAGGCCTGGATGATGAACGACCGCCTCGGCGTTCCTGATGAGGCCGTTATCGCCTGGGACAACGGCCAGGCCAGCAACAACGCGATGATGTCGGTGCGCACGACGGCACTGGCGATCAACAAGCAGGCGCACGGTTCGACCTTCCGCGACATCAGCGTGGGCCCCGGTGCGACCAATGCCGAGACGGCCTGGAAGAACAGCCTGGTCGGCATGGAGGGCAGCCCGGCGGGTGACTTCAACGCCGTGGGCGAGACCTTCGGCATGCTCAACAGCTACATCTCGGGCCAAATTACATCGGCGTCGGACTTCGAGTCGGGCATCAAGAGCGCGATCACCAACCTGCCGGTCAACAGCGACGTGAAGAAGGAGTGGTTCATCGACAAGAAGTCCTACGGTGACAGCGACAACTTCGGCGGGCACGGCGAGTCGGACTACATCCCGACCAACCACCCGGTGCTGGCGGTCGGCGGCAAGGGCCTGACCTCCTCGAACCCGGGCGGGAACACGACGAGCTTCTCGACCCAGGGCACCAAGCACGGCTGTGGGTTCTCGGTCTGGGCGGACAACGCCCCGGTTTCCTGCAACATGTCGGCGCTGTCGGCGTACAACTACCTGAACACCGGCTTCGGCCCCGACTCGATGACGATGTACAGCTCGAACAACGTCACCAGCGGCCTGACCCGCGAGGACCACATGGCGGTCAGCCAGGTCGGCACGGGCCCGGCGAAGTTCATGTACTGGCAGAACGCCGGCGTCGTCCTGGGCAGCATGGTCCTGCTCGGCTTCTGGTACGCCATCGGCATGCTGGTGGGCGCGGTCAAGCGCACCTTCAGCCTCGTGGCCGCGGTGCCGTTCGCCACGCTGGGCGCGATCGCCGCGATCAGCAAGGTGATCGTCTACTCCGTCGCACTGATCCTCGAGGTGCTGGTGACGCTGTTCATCTACCAGTTCGTCTCGGAGCTGCTGATCTCCATCCCGGACATCATCTCCGGACCGGTGTCGGCCTGGATGTCCCAGGACGGCCTGTGGGGCTCAGGCATGCTCGGCGGGATCATCGTGGTCATCCTGACCCTGATCTCCTCGCTGCTGATCATCGGCATCACCTTGGCGCTCATGCGGGTGCGCAAGGTCGTGCTGCAGGCGATGGACGAGGTGTTCACCAAGCTGGTGGACAAGTTCCTCGAGACCAACACCGCACCGAAGCCGGACAAGAGCAGCATGCTCCCCGCGCTGGCTGCGGGAGCCGGGGCCGGAGCGGGCATGGCCATGGGTAACAAGCTCGCCTCCGGCGTCGGCGGCAAGCTCGGCGGCAGCGGGGCCACGAAGCCCGGCGGCACCTCCGGTGGCGGCAAGGGCTCGTCGACCAACGCCGGCGGCCTGAACGGTGAGCAGAAGTCGCTTGCTGCCGGGAAGGGCGCACTGGCCCTGGCCGCCGGTCCGAACGACGGTCCGGAAGCCGGCCCCGACGGCGGCAGCCCCGCCGGTCCCGGTCCGGTTCCCGGCGGTGGTGGTGACAGCGGCGGCCGCGGCCCGTCCGCTGGTGGTCCCGAGGGTCCGGGCGACAAGGGCGGTCCTCTGCAGCTCACGGGCGGCAAGGCGGGGAGCTCCCGCTCCGACAAGGAGACTGCTCAGACCTTGAGCGGCAAGGGCGGCCTGTCGAACCTCGGCTACAGCACCGGCCAGGGTCCCTCCTCGCGGGGCGGCCAGGCCACCGGCGGCCAGACGAGCTTCGGGCTCGGCGGCGCGCAGGGTGCTCCTGGTACCGGGCAGCAGGGCCATGGCCAGGGTCAGGGCCAGAAGCGCGACGGGCTCACGGGCGGCACCGATAGCGGTGCGCACACCAGCGGTGGCCGCAAGGCGGACGCCGGCCAGTCGGCACCGACGCAGTTCGGCACCGGACAGCAGGCGGCTCCGGCCTCCTCGGGCCAGGGCCCGCGCTTCACCGCTGGTACCGGCGGGCCCGCGCAGGTGAACCCCGTCGTCGCAGCGGTCCCGGGGATTCCGGGCACCCGGGCGACGCGGGCCGCCGAAGGCCAGCAGCCGCAGGCCAACGCGGGTTCCGGCTCCCGTGCTGTGCAGGCGGGACCCGGTATCCCGCAGGCCAACGGCAGTCAGCGCCGCAGCTCGCAGGCTCCGGTCCAGGCTCCGACCGGCCAGGGCAGTGCCCACCGGGCTCCGATCCAGCCCCGCACCGGCGCTCCGGCGCAGGCGCTGGGCCAGTCCGGTCAGCGTCTGCAGGCCCCGGCTCCTGCTCCTGCTTCTACCCAGCCCCGTGTCGGTGGCCGGGTTACCGGAGGCACTCAGGGCAGCCAGGGTGTCCAGCCGACTCCACGCAGCGGACGTCGATCGGCACCGGCGGCTCAGGCTCCGAAGGCCCCGGCCCCGAAGCCGTCGCAGCCGGCTCCGGCCCAGCCGCGGCGGACGGCGGATCCGGCTCCGAAGCGCACGGACGGTCCCGTGTCGCGGAGGAAGCCGGCTGAGGACCCGAAGAACTGATCGTTGGTGATGAGGGCGGCGCACTCCGACAAGGGGTGCGCCGCCCTTTGCCTGCCACGGGGGAAAGGATGGAACGGATGAATCTGCGAGGCAAGGCGCGCGACGAGTTTCCGCTGGGCTGGTGGCACTCGGGGCGCTGGTGGCTCGAGGGAGCGCGCGAGCTGGCGGTGAACTGCCTGGCCGCGTTGGCTGCTGTGTTCTTCCTGCGCGAGGCGCTGCGGCTGGTCCGCCATCGCGACAGCCCCGCTGATCTGGCGCGCCGGCGGGTGCCGACGGAGGGTTGGGTGGCCGGGCTCCTGCTCGGGTGCATGGCTTTGGGTAGTTCAACGGCCCTGGCGGCCCTGGCAGCACAGACGGGCTCCTCTGAACGGGGACTGGTCCAGGCGGCGGTCCTCATCGCCATCTTGTGGTGGCTGGCCAACGTGGTCGTTTCAGTAACCGCGCTTGCCGTGCTGGCCAGGTCGCGGGTCCGGCACCGGGACACCTGGGCCGAGATCGATTTCGTCGAGACACATGCGCCAAAGTACGGACGGCCGCCGGAGACGATCGAGGAGTACCGGGCGCTGCGCCTGAAGGGCGGACGGCTGTAGGGCTCATACGGGACTGCCAGCCAGTCAGACACGAGAAGACCCCGTGGACGTGATGTCCACGGGGTCTTCCTTTCCCGTCGGGCGGCAGTCGTACTGCAGCACCGGCCTCAATCCCTCCGGGGGCCCTTGTCGAAGATCCGCGAGATGCGGTCGATTCCCTCGGCGCTGAAGATGTCCGAGACGGCACCGGCGGTCCCGCTGCGCGGCAGCTCCGAGCGCAGGGTGAGCTTGGCGTACCCCCTGGTCGGCCGGGACTCGATGACGTAGACGATCTCGTGCGAGACGAAGGCCGAAGTGGCCGAGTCCGGCTTCTTCTGGTGGGTGAGCACCCGGAAGCCGGCCCGGGTGCCGATGTAGTCGAAGAAGCGTGTGAGTTTCTCCTCCTCGAGCTGCCGCCGCTCCCCCGCGTTGCGGCCGGAGACTTCGATCAGCTGGATGTGCGTGCAGTCCACATCGTCCGTCGGCCGGCGGATGTCGTCGAAATCCCAGGTGGCTCTTGCCGTGCGCAGCTGCCCGTCACTGGGATACGCCACCCGCCCCTTGTAGTACCTGATCGGTCCGATGAGCGTCATGCCCGACCTTCTGCATACTGTCTGGCGCACGGGCGCGTCCTGGGAGAGAAAAGGCAGAGCCCCGCGGACGCGTGGTCCACGGGGCTCCGGTACTGCAGGTCGATCGGGGCAGTCAAGGGGTCAGTCTCCTCAGCCGCAGTACTTGGTCTTGACGGCCTTGCCCTGCTCGCTGTCGACGGGCACGAGCACGACGTCGTTGACGCCGTTGGAGAAGACGAACTCCATGGTCGACTTGTCCTTGCCGAAGCTGATCGAGCCGGTCTCGGTGGTGCTGCGGCCAGCCTCGGTCCAGTCCACGGAGGACTTGGACTCGTTGATCTTGCCGGTGCCGCGGACGGTGTAGGCGTCCTTGAGCTCGCCCTTCGCCGCGGCCGCCTTCGGGTCGTCGAGGACGGAGTTGATGGAGTGGCAGGCGAGGTCCTGGCGGCTGGCGGTGTCGAAGTAGGTGATCTGGTCACCGTCCACGACGACGATGTCGCCGTTCTGTCCTTCCGAGGTGGCGAAGTACCGCCCGTCCCCGCCGGAGCTGCTGCAGCCGCTGAGCACGAGCGCGGCGCATGCCAGGGCTGCAGCGGTCGCGGCCAGCTTCGTCCGCGTCACGTGTGCGGTCCTGGTGATGTCCATGGTCTTCTCGTCCTTCTGGTCGGTCCTGTCGTCCTGGCTCTGTGTCCAGGCAATGAGTGTTCGGAAGGTCCAGCGTCTCGGCTCCACAGTTCGGAACTGTTTCCCCGAGCCCCCGTTCCCAGGCCATGCCCGGGAGCCGAAGCTGGACTATCCACGCCCGCCTGGACGGACGATCTGCTCAGCCGGGGCTGAGCAGGATTTCCACTCGTATACCTGTTTTCTCTACCAGTATGGCAGACCACGTACCACCTGTACCACCTTGCACATGTCAGTCAGGAGATGACAGGGACAACTCCAGACACAGAGAGCAGCACGCGGATCCCTGCGCGGAGAACGCCTGCAGGACCCCGGCGTCGTGTCCGGTGTGCCACTCGGACCCGTCGGGGCCGGGGGTTACACCGCACGCGGGGAGGAGGTGACCGGGTGTGGAGTAGAGGTGGTGGACGGTGCAGGGGGCAGAAGCAGCTGGCATGTCCCCATTGTCGGACACTGAGCCGTTTTGTGCCGAGCCGGCAGCGGACCCGGATCAGTCCGTTCCGGACGTTGTCGGAGCCCTTTTATAGCTTGGTGCCCAGGGGATCGAAAAACAGGACCAACGGTGATTCCCGGGAGCGAGGCGGCCGGCCGTAGCCGCCATCTTTGTGGGTCGCCTATTCGAATATGTGTTCTAAGGTTGTGTTATGTCCTCCGAAGAGTTCGCCGCTGCACTGCGAGCGCAGTATGCGCGGCGGGCCGGCCCGATCGGGCTGACCGTGGAAGAGCTCGACTTCGAACACTTCCCGGCCAAGAACGGGTATCCCGGAATCCCCGTCAAGGCATGGATCCGGTTCCCGAACTGCGCAGAACTGGTGGACGGCGAGGTCTTCGCCTGGACAGCGAAAGCGGTCGAAGTGACATGGAAGGACGGGCCGGTGACGTACCGGACCTGGGTGTGGAGTTCGGCGGTTACCCGCCGGGAAGAAATGATGAACAGGAATCTTGGAGAGCGGACCCGTGGCAGCAACAGCATCAAATAGCAAACCTCTGGACGCTCCAGTGGAGGTCCGCTTCACGGCGAAGGGGGTTCCCCTGGCCGTCAGGCATGACGGCAGGATCTGGGCCGTGGCCGCGGAACCTGTGCACTGGTTCACCCGTGCCGACTGGTGGAACACCGCCAAGCGGGCACCGGTGGGCAGCGGCGACCTGATCAGCGTCGAACACTGGCAGGTTCAGGTCCGGTTGACGTCCACTTCGGCGCTGCGAACCTTCGAGCTGCGCCGCGACCCTTTGTCCGAGCAGTGGCTGCTGGCCGGGATCAGCGACACCGGGGCTGCCGCGGCCTGAGCCCGCTCCATTTCATCGACTCATCCCCGAGTGTGACGATTCGACTCGTATCAGATTCCATTCGATTGATCCTCTGACTCATTAGTTGATAGAGTGCCGATAGGCATTCAAAGCACAGCTATCTGAGGCAGGCAGTCATGGCAGGACAGGTCACCACCGCTGAACGCGGTGTGGCTTCGTCTGCATCTGCCTCCCCGCGCAGGCCAGTGCAGATCTCGGCGGCAGCTGCAGCCGCGATCGCCGTCCGCCCGATCCCGGTGGAGGCCATCAAGGCCGGAGCCGCCGTGGCGGCCTCGGTGGCCATCCGGCGGGCGGAGGCAGCTGAGGCTGCCAAGCCTGCGCGCTTGGGTCGCCGTCGGGCCGCCTAGTCCCCGAGAGTCAGCTCCAGGACTGGCGTGAGCCCTTGACCCCGTGCTTGTTGCGGCGGTGGCTGGGCAGCCCGGGCAAAGGGAATTCCTGGCCGCACTCAGGACACGGCACTGGCTGCGGGTGCGCGTAGTTCATGTGGTGGCGCAGGTTGTTCCGGTAGCGGAACGTCCGGGGTTCTTCGCACTTGAGGCACTGGTAGCTGCCGTTCGAGGGCATGAGCGAGTACCCGCCCCCGCGGCGCGGCTCCTGGTCGTCAGCTTCGCCGAGATACCAGAAGCCGATCCGGCTCAGGTTCGTGCCCTGGGAGCCGAACATCCCCTTGACCGACCCGCGCTTTCCGTCGTCGGCGTAGACCACGACCTTGCGGAGGAAGGCCCTGATGATCGACTTCTGCTCCGTCTCGGAGAGCTCGAGGAACTCGGCCCCGCTGATGTCGGGGATCGCCCTCGGTCGCCCCTCGGTCTTCTCCGAGATCCGCATCTCGATCTGGCCCTTGAGGGCCTCCTCCTCACCGATGCGGTTCAGCAGTGCCGACATCGCGCTGGCCGGTGCGGTGTTGATCTGGGCCCGCAGGATCAGGATGGAGTCCCCCAGGGCATCAGCCTGTTCGTGGAGCTCGGACAACTCCGAGCTCGCGCTCCCTTCCGCGGCCTGGTTCAGCCTCTCGGCCTGCAGCTCCATCACCTCGGGGCTGTCGAGCGATCCGGCGACGACGTCGCGGATGAAGCGCTCCAGGGCTTCCCTGTTGATTGCAACGCCGGGGCAGTCAGCGCCGCGCATCCGTCCGTTGCACACGTACGATCCCGACTCACCCATCGACCTGTTGCTGGTCATCTTGGTGCCGCAGCCGGCGCAGTAGACGAGGCCGACCAGGGGAAGGCCTCCGGCGCGGGCCCGGGTCCGCTTGAGCGGTTGGGGCTTCATCAGCAGGCGCAGGGTTTCCCACTCGGCCTCAGTGCAGACCGCCTCATGACTCTTGACCGGACGCCCAACCTTGTCGATGACGATCTTGCGCGTGTCGCGGAAGTCCGGACCTGGGCCGCCGCCGCGTCCATCTGCCTTGGCCGTGAGCGAGTTGTATCCGGCCAGGAGCGGATGGCGCAGTAGCGAGGCGACGGCGCGGTATTGGAACGGCCGACCCTCGCGGTTGGTCAGGCCCTGCTGGTTGAGCTCCCGGACGATCTCGGCGACGGAGAGTCCATCGAGCCGCCATTCGACGATGCGGCGGACGGTCTTGCTCTCCTCCGGGTGCAGCTTCAGCGTCTTCACGCCGTCGGCGTTGCGCTGCTCGGGCCGCATCCAGCCGTACGGCGCAGGGCCGTTCCAGCCGCCCTTCTGGCGGATGTTCTCGGCGGTTCGCTTCAGCCGCTTGCTCGTGGTCGCCGCCTCGGTCTCCGCCAGGCCGCCGAGGACGGAGATCAGCAGGATGGTGTCGGGCGATCGAGGGGCGAACACGCGGTCATGGGTGTAGATCGTGACGTTGTGGCGGTTGCAGGTGTCGACGATGCGGGCGGTGTCCATCAACCGCCGTGCCAGCCGGTCAAGGTCCCGGACGTAGAGCGCCTTGACGTCGCCTTCGGCGAGGACGCCTTCGAGGCGGTCGCGCTCGGGGCGGTTCCGGTCGCGGTAGGCACTGACGACTTCTTCGAAGATGTCCTGTTTGGCGACTGTGTGGTGGTGCTTCCGGCTTTCCGCCATGATCCAGGCGCGCTGGTCGACGAGAGACGCGTTGCCCTCGGTAGGATCTTTGGATCTGCGGATATAGGCAACGGCTCGCACCCGTAAAGCATACATTTTTAAGGGTGGTGACCCACGTGGTCTGCGTATCGGTGTGATGATGGCCTCTGCAAGTGCTGCATTCCGCAAGGCTCGGCTTGGCCGACCACGTGGGGTGGACTCGTCAGTCGGCCAAAATATCGCGAAGCGTAGAACCTGCGCCTCGGAACATGGAAGGCATTCTTGTCCCTAACTATCAGCGAGTTTCATCGTTCCTTTGCAGGTCGGGTACCCGGCGCAGCCGAAGAACCGGCCGTAGCGCCCTTTGCGTTCCTTCATCGTGTGTTTCTTGCATTTCGGGCAGACCACTGGGGTGATGTCGTCGCCTGTCGCGGATCGGATCTTGACGACACGATCTCCGACCAGCTCGAGGAGGAACGCTGATTCCCTACCGGCGCGCGTGACCAGGAGCGCTGAGCGCTTGGCACGGGTCAGTGCGACATAGAACAGGCGTCGTTCTTCTGCGTGTGGGTAGGAGTCAGGGGCGGACATGGCCAGTTGCAGGAGAGCATCATCCTCGACAATGCTGGGGAATCCGTTCCTCTCAAGGCCGAGCACAACGACGTAGTCTGCCTCCTTTCCTTTCGAGGCGTGCACGGTGTTGAACTCGATGGTCAGGTTGGCGTATCTGGCTTCCAGCGCCGAGGTGACATCGTCCTTGGACCGGGAGTACCGGCCGAGCAGCAGCACAGTGGCTGGCTCAGTGAGCTCTGAGTCAAGGGTTGTCAGGTGCTGCCGGACGGCCGATCCGTAGTGGCTGCGCTCCCGTACACTGACGGCGCATAGGGTCTCGACAGCCTCCGGCGCTGAAGATCGGACGTTCTTGGAGATTTGATTGGGGTTTTTCATCACGAACCCACCGGCGACATCGCACAGGGACTGCGGGGACCGGAAGGTGCGGTCCAGCCAGATGGTGGACGCTGTCCCGAACCAATTATCGAAGCGGGTCATCACACTGAGGTCTGAGCCCGCGAACCTGTTGATCGACTGCCAGTCGTCGCCGACCGCGTACAGGTAGTTTCCAGGAGTCTTCATCAGCGCCCTCACCAGCGCCGCGCGTGCGGCGCTGGTGTCCTGCATCTCGTCGACCATGACGAGCCGGTATGGACTCGTCCACCGGCCCGACTCGACGTGATCGGTTGCGAGATTCAGCATGTCCTCGAAATCGATCTGGCCCGCGGCTCGGAGCTGACGGTCCCATTCGGCGAGGATGACGCCGTACAGGCGTGTGAAGAGCCTGGCCCGCAAGGTTCGGCCGGCCCGCTGCGTCAGCACGTCAGGGGTGAGGCGGTTGCCCTTCGCGTGGGCCATGAACGACCGCATCAGCGTCATCATGGCTGGTTCGGTGATCGGAGGCTCCCCTACCGCCTCCCGGTAGGGGTCTTCCTCGAGTTGGATTCCGTGTCGGCGGAGCTCCTGTTCGAGGTGCTCGAACCCGGACCCGTCCCGGATGGTTGCCGAGGTTGTCTCGATAAGTCTTGTGCTGTATCGAGTGTGGGTCTGACGCCGCCACGCCATACTCTCGGCATACCCGTCAAAATGTGGCGGCGGGTTGCCGTCTGAACCGAGTGCCCAGTGCTCATGCCAGACGTCGATGTCCGGATAGTAGAAGTCCGGCTGATACTGACGGTGGTGCGCGTCCGCAACGTCGTGCGCGTAGGGTCGCTCGTATTCATATCGGACGCCGTTCAGGAAGAGCCAGTTTGCGATCATCACCTCTTCCTGGCTCTTAACGACCTCCCCTGCGAGAGTGCCGAACCCGTTAATGCCTGTGCTCCTGTCCCACGTCTCAGGCTCGTCTTCGTCCCCGACGTCCGGCAGTTGCCTGCCGAACACGAGCCGGAAAAGGTCCCAGTCACGCCGGAAGGCCGGGTCCCGGTCACGGAGCCCATCAACGATCGCCGCGAGCCGCCCGATCCCGTTGCCATTGGTGATGTCATCGGGGACTGAAGGTTTTCGACCGGTGGCTTCACCGACGACTCGCAGTCCGAAGGCGTGAAAAGTGCTCGACGCTACCGACGCACCGTCATCGCCGAGGCGGGAGACGAGCCGCTCCGAGAGCTCACCGGCTGCCTTTTTGTTGAATGCGAGGGCGAGGATCTCCGTCGGCTGGGCGATACCACGCCGGATCGCATACCCGGCGCGTGCAACCATCGTCGACGTCTTTCCGGAGCCCGCGGCAGCGATCACGCGCACGCGGTTGTCAAAGCAGACCGTCGCCCTCGTCTGCTCTTCCGTCAACGGCGACTTCTCGACCTTGCGGAAGAAGTCCGCCAACTCGTCTTTCTCCCACTCCAGGAACGCCTCGTTGCGCTGGGCAGCCCACCTTGACAAGTCAGTGGTGCGGCAGGCGTCGACTGCGGCACGCTGGTCCTCACGTTTGCCCATGGGAAGCCCGGAGAGCCTCGGATCGCTGTCGGTAGCCAGCCACACAGCGACGTCCGGACGGGAGCCCTCGAGCGCGGCGATCGTGTCCTGGTCCGCCCACCGTAGTCGGTCCATCACATCCCGGACCCGGGACCACCACAGGCTGGCCGCCTCGCCCTGCTCCTCAGCCTTTGAGAGCAGGGCGGCGAGATGCCGTCGCTCATCGAGCTCGGAGAGGTACGCAGCGGCGACCTCACGCACCGCGCGACGAGACAGCCCATTGAGCACCGTCTCCGTCCCGTGGACAAGACTGACGATGAGCTGCCCTGAGCCTTCATCGACTGCGAGTCCGAGGACGTCGATGACATCAGCGTCCACCTCCCGGGGGATTCCGCAGACGCGCAGGCGGCCCTCACGGATCGACAGCACCCATGACCCGGCACCTCTGAACGCGCGTGCCCACCAACCCGGCTTCCACTCCGTCATGCTTCCCCCGACTCACACATGTTCAAAAGGAGACCATTTGCCCTCTTTCCACGGTATCAGCGAGGAATTGTGTGTCGTCGAGTGCGTTCACCGGGTTCGTGCTGATCCGCAGCCTACAGGCAACACGACCAAACCGAGCGGGACGGGGGTAATCCTTCGCACCAGGTCTCTTCCCGCCGGGCCCGTCTCCACCAGACATGGTTTCGGCCGCTGTCAAGGCAGGGAGTTTCTCGGCTTAGGGTTGTCGTTGAACCATTGGGGTCAGATCATATGACCATGGGGAGAATCTTGGACGGCGCAGCCGATGATGTCCGACGTCGACTTGAGGCTCTGGGTGTGCCTCCTGCGATTGCTATCGCTATGGGACAGGTAGGCTACTTGCCTCGTAACAGCAGGATCCCCGGTATTCCCCAACCGATAGTTGGAAGAGCAGAAGCGGCCTGGTTGATCAGCAAGTACGAGGAGCAACTCAAGAACGACCAGGATCCCTTCGCCAGGGCAGCTCTCGTCCAGGAGATGTGTGATCGGGTATTCGGCGCGGCCGGCGGGGCCGTATTCGATGCTGGGTATCCGGCAGGAACAGCGGAGCGCGAAGTAAAAGCGATGGCGGAAGGAGCGGACCGCTACTTCGAGATAGTCGACCTGTCCTTCCTCGGGGATCGAGTAATGCTCCCTGCTACCTACATATCTGGGGAAGGGGCAGAAGAGCGGCGATGGGATGGCTGGATCATTACGAAGGACGGTGTAATCGGATTCTTCGAGGAAAGCGACCTCTTGGCGGATGACCCTGCCGAAGGGAGCCCCATACTTGCTCAGCTTGGAGAACTCGATGCCTGCTCCATATTGATGCCCGCCTCGTCCGCTCCGGCGCTCAGCCATATCGACTATCAAGGGCCGTCGAACAATTTCATTGCCTCGCTGCGGGTCCGTGACGGCAATCGAATGCGCATCGCGGTCTGGCTGGAAGGGCTCACGCCAAACCACTACGGCGAGGCGATGGAGGGTATATCCGAGCTACTTCGGATTATTGATAAAGCCCTGACTCCCAGCCTGCACAATACGTCAACGGACCACATACCGCTGCGCCCGGAGCCCAAACATATCCAGGATTCAAGGCCTGCCGTCCGAATACCTGACCTTGCGGATGCGCGGTCTCTGCCAGCCTTTGATGCCGCCATGGAAGAGCTGTCGTTTAGGTACTTTGAAAACGGCAACAACCCCCGGATGCTGTGGCCGCTTATGGAGCAGTACCTTCAACCCATGCTCTACCGGTACTCCTTGAGGACCTACATGACCAATGACGAATTGGATGGTCAATGGCTCATTGAGAAGTACATTTCATACGCGGGACAAAGCCTGTGCTTGCTTCAACACAGTAATCATCACCAGCAGCAGGGTGATCTGGGCGCATCCGAACACGCGGCCCTAAAGGACTTCATCCTCGACTCCACACAGGAGATGTACGGTCTGGTCGTCTGTGCCATTCAGAATGCGGGCAGAGAACGACCGATTTCCTTTGACGGGTCGCCACTGGAGTGGAACCGCGACCTTCTCGCATACCTAACAGCGAAGCTTAATGAAATTGTGTCGGCCCAGGACCCCAACGATCCGATTCGTTTGGCGCAGCAAATGATGAAAGGCGATGGAGCTCTATAGTCAGCAGACCTTGGCCGGCTACGAACTTGGCGCGGGCGCTGGACCGCTATGCGATCAGGTTCCTCGTGGCATCGCTGACACTGGCGGGCTTCAGGTGATTCCGAGTATACTGGCTCGCCCGCCCTTGATGCCATGGTCCTTGCCGTAGCGCCACAGGATGGCGTCCATGATGCGCAGTTCGGAAATGGGTGTCTGGACCGTAGAAAGCTTGTGAATGCGCCCCAATCGTCCAGCAAGGTCGGGGTCTTCCATGAAGAGGTTGTGCCAATTCAGCCATTGGCCTTCAGAGGTGTCTTTGCCCACGACTGCCCCAATTACTTTGTCCCAGATGGGGATGAGATGCGGTCGCTTCCTCGCCATGATCTTGCTGGCTGTGGTGGCCCCGACATCCCAGCGCGTTTTGGGTGTGCGTCTCAGCTCCTGCCAGAGCAGCCATGAGGGGCTGCCCTCCCCGAGAGTGGCTTCCGCTTCCGCGACCGTGAGGTCGCTCATCTTCACGTCGGTGGGTATATCAGCCAGGAGATCCTGTATTTTCCCCGCCAACAGCTCCTCCTGCAGTCCGATGATGGCCTGGGCCGGCACTTTGACGCTGAGCATGGACACGGCGACAGCGTCGCTGTCGGTGATCCTGTCCCTCACCTCCGGGTTGTCGCCGCGGTTCGCCCATTCATCAAAGTAACTGCCGGTACTGAGCAGCCCCGTCTTTGTGGACGGTTCAAGGTAGTAGCGCCGGAGCAGTTCGGCTGCGGCTTCGACGTTCTCTTCTTTCAGGATGGCTGGTAGTTCCACGAATCCCCCTATGGCTTCCATGCGCGGAGTATGACCCTGACTGACCCTGCGACGTCGCTGGGTAGTCAGTCTGTATGGCGAACCTCAATCCCGGGGTGGTTCTCAATGACCCAGGCGGCCATCCGACGGTTCCGCGCCGCGATGAACTCCAGCGTGGCCTCCCGGTACGTCACGTACTCGTCTTTTGTGGCCGGCATCCCGGAACGCTTGAAGTTGTCGAAGGGCAGGTAGAACCGAACCTCTTCGTAGTCGGGTGTCACGAGGTCTTGAAAGTGGAAGAACTCCACAAACTCCTTGAACCCGTCGAAGAGCGCAAAGAAGTCCGCGTACGCGTTGATGACATCGGCCAGAGGGCTCTCCGGTTCTCCTGCGTAATGACGCCGGATGCACTCCAGGGTCAGATCCATCCGGTCGGCGATGAGCGACCTGAACCCCCGGGCCTGGTTCATCGTGGGTCGGTCCTTCTTCCTGACGGGCCAGATCATCGCGCTGCCGATGGTGTACGGCGGATTCAGGTAGCGGGACCGCTCGTCCTCGTTCAGCGAGGCGATGGCGTTCGCCAGAGACGCCGTACGTGACCGGGGTGGGCTGTATGAGCTCGTGATGGCGTCACTGCCGTACCAATGCCTCGCCTCGGAGGGGTCAGTGAAGATGAGGTAGCCGTCCCCACGCTTCGGCGGCGCGGTCGGTTCGAAGACGACGCCGGGTCGCAGCTCCTTGGTCCACAACAGCTCGTGGTCCGCCCGGAGATTCGGACTGCCACTGTCCGGGTCAGTCCCTGGAGGGGCGTCGGTCATGTAATCGAACGAAGTATCGAAGACGCGCGGCTGTTGCTGCTGCGGGTATTCCGGATCACTCAAGGTTCCCCCAAAGACCAGAGTTATAAGACGAACGAACCGGTGGTTGGGTCCGCAAATGTCGCGGCCATCGGCTCTGTCCCAGACTAGGTGTCACTTCCTGATATTGAAACCCCAAGTGGCCGACTGACTCTCGGCAATGCCCATGTTCCCTGGGGTTCTGATTGTGTGCCCATGCAGCCGCTTTTTATGGAATTCTTCCCGTGTCCTGTACGTTGCAGGATCGGTAATCCCCATCAACAGAGAAGAGATGCACCTCCGTGGCAACCGATTACGATGAACTGCGCACCGACGTCAAGGAATCCCAGGAAAACTCCCTGGAGGCCCTGAAGTCCGCCAAAGCCCCGGATGCGAAATCCGTGGTTCAGGAGCTCGACGAGACTGACGCCCTGGACGGCCTGACCCCTGGCGGGGAGTTCATTGCCGAAGAGCTGGTCGTCCAGGTCATCCCGCAGGCTGACGATGAGTTCACCTGCTGGTCCTGCTTCCTGGTCCGCCACCGTTCGCAGAAGGCCCGCGAGAAGGACGGCCATGCTTACTGCGTCGAATGTGAAGGCTGAGCGGTTTTGGCCGGCTGTCCCGGAGCATATCTGGAACAGCATCCGCGAAGAATTCACCCTGCCGACAGCGGCAGACCTGGAGACGCATTTCCAATCCCTCGGCGACCCGGAGGCCATGCGCCGGGCAGTTCGGGTATTCATCGGCGAGGGAACCTTCTGCCCGGGCTTCCAGCTCAAAGATGGGCTCCTCCACGAACCTGTGCTGCGCCTCTTTGACCAGGCGATGAGCCTGAAGATTCCTCATAACGTGTTCGCCGCCTGGATGGTCAGCCCACTGCCGGCAGAAACCCGTTCCCGGCCAGTGGACATACTGGGCAGCATGACGCTGCTCCAGAGCTCCTTGGTCGCCTTTGGTGACAGGTACCGGCCGGCCGAAAAGCGCAACTAGCGGCTTGGCTCTGCCGTATCCCAAGTCAGATGGCTTCGCGGAGGGCATGGATAAATGGCTGCACATGTACCCGACCTAGCGGGCATCCTGCCCGCGGTCCAGAATCTGACGAACTTCGCGAAAAGCTTCGAAACGGCGGTTGGCACGGGCTTCACGAACTGTCGGATCAGGGTCTCTGAGTGCCGTCCTGCCGGGGTGGTAGGTTTCCACTGCTGCATACCGGGCAGCGACACGGGGGTGTTTGCGAGCGAACCGCTTCCACAGGGTCTGCGCTTCGCCGCCTTGGAGAAGTACAACTTCGAGCTTTGGCATCAAGTCGATCAACCGGGCCGAAGGGTTCAGCCCTTCCGTGATCTGCGGGCTCCTCAGACCGCTGGACTGATCGTGGCGGTACCACGGGTAGGCGTTCCAAGGGGTCAGGTCAGCAGGCGTCAGGTCCACCGAGGCGAGCAGTTGGCATTGGAGGGCTGCGGAATCGTCGTCGTTCTCCACGCACAGCATTCCGGAGCCCATGGTCTCGTGGGTCATCGGCCCGGGATCACGCAAAATGCTCAGGATCCGGGCCTCCGAGCCCCCATGAAGAGGCGCGACGTACGGCACCCACCCCCGGCCGGTCGAAGGCTCAGGCTCCCGGAGGGACTCGACCAGCTGGTTCACGGCACTGACGTGTGCAAGGTGCACACCGGCGAACTGCTCAGCTTTGAAGGCCGCGTCCCTCATCTGTTTGACCATCCTTGGATACTAGCCGTCGTCCCGTCCCGGTCCGTCGTGCGGTGTGATGTGGTCATCGCTACGTCGTGAAGATTGGCTCATGTTCAACGTCGTCGTCCCAGTAGTTGAAGCGGTCGCCCAGGAGTCCGAGGAACGATCGTGGGTCCACACGGTTGAGGCGCACCTCCAGTCCCCACCGACGTACGGTCGTGAGCGCGGCGTTCGAGAGGTGAAACCACATCTTGTCTTCGGTGAAAATCTTCAGCGGCGGCTCCGGGTCCTCCTCCCGTTCCTCCTCCTGCGTGAGCAAACTGACTCGTTCGACGTCGGCCTTGGTAATCGAGGTTGTCATGTTCAGGCCGCGCTGCGCTGCGCGTCCATTGACCACAATGTTGACGACCGCGAGAAGAAGGTGCCAGTCCTTCCACCCTTCGGCACGCAGCGATGTCACAAGTTTGAGGAAGTCCGGGTCCCCAGCAAGCCGCGGGAGCGTCAGCCGCACCGGTGGCAGCATTTTCTCGTATCGTGCGGCGATCGCATCAATGGACGCGGCACGGTCGTAGGCCGATGCATGTTCCGGAAGCTTCCTGCGCAGTCCGGTGGCGGGCTTTGGCGACCGCGGCCTGTCGGCTCCGATGAGACCCCCTGACAATCCGCTGATCCCGTCGTAGAACGAGTCTTTGTGAACGTCGACGAGGTCGTCGTAGGGACGCACGCAGGTCAGCATGTGCGGAAGCCCGCGTTCGAAGGTCCGCTCCATCACGGCGATGAATGCCGGCTGCCCGAGGAGCGACTGGGTGACGATCGTCTGGAGCGCCGCGGAGGTGACCTCGAGCTGGTCCGCTTCGGGTGCCAAGGCTCCCGAACGGGAGAGGATCACCCGATGCCCGACTGTGCCACGGTCGCGCTCCGACTCCGCGGTGAACACCGATCCGGGCTCCACGGGCCGGTCCGAGACTTCGACCTCGACGCGGATCTCACCTGGCACGAGAAGCAGGTCCTCGCCGGCGAGGTCAGCGAGGGTGATCTGCACAGCCGCCACGAACCTCTCGGCCGCGAGCACGTGGGCCCGCTCGTTCGGGGCGGTCACGACCCATACGTTGCCGAGCGCGGCCCAGCTGTACTCGCGCACCGGGCCTGCATCGGAGAAGGGCCGCCCAAGGCCCCCGCGGTCCGCCGCGTCTGCGGTCTCATCCTCTCCGGGGGGCTCAATGTGTGCGACCGAGGCCAGCATCGGAGCGACGAGCTCGTCGAGCTGGGTGGACTGGACCACGCGTTCGATGGCAGGTAACAGCCCGGGGCGAAGCGAAGACGCGGCCCGCAGGACGTGGCACTGGTCGATTAGCATGTCCATGAAATACGGATAGCGCTCGAAGCTCCACGGATCACCCGCCAGTTGCGCCTGTGCCCAGATCCCGATTTTGAACGTTTCGGTGGCAGTTAGCCACTGGCCGGCCTGGTGCTCGTACGTCGCAGTCAAGATGATGCCCCGGGCCACGAGGCCGGCGAGATCGGGGCCGCCGCTCATTCTTGCGACCGATACCGCGCTCATCGCGTACTGCTTCGCGGCCAGTGGAAGTCCGAGGTCGCTGTATACGGCCGACGCGAGCAGCATCATGATGGCCGCGCCCTCCGCAGCGTCACCGTTGAGCCAGCAGAACTTCGCGGAATGAATCTCACGAAGGGCGTCCAAGGCCCGGCCTCCTTGGAGCAGAGCCATGGCGCGGCTTTGTGCCCGATCTCCTGCCGAAGCCCGCCCCGAGCGCTCGATCGTTACATCGTCCAGCGCTTGGCGCACCTTGAGATAGTCAGGGTGGTCGATCAGGGCAGGGGCGGTGAAATCGAAGATCGACATAAGCTCATCCAGGGGTACCATCGGAGCCTCCGGCAGGGTCTCCACGAGGTCGACCAAATGCCTCATGCCTGCTTCGAGGTCGCGCAGCTCCGCGTCGGACGGCACAGCCGGGAGTCCGCGTCCCTCCCGCTTGGCGGCGCTCAATTCCTGGTGGATATCCGACATCAACGGACCAGGGCCGGAGACTTCGTCGAGCTCCTCCGGCGTGAAGCCCCGGGGACCGAGAGCGAGGATCGCGCCGGCTGCCAGCAGGCCCGCCTTCGCATTCATCCCGGGCGCTGCACGCAGCTCGGCTTCAAGCACCCTCTCCAAGTCCTCGGTCCATGCTTCCGCTTCATCCGATGTGATGGCGGTCCCGCCTCGCGGCAACGTTGCCTGCACGAGGCGCAGCAGGGTGATGGCGTCGACCAGCACGCCGGAGTCGGATGATTGGGAGGATAGCCGCCCGAAGTAGCCGCGGAGGATCCCGTCGACCGGCTTCAGTGTGTTGAGCCCGAACCCGGTTGCGAGGACGATTTCGTAGTCGATGCGGTTGAGCACATCGTCTCTTCGATGTGCTGCATCTCTCAGTGCCCGCGCCGAAGCGAGCCAGTCGGGCAGGTCGGCGCGCGCTTCGGGATTAAGGCTGGAGAACCGAAGGCCTTCCCGCAGGTCGACGAACTCCCCCATCGAGCCCGAGCGGTCTGAAGGTGTTCGCCAGCGATTGCGTTCCTCGATATACCAGTCAGGGAGCTCATCACGGGACTCTTCGCGCACGGGCGCGAGGGAGGATGGCAGATGGAGGAAATCGACGGCGAGGTAGAACAGGTCCGCACTGGCGATCTCGTTCGCGATCGCCTGCGCATCCCAGATCTGGAGTCCAATCGAATGCTGTTGGCGCGCGTGTGCCTGGAGCTCATGCCTCTTCGCCGTATCGACCGGCGTCACGGTGAAATAAATGACGCGGTCGACCGGCTCCCCCTTGCCGCAGATCTTCGCAAGATCAGACCGGATCTTGGACGGAACGTTCTCGCGCTGCGCAGTTACTGCGAGAACGACTGCATCCTCCGTGGCAAGAGCGGTGAAGAGTGACGTGTCCGGCAGCTCCTTGGCCACCATGCTCCAGAAGCTCTCGGCGTCACGTCCTCCGTCGCCGCCGGCTGAGACCGGGCCCGTCGCAGGCAAGACGTTGCTGACGATGCGACGGCGGGTCAGACCGAGACACAGCTGCTCGAACGGGTGATGCGCGTTGGTCTCGCCAAGGGTCTCGAGGTAGAAGCGGATCATCGTGGCGAGCTGGGCTGGCGAGGTCATGGTGGAGGGCTTCCGGATAGGTGAGGACTTCATCGTGGCATCTCATGATGGGAATTCATCGCCACTCCAAGGGCAGTCGTCTGGCCGCTCATGCTCGTCGGCGGCCGACCCATGCCAGATGCCGGTCTGCCACCACACTCCCACACAGTCGACGGCCGCGCAGGATGCCCCACACGGGTGCGCCCTTCGACAAGCTGAAGACTGAAATCTCCCGGGTTGACTAGGTCCCGGTCCAGCACGATCGGCCACCGCTTCCAGGTGCCGTGGACTTCCCAACAGAGACCCACACCCATGTGTACGCCGTACCTGCGAACGGCGACCCAGTGGTCCGGATTCTCTGCGAAATCCTCTATGGCTCCTCGGTCGGACGGTCCTGTCGGCATCACCATGAAATCGTCGACGGGCAACACTTCGACCTGCCAAGCGATCTGAGCGAGATCGAGCTCCCCGTAGTCATTCAGGAACGAGACATTCTCGGCGTGGTCAAATACCCATTGCTCCAGAACATCATCCGGCCAACCAAGCTGGTGGACCCTCTCCAGCTGCCGGAACTCGGCGAATCCGTACCCGCTCTCACGGCATTGCCGGGCGAGCTGAGAGAAATCCCCTAGGCGCATGCGGCGATCGTTCATATGGCTCCATGCACATCAGGAGTCCAGCCGTGAACATCACCGCTCAGGGCATTCGCAGTGCCTCGGCTCATTTGGTGCAGCGCGGCGCGATGTCCGTCGCCGATTATCGGTGTCATGTGGAGGTTCTCCTGGATCTCGAGTGCACGCTTCGAATGTGGTCAGCAATTGCCATAAAGATACTGTCCGGCACCGACACAGCATGCGAACCTTGGTGCTACCGACTCGGAGACCGTAACTCATGGCGTAGAAGGCGACAGCGGAAGATGCTCCGACGTCGAGGGGGCCGATGCTTCATCATGGGAGCCGGGGCAGGCGGCCGGACTGAAATTCACTACCCATCGATGCCTGACTTCCTTCCCGTAAGCTGTCCCCTCGGTGTGGTTCCGAGCGGCCTGGAACGTGGGCACCTGACTCAAGCAGGCTTAAACCGGGAGGCAACCGTCTCACGCATCCTCGCCACGTCAACGTCGCCGGCGGGCTCTTCTACAAGCACTTTGGCCAGCCGTTTCGGCCAGAGTACATGAATGCCATGGGTCGAGAATGCGCCTCCGATCAAGGGCCAGTCGGCTTCAACAAAGCACAGCGCCCCGGTGACCGGAACATCCCCGATAAGGTCTCGCACGACGTCGACCTGTTTGAGCACCCCATCGACCAGTTTCGTGCAATCCCGTCGGCCGACGAGGAGTTTCTCGACGCGGGGGCGAAAGATGCCACCCTCGATCTTCAGTTCAGGCCGTCCCTTGTACCTTTTGGCGTCGATGACCCAGATTCCACTGCGAGTGATGGCGATGTGGTCGATGTTGGCTTTCGAGCCGGGAATGCGTCGGTCGTGAAGGACGGCCAGGCCATCGGCTGCCAAGGCATCCAGCCGAGCGCCGAGGCGTTCCTCGCCAATCGCGCCTCGATCCCAGGACTTCGTGCTTTGGCGTTCGTCAGAGAGGACGACTGCGATGCCGCCGAATGGACCCCACTTCTCGCGGAGCTTTTCCTCGTCTTTCGCTTTGCGACGCTCATACTCGCGTCGGGCTGACGAGCCAGCTACTCCGGATACAGCCGACAACGACTTATCACCAAGTCGTTCCAGGTCGGGGGTTGTTTCCGGGGTCTCGGTGGCACACTCCAAGCATCGGACGGTCTTCGTCTCGCTCTCGTAGATCGCTTCCGTCCCGGCCGGAAGAGATGCACCGCACAGCCGACACGCTCCGGCGTACCGGAGCCTCATCTTCTTCATGAGGACACAGGGTGGAGCATCGACACGGACCCAATCTGCTTGTAGATCACGGCGGTTAAACCGCGGATACGTTTACCATGGCTCAATCCTCGCCCACCGCATGTCAATTCCCTGCAAACCGTCCCAGGAGCTGAGTGGAAATGTCGACCGCCGGCCTTCCGGTGAGCTGTAGTGACCTACGATCGAACGCCCGTAGGTCACTATGTCGTCTGCTGGCTGTCTGTATCCGGGAATTCACGGAGTGTGGCCGCTATGGCCCTGACTGCCGCCGGGTCCTCGGTCCAGTGCCGGGCCGTACGTGTACAGGCGTGGAAGTTTGTCACTTTCGATGCCTTGGCGGCCTCAGTTAGTTCTGCCCACGCTTCCCGCAGTTCCGCTTGGAGCTCAGGTGACATGGGCGCGCCTGGGACTCGCTCCGCCGCCACGACTGGACTTATGGGTGCCGCGGTTGCGCCTCTTCGCCGAAAAAGACTTCTAAGACCCATTTCTGTTCCCCCCTTTCCCCTCTGCCCAGAGTATCAATGTCCTCTCAATGCGTCCGGGACACTACGACCGAGCCCAGCCCCATGGCCAAGCGGATAGCAGCAGCCGAACAGACGCGTTAATCCCGTGCGGCGGGCGGCGTTTCCAACGCCGGAAACAACCCTTATCCATGCCCCAGACAACGAGAAGAACAACAACTTGGCACTCCTTCGTTTGACGCCTTAGTCCAGTCGATGTTCCATGCGCGCTGCTGTAGCGTGGCGTGCTGAAGGCCTGCCGGTCCCCCATCGGTGGGCCTTCTTTTTCCCTCGCTGCGGGGCACAATGGGCAAATTCTTGGCCGAAGTTACCCCTGAAGTCGCTATGAGACTGACGAAGCAACCGCTGGATATCAGTCCGCAAGGGTACGGAGCTTGGCGGCGCTGAATTCCTCGTCAGAGAGTGCACCCTTCGCATGGAGTTCTGCAAGGAGAGCCAGTTCTGCCGCTAAGGACCTTCTGCCCCGCATTTTGCCAAACAACCTCCGATGCCCGCCCGTGCGGGCTTGGGCTGCCGCTGGTTCCTGCGTCTGCCGTCGTGATGAACCTTTGATGGCAAATGCGATGAGTAGGGTTATCGCGAGGACGCCTAGCGCGATTCCTAAGGGGGCTCGGAACGGCTCGGTTGCGTTTGCCACGACGGCAATAACCACCGCAGCAACTGCACACGTCCCAGCTATCCGAAGCCACCCTCGGCTGAGGCTGAACGCAAATATGTATTGGCCTGGTTCGGTCGGTACTGCATGTTGGTTCATCTGCCGAGGATAGCCCTACGAATCCTCATAGAACATCTCCTGAACGCGACGAACTGCCGAACGCTGAACTCGGCATAGGCGTCCTTGGTCCGCTTCCCGTTCCCATCGAGGGTGTAGTTCTTGCGACCCTCCCAAAATACGAAGTCAAGATCGCCTCGTTGTGGACTCAAGCGTTGTCTGGGTTGTCGAGTTGCTTGCGCAGCCGCCGGGCTTCAGCCTCCGCCGCGGCGAGTCGAGCCTCGATCTTCTCCCGATCAAGGTTCGTAGACGGGCGCGGTGCCGGCCTCGTCCTCGAAACGAGCCAGCCGATCCGCTGATAGCCAGTGATCCGCCGCACATGCGTACACGTGAAGCAGTCCCTCTCGGCCTCGGGGCGCGGCCAGCGCATATCGATCATCTTCCGGATGTGGTCTCGCTCGAAACGCCTTTCAGGCCATCCAGGGTTATCCACTGCCGCCCAGCTTTCCTCGAAATCACGGCGGATCTCCACGATGCGCTCCTCGGACACCAGCTTGGGCCCGTCCTCGGGCTTCCAATCCACATCAGTGCAGACTTGCTCATAGTGCCCGCAGGAGAGCCTGACCCGCCAGAACGCCGACGAGTGTGGCGTGGGTTTCCGGATCTTCGCCCAGTCCTCGGCGTCCATCCAGTCGTAGTCAGGTTCCTCAGCATCAGCTGGGAACTCCGTGATCTTCCTGTCGACCCACTCGACGATGTCACGATACGGCTTGGCAGCGGGCCCATGGTCAGTCGTACACCAGAACTCCCCGGAGGGAAGCCTGCGCTGACTGATGAGGTCGGGGTAGCGGCGATCGTCCGGATAATTGTCCTCGCCGTGCGTGTAGACCTCGTGCGTACATCCGCACTCCAACTGGACGCGCCAGCGAAACATGTTCTTGGCTTCCGGGACGACGAGCGGCCAGAACACCGGCTGGTACCGCTGCCGTAGCTCGGCCACAGCCTTCTCGAACTCCCGGAGCGCCTCCTTCTGGGGCCGCGCCCGCCCAGGTACTCGCTTCAGCAGTTTTCCGGATTCACGTGTCTGGTCATCGACTTCACGTGTCTGGTCATCGACCGGGGCAGTCTTGGCGGCGCTCATTATTCAATGCTCGTCCACAGCGTCACCCAAGTCTAGGAACAAGCCGGACATCATCCCGAAAACGTAGCTTTGAACAAAAGCCAGGTCCTGCGCAGTTCCAGCTGATGGTTTCTCGTTCGGCTAACTGGTTGGCACCATATCCCTCCACGATGGGCACCTGGGGAATTTTCTTCTGCATTGCACCGGGAGCACCTCCGCGACAAAGGCCAAATCAGTTGCGCGGACTGAGACGATGCGAAAACGAGCGCGCTAGCTAGAGGGCAAGCCCAGTTTGTCGAAGAATGCCCTGTTCCGTTCAGTGGCCGCGTTGACGAGCCGGTCAAAGTTCATGACCTCGATGTAAGCCTTGTACCGTTCGTTGAAGCCGAAATAACCGAGGCCGTCGTGGGTCGGGCAGGCCGGCATACTTGCACCGGTCGATCATCGTCGGCGTAGGATCTGCGACGACGTAGCAGAACGCGTTAACCCCAGCGATCGAACTGTTTGAGGGCTTCAGAGAGCTGCGTTAGGCCTGCATCAAATGTGTCTGCTTCACCCTCGGTGGCTGCTGTCCATCCCCATGCTTGGCGGTCTCCGTACTGGCGGAAGTCTTCCTCCCAGATGTTGGTCTTTGTGGAGTGATTCCAAGCCCTCTCTCCCGCGTATCGGCCGCCGCAAGGCCGTCTGGGGTTACCAGGTATGAGGAACTGAAGCGCCATGGCCATCCTGTACTCTGCGCGACGAGTAGCGGTTTCGACTTCAGACGAATCAGCAATGAGGTCTGTCAGCAGGATATCCAAGTCAGCAGAGACGAGTTCACTTGCAGGGTACAGCCAGGCTGTCCCACCCCACCGCGGCAGTGCTTTTGCAAACTCGTGATCAATCACGTATTCATCCTGCAACGCCAAAAGAGCCTGGATATCCTGCCCAACGCTTGGGTGCCGCCATGTCGGCTCTGTAGCCGCACGAATGAATACGTCCTCCCTGTCATGGGATACGGCGATCATGGCTATCGCCCGAAGCACCAGGAGGGCTGGGTACTGGGAGAGCTTTACCCAGCTTGCATGATAGGTAGTTGCGTCCTGGGTCCGCGCTTTTAGCAGCCGTTGGATGGTCCATACCCAAAGGTCAGTGTGGACCCGGTCCCGATCCAACAACACCGCCGTCGCCACCAAGCGGATCAGGACCCGACTTGCCTCGCGTAGTTCCAGGCATGATTGCTCGTAGGCCAGCACCTTGGCTTCTTGGTTGCCGTCCGGGAAGAGATAGCCGTGACGCTGGGTCGCCTGCTGGATTCTGTCGATCTCTTCGCCCAGGATGTCGCGGATCTCAATGAATGACTCCCGGTAAGGGAGGAGCTTCTTAAGCCGGGTGGTTGCCATTTCCTCGGTCAACGGCGGTGAGGACAAGGAGTCCAGGGATTCAAGACGATGCAGCAAGTCCGGTAAGAACTCATCAGCGGTGACGCCTCCGATGACTCCGGCACCATGCTGGTCCTTTAGAGCCGAGGCAGCACTTCCAAGGGGCCCCAAAGTTGACCAATAAAGTGGATACCTCCGTGACCGCCGGCCCTGCAACGCCTCGACCAAAGCGTGATCCCAGTCAGCTGACCATCCGTTAATGACCAGACCAAAGTCGTCGAATATCTCCTCCAGGAGTTCGCGCATCACTGGGCTGTACTGGTTCAGCTCCCCCAAAGTGTTCTTCTGGTTCAGCGAACGATAATCGCCATGGATTTTCACCACGGTACACCCAGCATGCACCAAGGGCCTTCGTGCCTCAACTGCCGCATCGGTGGCAAGGACTTGATGAGCAACGCTGGCCGCGTCCAATGCCTGTTCGAGCAGCCCGTCGAAGTTCGTTGTCACGATTACCCGGACCGATCCCCTTCTGGCCAATTCCGCGATGGCCTGATGAGCCTTCCCCGGCACCTTGATGCCTTCAGCCCGCTCTTCCTCGGATGGTTCAAAATACCCACTCAATAATGCGCTTCGCGCGGCGGGCGTCAAACCAAGGTTCTCCATCAGGTTCGAGTAGCCGAGTTCGCCATCATCGCCGTGCTTGCTCCACCACATTTCGATATCGGCATCCTTGGGGTTCATGGGAAGTCCATCGTCAGTAGCGGCCGCAGCCTTGGCCACAAGGTCTTTGATGACACCCCAGCCAGTTGGTATGCCCGCGCCGGTCGATGTCCCTGACCCAACGAGCAGGGCGTACACGCCTGGTTGATCATGCATGGACACGGCAAGGCTGATGCGCGGATCAATCCGTCGGGAAGGCTGTGAGGTCATGTTGTTCAGAGTACCTAGAGCGGCTCTTGTCTCAGAGCGGGTAGTCCTTGGCATCAGGCCAGGGCTCTTTCCAGTCCCGGTTCTGCGGGTGGCTCGATAGCCACTGGCGAATGTTGATCAGGACTTCATCGACGTCGTGCAGAAGGTCCCGCTGCTTGCGGATGAAGGTTTGGTCCGTCACGTTGGTGCGCAGGGCGTGGGCGGGCTTCTGCCGCGCCGCACGGATCGCGCGTAGGGGTTTCAGCGCCCACTTCACAGCATCCGCCTTCACATGGTTCATCGTCATGAACAGCTCAAGCCGACCAAGGGTGCCCAGACGGTCCCCTCTCTCGTTCACATGCGGAACCTTGGCCTTGTCGAGTGCCGCGCCGTCGATGTTGTCCGACAGGAGCTTGTCGAACGAGTGAATGAAGTGGTCCCACTCCCGCTGGTCGGCCCGGAGGATCCACCCGAAGTCCTCAGGCAGCTCGTGCGAACGGAAGATACGCGCGCCCCACACGTTCTCGAACAGGTCGCTGATGGCTTTGAGCTCCTGGGCGAGCCGGGCGAACGGTCCCATGCCTTCTGGCCAGTGGCCCATCTGTGAGCCGTACCAGACGGGATGAGGGTCGATCCCTTCCACGTCAACCTGGAAGCTCGCCCAGCGCTGCTGGTGCTCAGGTGTCAAGTCGTCCAAGTCGCCGTAGAAGGCCGCGACGCGTCGGACGATCGGGGCATCCGGGACCTCTGGGTCGTATTGGCGCATGTCGTAGGCGAAGCCGAGGTGCATAAGCCCGACTTTGTCCTTCTTCGGTTGGTCCTTGTTGTCGTATGCCTCGTCGGACAGCCAGAAGTTGATGCCGAAGTCGCTCATGCCGAACCTGAAGCGGGCGTCGTTGCGGTAGCCCTCAAGCACGTCCGGGCTGAAGAAAGCGAGCTCCAGTGTGGACCGGCCACGCGCCATAGCCCTGGCGAACGGGGCATCTTCGAATTTCTTGGGCAGCTTCAACCGCTTCAGCGCCCTCGCCTTGGGGTAGAGGCAGACCCCGTAGTCGTCGTCGGAGAGCCCATGAAGCTCTTCGATCTGCTCGGCGACGGTCCTTCGCGAAGGCCAGGGACGGATGTGGATGTTCATGTAGTCGCTCGGACCCACGACTTCGATCAGGCCGGCAACTACCAGTTCTATCGCTGTCTCGATCTCGTCGCGTGAGTTTCGGGGGGTGCTGACATGCAGCCCGTTGAAGTCCCGCGACTCCATGTAGCGCAGCTTCACCTTTTTCAGCAACTCGCGCGCAGACGTGGAGAGGTCGTCTTTTGCAGCCATGCCGATCTAGCCGTTTTCCCTGGTCATAACCTGGCTGGGTTCGACTCCAGGCTGTGGTGACAGCTGCACGGCCTCAGGGGCGGTCGCGCCTTCGACGGACACGACGACACACTGGTCCACGAACTTGGCTAGAACGCTCAGCGTCGCTAGTTGTTCGAGGCCGTCTTGCTCGGTGAAGTCCTCTGCGACGTGCGTCGCCGGGTTCCGGATCACCATGTTCACACCCGGGGCGAAGCTCAGCAGCCCGGCCTGCATGGTCTTGACGTCCTGGTCATCCGAGTCGCCGGGCCAGCGCAGGCGGGGCTTACCCTCCTGAGGGTCGGCGATAGAGAACGCCTGCTGCCACAGAGATGTGTCGCTCGCGTTGTTCCGACTGGTGAGCTGCTTCATCTGGCCGCTAACGGCTTCCGCGGAGGCCGCAACTGCTTGCCGCAGGTGGCCGTCGTTCCAGAGACGCTGGGCCGCAGCCCACACCAGAGGGTGCAAGAGCGAGGGCTCGATCGTCGGCGACGAGAGCGCCTCGGCCTTCGCCTTGAGACCCTCCAGTCGACCTGCGGCCTGGAGGCAGAGGCCTCGGAGGACAGGAGCGTCGAGCAGCGGCTTCGGCTCGAGCATCCGCTGCCAGTTCACGAAGGGGTCGAGCGCCCCGACTCCCTGGACTACGAGTCGGACGTTGGTGACGCTGCTGAGATCCATGAGCGCGCCGGCGAGGCGGTTCAGCTCATCAGTCAGAACTCGGACGCGTGCCTTGTCAGCGCTGTCCTTCGGCAGGACAGCTGGAGCGATCCCCACGGCCATAGCCCCGAAGCCGGAGTTCTCCACATGGTGCGTCATGAACTCCTCGAACGTCCTCGAGAACTCGTCGAGGCGCTTCGCCAGGAACTCCAAGTACTCGCTGTTCGTCCGGACGTCCATGTCTCCCCCTGATTCGGTCGTGGCGTTCGCGCCCCACAGTCATCTATTGCCGTGGATCGGTCACCTGCCACAAGTCTGCCGGAATTGCGCCGACTTTCACGAACTGGTGGCTCTGCGTCCCGCACTCGAGCACGTGTTGTTCGTGGAGGTCGAGTTTCCGGCACCGCTCTCACACATAGTCATTTAAGGGCATACCCCCGGAGGAAAGCGAATAACGGTGTGAGCGAGGGTGCTGCGATTCTTGCATTATCAGGCAGAACGGTGCGAACACCACATGAACACCAGGGTCGGACTTCTTCCTGCTTAGGCGCATGGACGCGCCGGGAGACAGGAGCCGCGGCATGGACGGATAATGAGCGGCTATGGAACCAAATGCTGAGGTTCCCGCGGTCCCTGTCCAGGGGAAGAGTGGGCCTCGCCTGGTTCAGTTGATGTCCGCGCGACGCATGCCGGGCCTCGGCATATCCAAGGGTTCTTGCCAGTCCGGTCTGCATGACGAAAGAAAGAACCCCGACAGCCGGGGCTGTCGGGGTTCCGTCGAGGCCTGTCAGGAGCCGCTGATCTTCCCTGCCGCGATGAGCTGCTGGGCGCGATGCTGCTGCTCATCGTCGCCAAAGCGCGTCACCGCCGTCATCAGATCCATGCCATCCTCAAGTCCGCCATAGATCTCCTCCAGCCGCTCGCGCGAGCCGCCGAGCAAGTTGATGCCGCCCAGCGCGTTGATCTGCTCGAGCTGCAGGTAGGCGCGGTACACGAGGTCGACGTGTACACCGTCATCGGCGGTGAAGGGGTTCGGGACGTAGTCGGCGTCCGGCGTAAGGCCATCCGTGTCGAGGCCCAACTGGGCCAGCTCGTTCTTGTTCATGGATGCTTCTCCTTGGTTTTGGGACTGTCACTCGGCTGTGACGACTCTCGATCTGAGACGGTCAGGATGCCCCCGGCCGGGCTCCGCCTGGCTGGAACGCCTGCGGGCCGACCATGATGATCACATTGATTTGGACGTCACTTACCTGGCGTACCAGGACGTCATCGACGCCTTTCAGCATACCGATGGGTGGACCAGCAAGCGTGGCAGGAAAGCGTAAAGACCATGTGTGCGCGCCCTGCTGACATCGAAATTCTGGCTGATTGGTGGACGGTAACCAGGATCGGTCCGACCAGCTCTGGGGTTCTCGTGGGTACCGCAGACCTACAAATTCCGTTGCATGTCCTCCAGAATGGGGATACACCAGGGCTAGGCTGGCGGAACACAAAGTCGGAGGAGGATCCCCTGAAGCGCAGCACCGGGTTGTTAGCGGCCAGGAATACTGCCCACAGGGGCGGGGAAGCCCGGGTCAACCGCCGCTTCGAAGCGTTTCGCGAGGTCCGCCGGCTATTGAACGGTGACCCGGTGGTATCTAGGCGAGGCTCTAGCTGCGCTTTTCGAGCGGACGATACCTGTCGCCGAGCATGCGCGCCCAGGCACAGGGGCGCGCATGCTGTACCTTCTCGTCACTGGAGACAGTCCCTGTCCGGGTCCGCCTAATGAATTCCGGCCGCAGCGGGGGCGTTGGCCTGTGCCGCGGTTCGGGAAGGCAAGGTAGCTGCAGCCAGTATTCCTGCAGCCACCAGCAGCCCAGCCGCGACGGCAAGTGCGCTGCCGTATCCGGCGACCAGTTGGCCTGCCTCGGTGACGGCCGAATGCTGGCTGCTGTTGCTGACCGTTGCAGCAACGCCTGCCAAAACGGCCAGTCCGAGGGCAACGCCGATTTGCTGGGCCGAGTTCAGCAGCGCAGAGGCAATTCCGGCCTCGGTTTCCTTCGTGTGATATACGGCGGCCTGGGTCAGGGCGATAATGCCGAGACCGAACCCAAGGGCGAGGATGAACATGGCCGGTGCCAGGTGCAGCCAGTAGTTCGTGTTTACCTGGATGAAGGAGAACCAGAAGGCAGCCCCGGCACTGAGCAGTGCCCCCGCTGCTGCGATGAGGCGCGTGGCCATCTTCAGCAGCAGCTTAGGCGCGGCCCCTGCCCCGAGCACCAGCCCTGCCGCGAACGGCAGCCAGCTGGCACCGGTCCGCAGAGGGCCGTAATGCTGAACCTGCTGGAGATAGAGGGTGATCACGTAGAAGCTGCCCATGGGACCAATGGCTAGCAGCAGCATGGAGGCGTATGCGCCAGCGCGGCCACGGTCCCGGAACAGCCCCAGTGGGACCAGCGGCGTGCTGCTGCGGGATTGCAGGGCGATGAAGGCAGCCAGCAGCAGGGCTGCAGCGGCTACCAGACCAAGGCCCAGAGGGTCAGCGAAACCCTCCTCGCCAAAGCGGGTAATTGCGTACACCAGGGCGACCATGCCGCTGGTTCCCAATACGGCGCCCCTGACATCGAGACTCCCGGCGTGCCGTCCTGCGCTCACCAAGGTCCGGCTGCCCAGGAGCACGAGGATGCCGATGGGTACGTTGATGAAAAAGACCCACCGCCAGCCGAGGGTGTCGGTCAGGCCGCCACCAAGAAGCAATCCCACCACAATTCCGAGAGCGGACATCGCGCCGTACAGCGACAGGGCTGCATCACGGGTCTTGCGTTCGGAGAAGGTTGTCGCAATGAGGGCCAGGGCGTTGGGCGCAACCAGTGCTGCTCCCAGCCCCTGAACCGCTCGGGCGGCGATGAGGGTCTCGCTGTTGGGGCCAAGACCCCCGGCCAGCGATGCGATGACGAAGAGGGCGAGACCGGCCTGCAATGCATGCCGCCGTCCGTAGAGATCGCCAAGCCGACCGCCCAGGAGCAGCAGAGCCCCGAACGTGAGGTTATAAGCATTCACAATCCAGGGCAGATGCACGGCGTTCACCCCGAGTTCCTGCTGGATGCTAGGCAACGCGATGTTCACGATGGAGTCGTCGAGCACCAGCATCAGCTGTGCGGTCGCGATCACCAGCAACGGCACCAATCCGCGCCGCTGTCCTGTTTTTCCGGTCATAGCATGTCCTCTACAAATTGGCGGGCAGCAGAGCCCGCAGAAAGTTCAGGGGGTACCCGAGTCGGGTGTTTTTTGGGGTTGCGCGGCCTGCTGGGGTTCGGGTGGACCCCGCTGGCCAGTTGTGGAGGGATTCATTCGCCCGCGGGCGCGCTTCGATGCCTCCTGTTTCGGGAGGGGGCGCCAACTTCTGGGCCGTTTTTGCGGCGTGAAGTTCCAGGGAATTACTAGCCGCTAACCACGTAACCGGCGGCAATGACGGCTTGGCGTACAGCAGCCGCGGCGGCTTTGCCGCCCATCAGGAGGCGGGAAAGGCCACCAGGAACGAGCTCAATAGCCACAGAATCCACTCCCTCAAGGACCAGGACGGCCTTCTCGACTGTCTGGGCACAATGCCGGCAGGTTAGGCCCTCGAGAGTGAGCTCAGCAGCGGAGGAGGTGGGCTGCGAAAAGACGTTGGCTGTGCAGCAACTGCATCCCGCACTCGAGGCGAGGGGAAGCTCAGTGCGGTTTCCAGATTCAAACATGTCAGTTTCCATTCCTTGATGGAGCATCAATGGGCGCTGGGGTTGACGGGCCGTGAAAGCGGGTGTTGGCACCGGCCGGGACATGCCTTGTCACTGACAACGCATCCACTATACCCCCCGGGGGTATAGTGCGCAACGTGGGTAGATTTGAGCGCCGTTTATGCGTGCCTGCGGTATGGGGGTCAGTACAGCTTTCGTACTTGTCCGGTAGAGAGAGCAGGTCGCTGAATTGAAACAAGGCGTCACTGCGGACGCTTTACACGACGAAGGAGCAGAGGAAGAACTATGGCTGTAGACCTCACACGTATGCAGAAGGCCAATTTTGTCGACGAGGACAAGTACGAACTCATTACTATCGGGCGGATCACGAAAAGGATGGTGACCCTTGACGGGGCCAGCGCCCTTCTCGTCCGTTTCCCGGTGGGAGCATCAGTGACGGAGGATGCGGTCAAGACCGGAATTCTCGACACGGATATGTGTCCCATGCCGCATGTCGCCTACATCCTGGAAGGCAGTTTGGGGGTGCGCCAGCGTACCGGATCCGAGGAGGAATTCTCAGCCGGAGATCTTATGATGCTGCCGCCGGAGCATGAAGCATGGACCGTCGGGGACAGGGACTGCGTCTTTATCGAATTCATGCGTGGGACCAGTGACGTCTACGACTACTGGCCGGAGCACTGAGCGGGCGCGTAGGCGCCATGTGAAGTGCGGGCACGATGAGCGCTGAAGATAGCGCTCATCATGCCACGTCTCCCGTTGGGCAAGTCGCCGCGCCTAACGGGAGGCGTGCCAGAAGTCATCATCTAACTGTTCGCCGGCTTCGTCCCAGAGGGGATGGCGGCGCTGTAACATCGAGGGTGTCGACGACAGTCAGGCTGCCTACTTCCGTCGTCGGCGGTCTGCCTGTTCGACCAGTTCCGTAATCCATGGCCGATGTCCGCGTCGAAATTCCATCCACTCAGGCAGGCCCTGAATAGAGGGGCCGGACCTATCGATGTCGATGGTGATCCGGCCGCCACCCACAGGTGCGTTGGTGATGTGCAGATCACCATAGGCTTCCGGAAGCACAGGATCCATCCACAGTCCCCGACGGGAGACATGAACGTCGTACCGCATCAGGTTCGTCACCAGGAGGATCGGGGCCGTTGCTGCCCAAGCCTGGGGCGAACACGCCGTTGGATAGGGTACGGGTTCGGCGAACTGATCACGGCTGAAGCCGCAGAAGAGCTCGGGCAAGCGCCCGCCCGAGAATTCGGCGGCTTCCAATATCGCAGTGGTAATGCGCTGTGCTTCCGCCACGAAGCCGTATCGCAACAGACCGGCAGCGATGATTGCATTGTCGTGGGGCCATACCGAGCCGTTGTGATAGCTGGCCGGGTTATATGCGCCCATGTTGCTGGCCAAGGTCCGTATACCCCAGCCGCTGAACATCTCCGGAGACATAAGCCGCTCGGCAACCTGCGGAGCCTTGTCCTCGTCTACGAGTCCGTAGACCAGACAGTGGCCCATGTTGGAAGCACACGCGTCCACCTGTCGCTTCCTGCCGTCGAGTGCGATTGCATAGTACCCCCGGTCCGGCATCCAGAACTGCTCGTTAAATCTCCGCTTCAGTTCCGCCGCCCGATCGGCGAGATCATCTCCCCGTGCCGTGTCGCCCGCGTCGTATGCCATCCAGGCACGCGCGGTATACGCAGCATAGACATAGGCCTGGACTTCACAGAGCGCGATCGGGGGCTCCGCAAGTGTTCCATCGGCAAAATTGATGCCGTCCCAGGAGTCTTTCCAGCCTTGGTTTATCAGGCCCTGGTCGTTGAGCCGTTCATATTCGACGAAACCGTCGCCGTCCTTGTCCCCGTAGTGACGTATCCATTCCAGGGCGCGGTCCGCGTGGGGCAGCAAACCGGCGATAATATCTGCTCCGAATCCCCACCGGCTGACGGCTCCGAGCACATCCACAAATAACGGAGTCGCGTCGACGCTCCCGTAGTAGGCTGAGTTGCCTCCAAGGGCCAAACCGGCATTGAGGCTAAGCCTTACTTCGTGCAGGATCTTGCCGGGCTCCTCCTCGGTCAGCGGGTCCACGATGGTTCCTTGCCGGTCCGCCAGCGTCTGCAGCGTCCCCAAAGCCAGTGAGGGATCCACCGGTAACGCCATTTCCGAGGCCCACAGGGAATCCCGGCCAAAGAGCGTCATGAACCACGGCGCACCTGCCGCCACCACAACGCGTTCGGGATGATCCGGATCCTCGATCCGGAGGGCACCCAAGTCGTCGTAGCTCCGCCGTAACGTACGCTCAATGGATCGGTTACCCATGCGAACGACGGGAATCCTGGCAACCCATTCCTTGCGGCGCCGGTCACTGGGGGACAACTCCTCCCCCTCAGGGTGGACAAGGGTGGCGCTCCGGCCAGAGCCTTCAACCTCAACCCGGGCACTGACGACAGCGCTCCAGTCCCCTTGCGGTGGGACAGATACCAGAAAGGTGACCCCCTCCGGCTTCACCTCTGCTCCCGGAGCCTGAATGACGACCCGTTTTCGCATGCCTTGCCAGACACCGGAAATGGTCAGCTGGTCCCCATCCACGTACCGGGTTGCGTCCCACGCACGCTGGATCCGGGCTTCCTTCACTTCAAAAAGGTCCGCGAAGTCAGCTTCAACCTCGAGGGAAATCGCGCATTCGACGGGTTTGGTTGAATAATTGCGGACGGTAAGTCGCTCCTGAATACCCGCGCCGACTTCCCGCAGGCGCTCCACGATCAGCGGGCTGTCGGCATATCCGTCGGAACGGGGAACGCGACCTGCAAACAGGGCCCGGAACGGCTCGCGCGTCTCGGCAGCGAGGGACTCAAGCGGATGACTGTTGACTGTCAGGTTCCAGCGGGACAGGAATCGGGTGTCCTGCACGAACAGGCCATGCGGGTGCTCGGGATGAATGTCGCCATTGGGCAAAGAAATGCAGAACGAGGTTTCCTCGACCAGGGTGACGGTCCCTGCCCCTACTGGGCCGGCAGCCGTGTCAGCATTCCATCCAGCCATCCTGGTTCCTCCAAGAAAGCAGCGCCGGCACAACGTGGTCTCTTAGACACGCTTGGGCGACGGCACCTCTGTTTACTTGACCCTACTCTCCCCCGGCTAAGGGGTGTAGACCCTGTTTCATATCCCTGCATGGCATCCAGAAACAGGACCCAGTGCAACGTACCTGTATAGCAGGAAGCCGGGAAACGGCGGGCCTGTCAACCGCGGGGCACCGTATGGTGGGCGCTGACCGTTAGGAAGCTGCCCGAGGGGCGAACCAGCCGGAGAAGTCCGCAGCCCACTCTTGCGGGCCAACAAACCCGATGGAGCCCAGCTGCCGCGCCTCCTCACAGCGGCGCAGACCCCACCAGAGGTCGTAGAGCACCCGCGGGGCGACATGAACCTGAAGATCCGGGACACGTTCTGCGCGGCCGATGCTCGCGGTTGTCTTGCTGTTCTCTGTGCAGATCCAGCCATGAAGGGGAGCTCCCCTGACGTTGTCGAACTCGAACCCCAGGACAATCGACTTCCTGGGCAGGGAATCTGTCACAAGGCTGCGGCCCATGTGTTCGAGCAGCGTGCCAAGCCCTGTCCGCAGGTCATTCTCAAAGGGCGCATGCCAATGACTCGCCCAGAGGCCCAGCGACTCCAAGGTCTGCCGCAGCGCGTAGCCGACCGGCGTCAGTCTGTAGCGTCGTGAGCCGCGGGGGCCGGTTTCATCGTTGCGAACGACAAGCTCCAGCTGGACCAGGCGCTTGAGCCGCTGGGAAAGCAGTGTCCGCGAAAGGTCAGGCAGGGCCCGGGACATATCGTTGAACCCCATTTCACCGCAGAGGAGTTCGCGCACGATCAATAGGGACCAGCGGTCACCCAGCAGCCGCAGCCCTTGTGATATCGACCAATAATCGGCACTCGGGCGCCCTGCTGTTTTCGCCAGGTCGTCTTGTTCCCGGGTGAACTGCTCCGCAATGGTCGTCATCGTCCCTGAGCTCCAAGCGATCCGTGAGTTGTGCTGCCACCATTCTTCCCGACCCTTCGAGGTGCTGTGTGTGCGCCACGCACATAAGTTGATGCCCGCCTGTCCGTCGCAGGCCTTCACCGGTTCTGCCTTTAAGCAAGAATCGAAGGTTGGCCGATATCCGTCCAACCTTCGATTCTGCGGTCCGTTTGCTAGAGCCGGATGTCTGCAGACTCCCCCGGTTTCAAGGCGATGAGGAGTTCGCTGAGCCCGGCATCGGCGAAAAGCTTGCTGATCTGGTCCGCATTCTGGCTGAAATGTTCCCACGAATCCTCGTGCACTGGAACGACCTTCTTGACACCCATGATCTTGGCCGCCTCCAGGGCCCGGTCATTGCTGAGGGTGATGTACGCGCCATCTGCGATCACATCGAATTTTGCGCCGCCGACGAAGAGCACAGCGATATCAATGGCTGGAAAACGATCCGCAATTTCGCGCACGATATCCAGCTCGGAGTTATCACCGCTGATGTAAATCGTCGGCATGCCCTCTGCTTCGAGGACAAAGCCAATAACGGGCCCGAGTGCGTCCCACACGCCCTCCGGGCCATGATGCGCCGGCACTGCCGTGATTTTCATCTGCCTGCCATCGGGAAGCGTAACGGTATGAGTCTCGTAGTCGCTGGTCCCGCGGACGTTGGGGCCGAAGTTCTTCGCAGCCTCCGTCGTGGTGAGGGCAAGCGGCACCATCGTCAGAAAACCCCGGCCGGCCACGTCCAGGTTGTCGATGTGCTCGTGGGAGGCGAGTGCCAGGTCAACGTGGCCAAGCTCCTCGGGGGTGGCGCTGGGGGCGAGCTTCTTGATGACGGGTCCGGCGATTGGGTGGTGGTAGACCTGGGGGGAATCGAAGGTGGGGTCAGTGATCATCCGGTAGCCGGCGATCTCGAGGAGCAGGGTCGGTCCTCCAATGAGGGTTGCTTTGACGTCGTCCATAATTTCAGTCCTTTATCGGGTCGGTGGCGGCCGGGGTTCAGCTCTTGCTCGTCATTTGAGCCGTGATGTCTTCCGCCCCGTGCAGGACATAGACGAGCTTGCCGTCATCGTCGAAAGCCGGAGCGTTCAGGGGCTGGAACCACCGGGGCTCGAAAATCCCGTCTGAGTTCTCGATGTCATAGCGAACAGGCGGAAGAATATCGATCTTGCCGGTTTCGACAACACGCTCGATGGAGCTGCGCAGAATCTCTGTTCCCTTGGCGTCAGGGTTGTCCGGGTTGTCCGGAAAAGCCTCGAGGATGTCCATGCCGACGATTCCCTCGCGGCTCTTTCCCGTAGATGCAAGGAACGAGTCAGTGGCAGCGACGATCGTTCTGTCGGGGGTGACGATGATGTATTGGTTCGGCAGACTTTCGAAGATTTTCTGAAAGTCGGGGTTATGTGCATCTGAGGATGACACTTCGACTCCTTTCCCTGATGAGCGACTCTTTCGCGTCTCGTATTGCCATTGCAGCAGGTGGGGCCGCCCCCCCACTAGTGCAATACATGGACTGGAAGGAGTCAGCGTCCCTGCTGTTTCGCCGACCAGGGCCTGCCGCAGATGTCGGGAAAAACGGGGATGCCCTTTGGCTTGGGCCATCGGCGGCATTTGTCCCAGATCCCTAGAGTCCGAAGGCGGTTCCGTGGCCATGCTCGAACACGAGGTTGGTCTGGGTGCCTGCGACGGCAGGATTCGATGACAGATGGTCCAGTACGAATTGACGGATGTGCTCGGTATTCCTGGCCGTGATGTGGATCAGGAAATCATCTGCACCGCCAAGAACGAAGAATTGCTTGATCTCGGGCAGGTCCCGCAACTCATTTCCGAAGGCATTCATCAGGTGCCGGGCCCCAGGCCTAAGCCGCACGCTGACCAGGGCCTGGAGGGGCAGGCCCATTGCTTCGGGTGCGACTTCGACGGTGAAGCGCTTGATTACCCCCGACTCTTTGAGCGCCTTGAGGCGGGCAAGACAGGTTGACGGCGCAAGTCCGAGGGCCTCCGACAACGACTGATTGGTACGCCTTGAATTATTGGACAGCAGGCCAAGAAGCTTGTGGTCCACTTCGTCCAATGGCACCTGTTGCAGTTTCTGCGAGTCCGACACTCTGTAACGCTCCTCACAATGCAGGAATTAATGAGCTGCTTCCATTCTGCCGCAGATCCTGCGAGCAGGGCTCACGTTTCCGCATTTTCTGTCATTCTTTTGCCCACAAGCATCAATCCCCTCAGAAAGCATGAGTCATGATCATCTCCGTCCCCAAGGAAATCAAGAACAACGAGTTCCGCGTCGCGATCACTGCCGCCGGCGTCCACGAATTCAAAGCAAACGGCCACGACGTGCTCGTGGAAACCGGCGCCGGCGCCGGTTCCGGCATCAGCGATCAGGAGTACGCCCTTGCCGGAGCCGAGATCGTCGAGACCGCAGAGGAGGCCTGGGCGCGGGCCGACATGGTGATGAAGGTCAAGGAACCCGTGGCATCCGAATACCGGCACTTCCGTGAGGGCCTGCTACTTTTCACCTACCTGCACCTTGCAGCGGAACCCGCACTGACCCAGGCGCTTGTCGAATCCGGTGTCACCGCCATCGCGTACGAGACCGTTCAGGAAGGCCGGGCACTGCCGCTGCTCGCCCCGATGTCCGAAGTGGCCGGCCGGCTCTCCGTCCAGGTCGGTGCGACCTCGCTCATGGCGCCGGCAGGGGGCAAGGGTGTGCTGCTCGGCGGCGTTCCGGGCGTCCGTCCCGCCAAGGTTGTCGTCCTCGGTGCAGGCGTCGCCGGCACCAACGCCGCGGCCATGGCGCTCGGCCTCGGCGCCGACGTCACCATCCTGGACATCAACATCAACCGGCTGCGCGAGCTGGACGCCCAGTACCAGGGCCGCCTGAAGACCGTAGCGTCCAACTCATACGAGATCGAAAAGTCCGTTATCGATGCTGATCTCGTCATCGGCTCCGTCCTGATCCCGGGCGCCAAGGCACCCAAGCTCGTCACCAACGACCTCGTGGCCCGGATGAAGCCCGGCTCGGTGCTCGTTGACATCGCCGTGGACCAGGGCGGCTGCTTTGAAGATACCCACCCCACCACGCACCAGGAACCCACGTACAAGGTCCACGAGACGATCTTCTACTGCGTGGCCAACATGCCCGGCGCTGTCCCGAACACCTCCACCTACGCCCTGACCAACGTCACGCTCCGCTACGCGGTGGCTTTGGCCAACTACGGCGTCAAGGGTGCTTTCGACCGGCTCCCCGCTCTCGCCGGCGGTCTGAACGTGGCGGCAGGCAAGGTCACCCACAAGTCTGTCAGCGATGCCCACGGGCATGACCTCGCCGACTGGCAGGACCTGGTAACGGTTTAAGGCATCGGCCGTGTCTGCCCGATAGAAGGCAGACACGGCCCGCTTCACAGGAAGGGAAAGCATCGAATGGCATTTCACCTGCAACCCAAGTGGCAGCCGCTGATTGGCCAGCCGGTCATTGTTAAACTTCAGGATGAGGAGATCCGGCGCGGAGTTGTCGATGCAGTCACCGACGATGATCAAATCCTGTGGCTCGACAGTGACGGCGCTGAGCCCCGCCGGCTATTTCACCGGGCAGACGGTTTCAACGTGTGGGTCGACTACAAGTGGGAAACCGAGAGGTTCAGCCGTTGCCCTGACTTCCAGCGGGAGGCTGCATCATGAGGGGCGGGCAGTCCAAGGCGGCTGGATACGTACAGCATCGGGAACGGTTTCACAGTGATAATGAATTGTCAGCAGCAATCACCAGGCTGCGTTCCCAACGGGACAACAGTGAAGCGTCAGGTGTTCTTGTCACCTGGCACGGCCCCTGGTCCTACACCCTGGAGCTCTGCCACCGGATTCCTCCCGGGCTCGTCTACGAGTGCATCGCGTCTGAACGACTGAATATGGCACTCTAATTCAGACCCGGCCTGACGGGCCGCGCCCATCAGCGCTCCCCCAGCAGGCTCGTAACCTCAACGACCGTCCTTTCCGATGGGCGCCAGGCACACGGTCCGCGCGAATGATGTGCCCGCAGTACATGTCGATCACCTGAACCGCCACGAAAATGGTCGAAGATGAACAGCCGCAAGCCCCTCCCCTACCTGGTGTGTCAGAGAGCGGGGAGCGCCACCGGCCCTGTGCAACCTGGCAACGACAAAGGAACCCTGATGTCCGAACTCACTGTTGAAAGAGCAGATCTCGGCATGGCATGGGCGGTCAAAGACAGCTTTGTCCGCTACGTGCAGTCCATGCATGACGGACGCATACTCTTGCGTGACGGTGCTGCCGTGACCAATACCCGGCAGTTCTATTTCCCGTTCAAGAGCCTGGACCAGTCTGCCGGTGACCACTTTGTGCTCCAGTTCGGTGGGGAGGCGCGCTTCCTCGCCCACCATGGGCTTATGTCGGTCGCAATTTGCAACCCAAAAATAGAAGTCGGGCCGGACGGGGCATGCCTGTCCATCGAGCAAGGAAACGAGACGGTGCAGCTCGCCGATCTCCGTTTGCCGGCGGTGTCGGTGGAAGACGGCGTAACCATGTGGGCGAATGTCCAGGTAGCGTTGACCAGCGCAGGAGCGGCTGTCTTCGCAGACAGCTACTCAGCCGGAGAGACCCTGGCTCCGCTGACCATGAGAGCACCATCCTTCGTGAAAGTACCGTGACGTCGTCTTTGAGGGAACCTGTTCGACACCGCTTGGGGCCGGTGCTGGGAAACACCTGAAGACACGGGTGCGTTTGTTTGTTGCAAGGAGCTCAAGATACGTAGGCGCTTCAACATACCTGGCCCTTCGCGTTTAGGCATGGTTCGTTTGTTTGATCCGGTAGGGGCGGTGGCCGCCGGCGGCGAGTAGGCATCTAAGTCTGTAGTTAGTGAAGTTGCGGAAGCCACGGGCGATTCTGCGGGTGGTTTCGATGACGCCATTTATCGCTTCGGTGGGTCCATTGGAGGCGCCGTTGGTGTCGAAGTAGGCCAGGATCGCTGCCTTCCATTGTTTGAGCGTCCGGCCCAGTCGTGAGATTTCCGGGATCGGGCAGGACGGGAACGAAGCGATCACTTCGTTGATTAGTTCCCTGCCTCGCTCGGGTCTGGCGTGGTAGATGTTGCGGAGCTTCTGGTAGCACTGCCAGGCCAGGGTGACCTCGTGGTGCGGGTCCCCGAGGGTGAGCTTCGCGTCGAGCCGGGCGGTTTGTTTGTCGGTGAGGTGTTCGGCGCCGACTTGCAGCGCCCGGCGGATGCCGTAGAGCGGATCGCCCTTGCGGCCGCGGTGTCCGAGGGTGTCCTGCTGGACGCGGCGGCGGACCTCATCGACCATGGCCGATCCGAGTTTTACGACGTGGAACGCGTCCAGGACGGTGATGGCTTCTGGCAATTCATCGCGGATTGCGTTCGCGTAGCCACGGAACGGATCCAGGGCCGCTGTCTTGATGCCGGTGGTGAAGGCGGCACCGCGCTCTTTGAGCCAGTCGGCGTAGGCCTTCCCGGACCGTCCTGGAACGAGGTTCAGCAACCGGGCGTGAACTATGCCGCGGGCGTCCCGTGTGTGGTCCACGATCCCGGTGACCATGCCGGATCCCGGCGGGCCCGTGTGTGACCAGACATGCTCGTCGACGCCGAGCGCGTTCACGCCGGCCAGCCGTTCCGTGATGCCGATGCGCCTGGTGGCCTCTGCCTTGATGGCGTCCCAGACGGTGTGCCAGGAAAAGCCGAGCTGATGGGCCAGGGCTGAAACGGAAGTGTCGAAACGCTGCAGCGCGTCGGTCGCCCATGCCACTGCCCGGGCGGTGAGTTTCGCCCGCGGCCCGGCCAACGGGTGTTCCTCGGTGAAGGTGTTCCCCCGGACAGTCCGGGTCGGGGCAGCGCCAGACGCGATTGGCCCACAGCAGCCGCACCGGACGACCGAAACACGGGGTGTCATGGAGACGAACCGGCCGGCGGCCGTGCCCGACCGCGACGACGCCGCAGCCCGGACAGCCACTGAGGGTTTCACCGGTTTCGACGTGCAGAACCAGGCCGTTGGCGGTTGCTGTGACGGAGTTGATGTGGAGGCCCTCGACACCGAGCAGCGCATCCGGCGCGCGTGCACCAGCGGCCACCGGAACAAGACATAGAGTTATTCATGTCAGGGTCTCTTTTGGGTGTTGGTTTGCTTGGCCGCAACCAATTCAAAGAGGCCCTGACCTTATTCCCACCGCACCACGCCGCACCGACAACATCCAATGCCCGGCGGGGACAGTCTCAGCCAGCACTAACCACGCTCATCTGCGAAGGGCCACATACCTGGCGCATCCGATCACGACGGATATGGCATGTTCCCGCCCCCTTGGAATGACTGGTGCCGGGGGCAGGAGGCGCGGCGCCGGATGTCCAGGACACGTCCAAGCCGCAACGGCAGCGCCGCCACACCACTTGGTCTACTGGGAAGCCACTGTTGCGGTCGTTCGGACCAGGTGGGCGAAGCGTCGTGCCATTGCCTCAGTATGCTCCCTCACAATCTGGTCTTGATTCTCGAACGCCTGCATACCATGCCCTGCCCGCTCCATGGCAACCGCGTCATTCTCGTCGACCAGGGATAGCCACTGGCGGTAGACCGCCGGCGACAGCTCAGGGTGAAACTGAACTCCCCACGACATTTCGCCTACCCGGAAAGCCTGATGCGGATATTGGGCGGTCATCCCGAGCCAGACCGCCGAAGGTGGCAGGTGGTCGATCATGTCCCCATGCATGGCCCCGGCGCAGAAAGGGCCCGGTAACCCGGCCATCAGGGGATCCCCGGCCGCCTCGGACCGTAATGCTACCTCTACGACTCCCGCCTCGAGGCCCTGGTCGCCCCTGGTCACCGTACCGCCGAAAGTCTGTGCCATCAGCTGAGCTCCGAGGCATATCCCAAGTGTGGGCTTCCTGTGGCTGGCAGCAGCTGCCATAAGGCTGCGGATGTGGGCAAGCCAGTGATAGACATGGTCGTCCAGCGAGCTCATGTCACCGCCCAGGACCACCAGGGCGTCCTCCCGAAGTATTTCCGGGATCACGTCGTCATTAAATGGCTGGACAATTCTGGTGGTTATACCCTCATCGTGCAGCCACAGGCCGAGACGGTCGATCGGGCAATAGGGATCCGGCTGTATGACGAGGGCCTGCAAAGTGCCGGCGCCTCGGGAAAGATCTGGCTGGTAGGTCATGCTCGAATTCCTTATCGGGCGATCGGAGTTTCCAATACTTCAAGGTAGCGAACGGCATCGCCGCGACCGCAGTGCCATTTGCACATGGAGATCCGAATGTGTGTGCTTGCAGAGCTGAGGCATTGGCGCTTCGGATGGCTGGGGTCGACACTATTCACACCATGGGACGGTCCTTGAACAGGAATTTAGTTTGGGCGGCCGTTGCCGTCACTGAAGAACCGCGCGCTGGCCTTCCCGCACCGCCAACCGTGCGGCAATGCCTGTGGGTAGCCAGTCTCCGGATTCTTCGAAGGAATGACCGATGAGCTGCTCTACGCGCTGGAGGCGTTGCCGGAGCGTGTTGCGGTGGATGTGCAACTTGGAGACCGTGTCCGCAATGGATCCCTTGTTGGATAGCAGCATGGCAACTGTTTCGGCCAACTGGGTTCCATTTTCTGCGTCGTAGCGCATGAGGGACCTGAGTTCAGCGAGCACGTCCTTGATCTCCGCAGACATCCCTTCCCCTACGAGCGGCACGTCCTGCAGATGTTCTATTTCGCTGAAAGAGGTGACCCGTCTCCCGGACGTCCTGGCAACCAGTTCTGTCCATGCCAGTGCGGTCTCGGCGTCGGAAAGCGCAGGCTGCAGGGAAGCGACATCGCGGGCCACCGGACCGAGGCCGGCGAAGGCTGAGACGCCGCGGTGTTCGTCGAGCTCAGAAAGAGTTGTCTCCAGCTTCGCCTTGATCTCCTCTCCCGTACCGGAGGGGGTATCAATAAAGAGCAGGCTGAGGGGTCCCTCCGTGAAGACGAGGGACCGTGGGCCGGCCAGTTCCTGCAGGTAGGGGGCAATGCGCCTGGACACCGCATCCGAGTCGAATTTCAGCCGTTTCACCCGTACCAGGACAGGCAGTGTGCGGCCCTTTGACCAGCCTGACTCCTCCAGAATGCGGGCGAATGTGCTCGTGCCGACGCTTCGAAGCAGGCGTGAAGCATGGGAGGAACCTACCGATTCCAGTTCTACTGCTTCAAACAGGGCGGCCAGTTGGGAGCAAATGGCGCTGAGTCGGTCAAGTTCCCTGGCGGAATAGCGGCGTGGACGGTAGCAGGTGACGATGCCCCGGGTGCTCGTCAGGCCGAAGGAAACAGATATCCGCTCATGTCCGGCGAAGTTGGATTCGATAAATTCGGAGGTTGCTGTTCGTGAGTGAGTGGTTCGAACCACTGTTCCGCTTCGCTCGCCCTTGTCCATTGCGATGGCAGTGGGCGGGGATGTGGCTGGACCACGACCGAAATATTCGATGACGCAACCGTCGGAGCTCATGTGCTTGAGGATCGACTGGGCGGCCACTTGAGCGCATTGCAGAACCGAAGTGGCGGAGTTGATCGGGAAATCTACAAGGAAATGTGCTGCTGCAGACTGACGCCGCAAGTCATCAACAGTCTCAGCCTGCAGCAGGCCGCTGGCAAGCAGCATGCCCACCTCGTCGGCAATCAGCTTTGACTCCCACGTGAAGGTTTCCTCGACATACGACCAGAGGCTGAATACACCCAGGAGCGTCCCGGTCGGAGCCACGATCGGGACTACCAGCATCGAGTTGAAATCTTCTTCCTGCAGTTCGCTGATGCTGACGAACCGCGGATCCTGCTGAATGTTTTTGTTAAGGACAACTGACTGCCGGGTAAGCCCCACCCAGCCGGTTACCCCCTCGCCGAGGCGAAGGGTGACCCTTCCAACTTGCTGGCTCTGCACTCCAGCGGTACCTGCACGCATAACAAGAACTTGTTCCTGTTCATCCCACAGGTAGACGAAAACCCCTGCTGAGTTTGTTGCCCTGGCAACCAGGTCCACTGCCCTTTGAGCAAGCGCGAGCGGATCGGGTCCTTCCATCATGAGCTGCGTGAGCTCAGACAGGGTATCTGCCCGGAGCTCTGCTATTTGGAGTTTTTGGCGATAGTCAGCCGGCAGGACCTCGTTCGGTTGCGGCGCCGCGGGCTCAGCAGGGGTATTCATCTTTTCAGCTTAGGAGGCTCATGCCCATGGAGGCCCGACTGAACTGCCTTGGCGCGTTGACGCCAATCCAGGCCGCCTCCTCCTCCGCGGATCCGATCCGGTACAAGGCGGCGTTGCGTTCCTCGGCAGCGTAGACCTGCACAAGTTCGCCTTCCGGCGGAAGCATCCCGTGTACCTGGACCTTTCGACCAAACTGCTCCGTCCATCCGTACGGAGCCTGTTCCAGTTCCATGGATTCGAAGCCGGCGAAGTATTCAGCCAGGGCTGCACCGTGCCGTTGCGCCTGAGTCCAACTCTCGAACCGCCGAAACGTTCCGTCCTCGGCCTGCCGTGCCGAAACGTCTCCGATAGCGAAGATCCCGTCAGCGATTTCACCGCTGGTCAGCAGCGCCTTCCCGTCGGCAGTGCAACGGACTCCGTTGGAAATGTCGAGGTCGCTGTAGGTCAGCCATTCAGTATTGGGCCGGGCGCCGACAGCGCTGATAACAAGGTCGGCGTGCAGGTCCAGGCCGCTGACCTGGACTGTCCATGCGGCATCGGTTTTCTGAATGGACTCCACAGCAACTCCAAAGTGGGTTACAACACCGGCCGAGTGCATCCATGCCTTTGCTTCTTCCCCCAGATGTCCTGAAAAGAAGCGCTGCATTGGTTGCGGAGCCAGATCCACTACGGTGACCGCAAGCCCACGCTGGGCCAGTGTGGAGGCGAGCTCCGCACCAATGGTTCCGGCGCCGATGATGATCGCACTGGCAGCCCCTGCATCCACGGCATTGCGCAGGGCGAGGGCATCCTCGGCGGTTCTCAGGCTGAGAACGCCTGCCGGCTCTTTTGGCAGTCTGATGGAACCGGCTCCGGATGCGATGACGACCGCGTCAGCCGCCACTTCTCCGAGCTTGTCCAGCAGAACAGTCCGCTTGTCAGGGAGCAGCCCGATCGCCTTTGCGTTGAGGATCGGCGTAGCCTCCGGCCACCACTCGGCCGGTTCGACGGAACCAGTGCCTAAAAGAAACTGCTTGGACAGCGGGGGCCGGTCGTAAGGCGCATTCGGGTCGGAATCTATGACGATAAATTCGCCTGCAAACCCAAGCTCACGGCTGCGTTCAATCAGCATCGCCGATGCAACCGAAGCGCCAATAATCGCGACCCGGTCTGGCAGATGTGTCACGACGCCGAAACCTCTGCGGCTTTTTCGCCGGCCTCGGTCGATTCCCGTTCAAGGATTGCCCGTTCAGGGCAGTTCCGGATGGCCTTGCGGACGTTCGGCTCGTCGCCGCTGTTTTCGCGGCCAGGAATGACGTGCGCATAGCCTTCCTCGTCGATCTCGAAGGTTTCGGGTGCCAGCGCCCAGCACCGGGCGTGGCCCTGGCAACGCCCTCCATCGACCCAAAGTTCTCCCATAGTGATCAAGCTCCAATCTTGAGGGTAAGCGGGCCGACGCCGTGCCACGGCTCGTCGTCATTCGCCCGTTCAAAGTGAGGGACAGCCTTCAGGAATTCCTCCATGGCAATAACCATCTCGGCGCGGCCAAGGTTCGATCCAAGGCACCGGTGGATACCGCCGCCGAAGGCCAGATGGCGGTTGTCTTCACGGTCAATCTTGATTTCATTGGGTTCTTCGTAGACCTCCGGGTCCCGGTTGCCCGCGCCGAAGACGAGCACGACGCGTTCCCCGGCCTTGATCTCCTGGCCACGGACAACTGTGTCTGCTTTTGCTGTGCGGGCCATGGCCTGGACCGGAGAAAGCGTCCGCAGGAACTCCTCGGCAGCTGTGGGGATCAGGTCCGGGTCTTCACGCAACTGCTGCTGGGCGTGCGGGTTGCCGGCAAGGTACCAAAGGGCGGACCGGATTGCCCAGGCGGTCGTATCCAGCCCGGCCAGGAAGAGCAGGTAGCAGTACGACAGCAGTTCTTCACGCGTGAGCTTCCGTCCCTTCACCTCCGCTTTCAGAAGCTGGGTGATCAGATCGTTGCTGGCCTCTGCTTCCGGTCCGGCCTTTTCCCGTTCGTCGAGAAGGCGGTCGAAGTAATCGTTGAGCTCGCGTCCGGCCGCGTAGGCCGTTTCAGGATGGGCCGTGCGCTCATAGATGATCTCATCGATCCACCGGTCGAAAATCGGCCAGTCCTGCTCCGGATATCCGGCCAGGCGGCTAAAGATGATTGTCGGCATCGGGCGGGCAAGCTTCGCCGAGACATCAACGACGTCGCCCGCCGCGAGGACCTCCTGGCAGAGCTGCCGGGCGGTCTCCCGCATTCCCGGGCCCAGCTTGGAAACATTCATGGGAGTGAACATCGGCAGCAGGATCTTGCGGAAGTCAGCGTGGGTCGGCGGATCGATGTCAATCGGGATAAGGGGGACATCGGTGCCGAAGGCAGGGAGGAGCATGGAGGGACCGACAGCGAAAGTGTCAGGATCCTGCTCTGCATTGAAGATGTCTTCGCTCTTGGTGATGTACCAAAAGCCCCCATACTTGTCGCTGTGACCGACAGGACCGTTGGCGAGCATGTCCTGGTAGTCGTCGAAAATGTTGTCGAGTGCCCGTCCGTGGAAGTCAAAGTCTGACTTGTTGTGGCTGAGCCCGCGCTCGGTTTCTGTGCTCATGAGAATTGCTCCTGAAGTAGTTGCTCTGACTGTGCGTGTGCCGCGGCCTTCTCCACGAGATCCACGAAGAGAGCCTTCTGGGCTTCGTCATAATCGACCATGTGTTCGGGATGCCACTGCACCCCGATCAGGCTGGCATCATCGGCTTCGATTGCCTCAATAACATCGCCTTCCCGTCCCACAATGCGAAGGGCTTTCCCGAGCCTTCCCAGGCCCTGGTGGTGGTAGCTGTTCACCGGGATGCTCAGGCCTTTAGCGATCCGGGCAAGTTCGGAATCAGGTTCCAGCTGCACCCTGTGCCACGGTTGGTGCGAAGGGTTGTCCTGCCAGTGCCCTCGGTCCGGGCTTACTTCCTGGACCAGGGTTCCGCCGCGAATGACGTTGACAAGCTGCATTCCCCGGCAGGTCGCCAGGACCGGTATGCCACGAAGCATGGCCTCGTTGTAAAGCTCGATCTCGAAATCGTCCCGGATATCGCAGACGTCATAGACCGTGTCGATCGGGTCCTCGCCATACAGTCGGGGGCTGATGTCGCCGCCGCCGGTGAGGATGAGCCCGTCGAACCCTTCAAGGGCCGCATCGGGGATTGTTGCCGTTGACGGAAGAATGGCAGGACGGCCGCCCGCGGCAAGGACGCCGTTGGCGTAGGCCATGTTCTGGACTGTTGAAGGCATCGGGCCGAAGGCGGTATCGACGGTTTGCCGAGCCGCTGAAATGGCAATAAGGGGCGCCCTCATGTCAGTAAACCAGCCAGCCACCGTCGACGTGGATGGTGGTACCGGTCACCCAGCTGGCCTCGTCGCTGGCCAGGAACGCGACGGCGTTGGCAACGTCGGACGGGCGGCCGATACGTCCGAGCGGCGTACGGTCAAGGAGGAACTTCACGGCCTCTTGGTTCTCCAGCACGGACTTGGTGAACGGGGTCTCGATGAAGCCCGGGGCAACAGCATTGACGCGGATCTTGGAAGCCGCGGTTTCGATGGCCAAAGCCTTCGTGAACATCAGGAGTGCACCCTTGGAAGCGTTGTAATGCACCTGGGGGTGCCCGCTGCTGGCGATGACGATATGGGCCTCGACTGATGTGATGTTGACGATGGCGCTGGTTGAATCGTCGCCTCGGGCGGCGGCGCCCTTCTCCAGCAGCGGACGTGCAGCCTGGCTGACCAGGAACGGGCCTGTGGAGTTCACGGCGAAGACCTGGTCCCATTCGGCAACGCCGAGGTCATCGAAGTTGCTGCCCTTGACGATGCCTGCGTTGTTGACGAGGGTGTCGAGCCGGCCGAACTTGGCATCGATCTCGGCCATGCCGCTGCCGACCGAAGCCTCGTCGGCGACGTCCATAACAACAGGAACCATTTCCGGGTGCTGGCCAACCAGGCGCTCGAGCGCGGCCTCGTCACGGTCGAGGGCTACGACGGTAGCGCCCTCCTTGAGCAGCTTTTCTGCGATGGCAAGGCCGTTTCCGGACGCGGCTCCGGTGACTGCGGCGATCTTTCCGGGGTGAGTAGTCATTGGGTGTTTCTTCTTTCTTGGTAAGGAAAATGGTGGATTGAACGCTTCTCAGCGCTGCACTGGGCGCTAGATTCGTTCCAGGTAACGTGCGATTTCGAAGTCGGTGACACTGGTCTGAAGCTTGCGGAGCTCCCAGCGCCTCGTCTGGACGTAGTGCGTGACGAAGGTTTCACCGAAGTACTCCTTGGCGACCTCGCTCTTCTCGAACTGTTCGATGGCCTGGCCGAGTGTTGCGGGGAGCTCCTTTACCTGGTGTCCCTCCTCCAGGGCGTATGCGTTGCCTACCACCCGCTTGGGAGCGGTCATCTTTGTGTCCACGCCGTGCAGGCCGGCGGCGATGCTGGCAGCGATGACCAGGTAAGGATTGGCGTCAGCGCCAGGTACCCGGTTTTCGATGCGCGCAGCACTGCCCGTTGACGGGATGGACCTGATGGCAACCGTACGGTTGTCCAGGCCCCAGGTGGCGCTGGATCCGGCCCATTGCCCGCCTTCGGTCCGCTTATAGGAGTTGATGGTGGGCAGGTAGAGGGCGGTAAGCTCCGGCGCCGTCTCGACGACGCCCGCCAGGTAGTTGTACCCGACGGCGCTCAGCTCGCCGGGCTCCTCGGCATTGGCGAAAGCTGACTTGCCGGATTCCGGATCCCAGAGACTCTGGTGCATGTGCCCGGAGGAGCCGGCCCACTCCGGGTTGATCTTGGCCATGAACGATGCCGTGTAGCCGGCTTCAGCTGCGACCTCCTTGACGGTGGCCTTAAGCCGGAGGGCGTTGTCCGCGGCTGCGAGAGCATCCGAGTAGTGGATGTTCATCTCGAACTGGCCCGGGCCGTTTTCGCTGTTGCTGGCCTCGATGAAAATACCCTGCTCAGACAGGCGGCGGCGGATCTCGCCGATGAGGAACTCGGTGCCTGTGTCCCTGACGAGGCTGTAGGTGTGGCTGCCAGCCGTGATGGGAGTCAGGTCACGCCAGCCGTTGGCGGCAAGCTCGGTTGGAGTCCCCTTGAACAGGTAAAACTCGAACTCGTAGGCGCAGACCGGCGAGTAACCGAGGTCTTCGGCTTTCTTCACAACCCGCTTAAGAATGCTCCGGGGACAGATCGCCGCCGGCTCGCCGGACATTTCGTAGGCATCGCAAATGACGGATGCGACCCCAGGTTCCCCCGGAACAACCTTCAGGGTGTTGAGATCCGGCAGCAGGGTCACGTCAGGGTAGCCCGAGTCCCACCCCGTGTAGCTGAGATCAGAAATGATCTCATCCTGAATGTCCCAGCCGAAGATGATGTTGCAGATGTTTGTGCCGCGCTCAGCGACACTTTCCAGGAAGTACCGGGCGGGGATGCGCTTGCCGCGCCACACACCGTCCAGGTCCACGACGCCCACTTTGAAGGTTTTGATGTCGTTTTCGGAGACGAACTTTTGCAGTTCGTCGTGGGCTGACCCTGCGGCGGTTTTATCCTGCATGTCGATTGCCTCGAGTTCTTGGAGGTCCTCCGGGACCTGTGTGATCGGATTCACTGTGTACCTCTTTATCCTCATTGATATCGGTTACTAAAGACACTAAATGCGGGGTCTCGCGGGCGTATGTGCAAAGTGCACATCATGATTGCCGGCTACATGCATTCGGTAAGCCACGTCACATTTGAGACCGCGTCCCTGCACTCAGGCCAAGGCTTTGTTGTGTTCCTGCCCGGTTCCAGGGGTGCGAAAATCCCCGGAACCGAGCGGGCAGGCAGGCTTAGTAGACGTCCTTGACGTAACGTCCTTCGCCTTTCATGGACTGCAGGTAGTCGTGCGCCAATTCGGGCGTCATTCCACCGTGGCTGATGAGCACGGCCAGCAAGGCTTCGTCAACGTCAGGTGCTATCTGTTTGCCGCCGCACACGTAGACCGAAGCACCGCCCGACAGCCAGGCAAAAACGTCTTCACCTTCCTCGCGGATCCTGTCCTGGACGTAGACCTTGCCCTGTTGATCCCGGGAAAACGCCAGGCTGAGCCGGTCCAGCACTCCATTGGTCTGCAGTTCTTCCATTTCATCCTGATAGAGCCAGGACGGCTTCTCGTGACGGTCCCCGAAGAGCAGCCAGTTCCGTCCCCGGGCCTGTGAGACTTCGCGCTCACGAAGGAAGCCGCGGAACGGGGCAATTCCGACGCCTGGGCCGATCATGATCACATCAGTTGAGCTGTCGTCGGGCAGGTGGAACTCGTGGGCCGGCAGCGGGAACACTTTCATGGCCGTCTTGGTTTCCGCGGCGGACTGGAGGAAACCGCTGCAAGCGCCCGAATGCCGGCGCCCGGCAGCCTCGTACCGCACGGAAGAGACCGTCAGGTGGACACGGTCACCGTCAGCAAGTGGACTGGATGCGATGGAGTAAGACCGGTGCTGCAAAGGCCGCAGCATTGGGATGAACTCGTGCGGATCAACATCTGTTGATCTCGTTTCCTGCAGGACGTCCAGCATGTCCCGTCCCCACAGCCAATTCTCCAACGCCAGGCGATCACCGGACTCGACGAGGTTCCGCACGGGATGATCGGGCGCGAGATCTTCAACCAGCCAGGCCACGATGCCCAGATGAGGCAGCCGAAGCTCATAGTCGTTTTGGAGGGACTCGCGTACTGTCTTGCCGTCGTTACCGAACACCTCGCTTCCCTCGAGGCCCAGAAAGGCGAGGAGGTCATCGACGAGCTCGCCGGAGTTGGCCGGGATTACGGCGAGTGAGTCACCCGGCCGGTAGTTGCGGCCGTCGCCGCTGACCTCCAGCTCATAGTGCCAGACCTCTTTTTCAGACTCCGGAGCGCTCAGGAGTCGGGCCTCGACGACAGTGGCCGTATCAGGTTCCCGGCGGGTGGTTTTGGGCTGCTCAGCGGGCGTTGTTCCCGGGGCGGAGGAGGCTTGCGGGGTTTTGCCTGGCTTCTTGGGAACAACTGTCTTGAAGGTCTCAAGCATGCCCTTGATCCACTTGCCCGACGTCAGGTCATAGTCGACATCGCAGTCAAGGCGGTCAAGGATCCGCTTGCCGCCGAGTTCGCCAAGACGTGTGTCAAGGTCGATGCCGGCCTTGCAGAAGTCTTCGTACATCGAGTCGCCAATGGCAAGGACCGCGAAGGGCACATCCTCAAAGAGGTCTGCGCCAGCGCTCTGAAGTTGATCCCAAAACGGTTGCGCGTTATCGGGCATGTGGCCGTTGTCGTGTGTGGCGGTAACGATCAGCAGCCGGTCCTTGCGCGCCGCATCTTCGGGGGTGAGCATGTCCAGGCTCATCAGCTCGGCTGCATAGCCCTGGGCGTTTGCCTTGTCCACGATCTTGGATGCCAGGAATTCTGCGTTCCCGGTCTGGCTGCCGTAAAGCACGCTCAGGGTCTGCACAGCACTGTCTGTTGCACCGGAAACTTCGGAAGAGATGCCTTGGTCGGTGCGGACCAGTTCCCCTGTCTCAGTTGTCACGATCAGTCCTTACAAAGACGGTTTTGAGTTCGGTGTAGGCCTCGATGGCTGCCTGGCCCAGTCCGCGGCCGATGCCGGACTGCTTGAAGCCGCCGAAGGGCGTTTGCATCCGGATCGAAGAGTTGGAGTTGACGGACAGAGCCCCGGACTCCACTCCCCGTGCTGTCCTGAGTGCCTGGCCTACATCGTTGGTCCAGATGGAGCCGCTGAGCCCGTAGATGGAGCTGTTTGCCAGGGCGATGGCTTCTTCCTCGGTGTCAAAGGGGATGACCGAGGCGATGGGGCCGAAGATCTCATCAGTTGCCACCCGGCTCTTGGGGTCCGGCGCAATAACGATCCGCGGTGCCATCCAGAAGCCGGGACCCTCCGGTGCCTCGCCTGCGGTGACAACGTTCAGTCCGTCACCGAGGAAGCTGGACACGGATTCGCGGTGGCTGGCCGATACCAGAGGGCCGAGATTTGTTGTGGCATCGAGCGGGTTACCGATCTTCAGGGCGCGGGTCGTTTCGATGAACCCTTCAACGAACTCGTCGAAGACTCCCCGCTGAACGAGAAAACGGCTGCGGGCGCAGCAGTCCTGACCAGTGTTGTCGAAGACAGACATAGGCGCCGCCTGGACGCACTTTGCAAGGTCTACGTCGTTGTAGACGATGCTGGCGGACTTGCCACCCAGTTCGAGGGTGACCCGTTTCATCGTCTTGGACGCTGCCTGGATAATCGACCGGCCGGTTTCGGTGGAACCGGTGAAACTGACCTTGTTAACGCCGGGGTGTTCGGCAAGGGCGTTACCGACGCGTGCCCCAGAGCCGGTGAGGACCTGCAGCGCGTCGCCGACGACGCCCAGTTCGTTCACGATTTGGCCAAGACGGACAGTGGACAGCGGGGTGAGGGCCGCAGGCTTAACGATTACGGCGTTGCCGCAGGCGAGGGCAGGTGCGATACCCCATGACGCGATCGGCAGAGGGAAGTTCCACGGGGAGATGACGGCTACGACGCCCATCGGCTCACGGAAGGTCATGCTGATGCCACCGTCGACGGGAATGGTGTCGCCGAGGATCTTGTCGATAATGCCCGCGTAGTACTTGAAGCATTCGGCTACTCCGAGCACTTCCTGCCGGGCGGCGGCCAGCGGTTTGCCCACGTCGGTTGATTCGAGCAAGGCCAGCTCGTCGGTGTGCGCGATGACAGCGTCCGCGATGGCCCAGAGGGCGTCACGGCGTTCGGCGATAGGCTTCCGCGCCCAAATGCTCTGCGCCTTCCGGGCACGCTCGACGGCCGCGTCAACCTCAGCCAAGTCGTACGAAGGGACTTCACCAATCAGTTCCTCTGTAGCGGGGTTGTAAACGGAAATAATGCTGCTCATACTCGGGTGCTCCTTCAGGAGAGTGGATTTCGTCAAAGATTCCTAGTCCCATGTGGAGTCTGGGAAGCTCCGTTGGTATCGAGCATGCCCGGGCTCCGGCCAGGGAGCGAGTGCGACGGGCACCACATCGATGTCAGGCATGTGCAACCTGCACACCGGGGTGACATGCGCCAAAACTGTGCATTGCGACCATGAGCGGTGGGGATAGTGTGCAGAGCTGACACAGCAGCGTGTAAGGAGCGACTTTAGGCTGTAACCCAGTTCACAGCAGCCGTGGCAAGGGGGCCACGACTGCAGTTGGATTTCAGCGGTGCTACTCATTTTCGCCCTGTCGAAAGCATCGTGAAATGACTAGGCTTCAAACGTCCGGGAGGGACGAATGGCAACTAATAATGTTCAATTTGAGCCGGTGGATGCCGGACCCAACGGACTCCTGACCCCCGACAAGTTACTCGGCCGCGGGCTAGGTGTCGGATCAATCGTGTTCATGGTTGTGGCTGGTGCCGCACCGATGACAGCTGTCGTGGCCGGCTGGCCTGTGGTGGTATCTGCCTCGGAAAGCACGGGCGGTCCACTGTTCTTCCTCATCGCCACGGCGATCCTGTTTCTGTTCGCGATTGGCTTCACGCGTATGACGCCGTTCGTGAAAAATGCGGGGGCCTTTTACTCCTACATACAGACTGGCCTCGGCCGGGGCATGGGGCTAGGGGCTTCCACCTTTGCACTGGGTACTTACCTGCTCCTGTTTCTTGCGCTGTGTTCATACTTGGGATCAGCGGCCCAGACCACTGTTCACGATCTGGGCGGCCCGGATCTGCCTTGGTGGCTGTGCAGTCTGGTGCTGATGGCGATCTGCGGTGCTCTTGCGTACCGGGACGTCGAGCTCTCCGCCAAGGTGCTGGGTGTGGTCCTGGTCATTGAAACGGTCGTTCTGTTGGCAGTAAACATCGGGGTGGTTGTCCACGGCGGTGCGGAAGGTTTGAGCGGTGACTCACTGTCCCCCGCCCGTCTGGGTGAAGGTGTCCCGCCGCTGGGCGTCATGTTTGCCTTCTTCTCATTCATTGGTTTTGAGGCCACCGCTGTTTTCCGCAACGAAGCGCGTGACCCCGACCGCACAATACCGCGCGCAACGTACATCGCCGTCCTCGCTGTCGGCATCTTCTACACGTTCACCGCATGGGCCATGCAGGCCGGTATCGGTGACAGCAACATCGTTGAAGTGGCTACGAATGATCCCACCAGCATCGTGGTCGGTTTGGCCGCGAAGTACGTCTCCCCTGTCCTGGCAACTCTCCTTCAAGTCTTCCTGATCAGCAGCCTCTTCGCCTGCATTCTCACGTTCCAGAACGTGCTGACGCGCTACCTGTTCACCCTCGGAACGCAGGGCGTGCTCCCCTCCGGGCTTGGCACGGTCCATCCCCGACACCGGGCTCCTTCCAGGGCCTCGTTGACTGTGTCGGTCGTGGCAATTGCCCTGCTTGGGGTCGAGGCGCTCCTCGGGCTAGACCCGGTGACGCAGGCGTACACCTGGTTTTCGGGATCAGCAACACTCGGCGTGGTGGTTCTGATGGCCCTCACGTCATTCTCGGTGCTCGTGTTCTTCCGGAGAAAGGCAACAGGAAAGCTGTGGGCCACGCTGTTTGCTCCCGCTCTTGCTGTGATCGGTCTCGGCGCGATTGTCTTCCTGGTCGTGCAGAACTTTGGGCTTCTTGTCGGCGGTGACCTGGCTGCAGGCATCCTGCTAACGGTCATGGGAGCCCTGTTTGTCGGCGGTTTGGTGACCGCACTGGTGATGCGCTCAAAACGGCCCGAAGCATACGCCGCGCTTCTGCCCCCGGTATCAAGCCAGGAGCACGAACCGGCCAAAAGCGAGAACTGCGCTACGGCGGAAAACAAGAGCTAACCCCCCGGGATTCCGGACTCGTGCCGGGCCCGAGGCACTGCTGTGGTGACCTCCAGAACGACGTCACCACAGCAGTGCCGAACCCGTTGATCTCTGATCACCCCACTTCTGGTCATACCTGACGGGGTCAACTCGATGGCCCGGCCTGCATCTTCTGAGGCCTGTGCAACACCGCCGGACCTCCACTGAGGCAAGCGACCATCTATCAGCCCTGGTACAAACGCCTCAGAAGGCTCGCCAGGACAGTAAAGGAGTATTCCATTTCTGAGAGCGCTCTGTTGAAGCAGACCATTGATAAGACATACCCGGTGGTCACCCATGGCCGGGGGGTCTACTTGTATGACTCAGCCGGTCTGCAGTACCTGGACGGGTGCAGCGGGGCCATGACTGCAAACATCGGCCATGGCGTAGAAGAAGTTGCAGAGGCGATGAAGGCGCAGTCATGCCGGGTGGCCTTTACTTACCGAACCCAGTTCACGAATGTGCCCGCCGAGGCCTTGGCAAGGCGGCTCACCGATCTGGCACCGGGAGACCTTGACTGGGCATTCTTCGTCAACAGCGGATCAGAGGCGTCCGAGTTCGCCATCCGGACAGCAGTCAGCTACTGGCGCGAAAGGGGGCTCCCGGGCAAAGTCAAAGTTCTCGGCCGGAACATCAGCTATCACGGCATGACCATGGGAGCCCTGTCAATGTCGGGACATGCAGCACGCCGCCCCGACTACGGGCCGTTGTTGCATGCGTTCTCCTTCGCCCCGCCGGCCTACGCGTATCGCTTCGCGCAGCCGGGCGAGAACGAAGAAGCATACGCGCTGCGGGCTGCGCAAGCCTTCGAAGATGCCATTCGGAACGAGGACCCTGGCACGGTCGCAGCAGTGATCGTGGAACCGATCGTTGGAGCCGCCGGCGGGGTCCTGACGCCTCCGGCTAGCTACCTCTCCCGGTTGCGCGAAATCTGTGACCGGTTGAATGTGCTGCTGATCATTGATGAGGTCATCACGGGCGTCGGGCGGACGGGAGATTGGTTTGCGAGTTCCTACGAGAACGTCGTCCCGGACCTTCTTCTCATCGGTAAAGGATTAAGTGCCGGTTATTCCCCTGTTGCCGGCGTCCTGCTCCGAGGCCATGTTGTCGAGGCGCTCAGGGAAGGCAGCGGTGTCGCTCCGTTCGGGCACACCTTTTCGGGGAATCCCCTGGGGGCAGCCACCTGCCTGGCGGTCCTGGACTTCATGGAACGCCGGAACGTCCTTGCAAACGTCCGGCAGCGGGGGAAGCAGCTCAAAGAAGGACTGCTCTCCCTGGCAGCCAGGTACCACTGCATGGCCGATGTCCGTGGCCGGGGCCTGCTGTGGGGCTTCGAGTTCGTTACGGACCAGGAAAGCAAGCAGGCGCCCGATCCTGCGCTCGGAGCGGCCAACACCTTCGTGCAGGAATGCCTCGCCCAGGGGCTTATTGTCTATCCGGCAGGCATTGCTCCGCTGAACAACGCGGTGATCCTGTCCCCGCCCTTGGTGATCAGCGAAGAGGAGACCCGGGTACTGCTGGCGAAGCTGGAGGAAGCCCTTCGCGCCATGGAACACCATGTTGAGCGGTGGGCCGCTGTGGATGACAGCCGGAGCGGATCCCGAGTTGGAAGCGGAAGCTGACTTTAATCCCTGTCATTCCACCATGTGCCGACGCTGGTCACCTTGCACATAGTGGCCGTAAAGGCTGTTCCCTCCACACACTTTTGAAACTCTGCCAGGGCCGAAGATGGTCGAAGCGATCCATCTGCAAATGCCTAAACCCTCAAGGAAGCCAAGTGCCTACACCCATTCTTGCCGCCGTACTGGAAAAGCCCGGAACACCTCTCCAGATCCGCGAGCTGCTGCTGGATGATCCGGAGGACCATGAGGTCCTCATCCGGACGGAGCGAGTTGGCCTTTGCCACAGCGATCTGCACTACCTGAAGGGGGCCCTGGATATCTCCCTGCCGGCGGTCCTCGGACATGAAGTCGTAGGCATTGTCGAGCGCGTCGGCTCCGGCGTCACAAGAATTAAGACTGGAGACCGCGTCGTAACAACCGTAACCCCGTCCTGTGGCGCTTGCCGCAACTGCATCAGCGGGCGCCCGACCCAGTGCGAACGGGTCGACTCGATGCGTGAGCGGCAGCGGCCCAGACTCATCTCACATGATGGATCAAGCGTCGAGTCGCTCGGCGGTATCGGCGCATTTGCGGAGGCCTTCCTGGTGAAAGAGGCATCCGTTGCAGTGGTCGGCTCTGACCTGCCTCCCCAGGTGGCATGTCTTCTCGGTTGCTGCATCAGTACAGGAGTCGGCGCGGTCATTCACGGCGCAAAAGTAGGGCCAGAGGATACTGTCGCCGTAATCGGCTGCGGCGGCGTCGGAATAGCCGCCATCCAGGGTGCAAGGCTGGCTGGGGCTCGACGGATCATTGCCATTGACGCCGTGCCCGCGAAGCTGGAGCTCGCCCGCAACTTCGGTGCCACGGACACAGTTCTCTCATCACCTGACCCGACAGAAACACTCATCCAGGTCCGGTCACTTCTTCCCCAGGGTGTTAGCCATGCAATCGAGGCGGTCGGCCGCAGTGAGACAGCGGAACTCGCCTTTTCGCTCCTGAGCCCGAACGGAACCGCCAGCATACTCGGTCTCATGCCCACCGGGTCCGAACTGCGTATCCCCGCAGATGCACTCATCTACGGCGACCGACACCTCCAAGGCGCGTACATGGGTGCGAACAGGTTCCTCAGCGATGTCGACATGTTCACCGACCACTACCTGAACAATCGGCTGGATCTCGATGGAATGGTTACCAAAGAGCTGCCCTTCGACCGCATCAACGAGGGATTCGAAGCGATGGCGGATGCGTCGACGATCCGCGTCGTGCTGAACATGACCAACAGGCAATCGTGATCCAGATAACTGCGTAGATCGTTGCGGCGTCGGCCTGGTTACCGGTGATCGCGATCTTGCTTTGCGCCACAGCCGGGCCGGAACGAACGTTAGGCCGCTGCACAGCCTTCCGAACATGAACAGCAAACATCGGGGGCCAGCCCCTGCCGTCACTGGTTATGGACGACAAAACCCACAAACGAAACCAGAGGAGCAACCCTTAAATGACTGAAGGACTAGCCCAACTGACTGATATTGCCCCCGACCTCGTCGAGCAACGCTCCTTTGTCAATGGCACATGGCTGCAGCTCGAGGAAAACGGCCGCTACCTTACCAACCCAAATACTGGCGAACCCCGGCAGCCGATGCGCAAGACCGCAAAGGATGATGTCGAGCGGGCACTCGCGGCAGCAGCGACCCTTCACAGGTCCGGGAAACTTGAAGACATCAAACTCCCGGACCGCCTTGAGCTCTTGACGAAGGTAGCCGCGTCCCTCGATGCGAAGAGCGAAGAAGTCGCCCTCCAGGACAGCATCAACACCGGGGTTCCTATCCGCACCACCCGCCTGATTGCCGGTGCACTGGGTGACAGAGTCCGCGGAACTATTGCTGAAGCGGAACAGCTTGGTGAATCGGAGACCCTTGACCATGCCAGGTCTGTGGTCATCCTGCGCAAGCCCCTCGGCCCAGCCCTCATCGTCGGCCCCTGGAATGCCCCAACGTTCACCGTGGTCGGCAAGGTGGCGGCAGCCATGGCGGCCGGTTGCCCCGTCATCCTCAAACCCTCCGAGAACGCCCCCAGCGGTTGCCAGCTCTTCGCTGAGGCGATCGTGTCTGCCATGACCGAACTGGGATACCCGGGCGCCGCGTTTCAGCTGATTCATGGGAATTCGGAGACAGGAGCACTGCTGACATCGGACCCCAGGATCGAGGCTCTTTCATTTACGGGTGGCGATTCCGCAGGCCGGACGGTTGCGCAGGCTGCCGCGTCCAACCTGGCGGTCATGCAGATGGAGCTCGGATCCAACAATCCCGTGATCATTCTGAATGACGCCGACGTCAGCTCGGCGGCGCGGTCCATTGTGCAGGGCATGACGCGTCTCAACGGCCAGTGGTGTGAGGCGCCAGGCAAAGTACTGGTTGACGAGTCGATTCACGACCGTTTCGTTGAAGCTATGAAGTTTGAACTCAGTAAGCTTCGGGTCGGAAACGCCTTGGATGAGTCGACGCAAGTGGGTCCCCTGGCATTCCAGCGGCAGCGTGATGGCTTGAAAGCCTCAGTGAATCGGCTCCTCGAGCTGGGGGGAAAGCTCGTCACTGGCGGCGAGCTGCCGGGTCTTGACGGCTGGTTCATGGCACCGGGGATGATCGTCGGATGTGCCGCCGAGGCCGCCACGGAAGAGCTTTTCGGGCCGCTGGTAACGGTACATCCGGTGCATTCGGTCGAGGAGGCACTTGCCCATGCGAACGGCCCCGCAACCGGCCTGGATGCCTACGTATTCGGTGCCAATGAAGCAAGGGCCATCGAAGTGGGATCCCGTATTCGTGCCGGTGAAGTCCGCATCAACGGCACATTCATGAGCGACCTCGCCGGCAGTTCACGCCAGAGCTTTTGGGGCACCAGCGGTATCGGTGGCCACGGTCCGCAGTATGGCGTCCGCTTCTTCACCGGCGACCGCGTGGTTGGCGTGGACAGGACGGATTCCCCGCTCTAGGCGCCATATCCGACCCCAACAAGCGTAGGCCAGGCCCCGTGGGGGCCTGCGACAAACAGTCCGGGAACGTGACGCGTGGCTAAGACGGGGGTCCGCGTCCTCTCGGGAAAGCAGCAGGCCAGAGCCTGGCAACATGAGACGAGAAAGTCCTTCAATGACAGATACTTCAACGACAGATACGGTGCGGTTTTCACCGCTGAGTTTCCTTGAGGACGCCACAGCGGCGATCCCGGCCTATGGAAGCGACCTGGTCGATTTCCGTAGGGAAATGCACGCCGATCCTGAAGTCGGCCTGTATCTGCCCCGCACCCAGGCCCGGGTCCTTGAGGCACTCAAGGGACTCGACCTCGAAATAAGCCTGGGAAAAGCAGCCTCGTCCGTGGTTGCGGTACTACGCGGCGGGGCCACCCAGGCCCCCGTCGGGAGCCGTCCCACTGTACTGCTCAGAGGTGACATGGATGCCCTTCCTGTGGCAGAAAAGACGGGAATACCCTTTGCCTCGACTAATGGAGCGATGCATGCCTGCGGTCATGACCTGCATACAGCGGGCCTGATTGGTGCCGCCCGGTTGCTTTCGTCCGTACGTGACAGCCTGACCGGTGACGTCATCTTCATGTTCCAACCGGGGGAGGAAGGACATGAGGGGGCCCGCATCATGCTGGAGGAAGGCGTTCTTAACGCAGCCGGCAGGCGACCGGATGCTGCCTACGCCTTGCATGTCGTTTCGGACATCCCGTCAGGCGTGTTCACGACCCGTGCCGGCTCCTACATGGCTGCCTTCGGAGATCTGTCCGTCAAGGTTATCGGGCGTGGCGGGCACGGTTCACGCCCCTTCCAAGCTCTGGATCCCATACAGGTAGCTGCTGAAATGCTTGGCGCGCTCCAAACGTACATCACCCGGCGATTCAACGTTTTTGATCCCGTGGTACTGTCCGTGGGCCAATTCCATGGCGGTTCCGCCTCTAATGTCATACCTGATTCGGCGGAATTCAGGGCCAGCGTCAGGTCTTTCAGCCCCGGTGTCGAAGCGCGGCTCGCACAGGAGTTGCCGGATCTCATCCGGCAACTGGCGACTGCTCATCAACTGACAGCCGAGGCAACGTTCACTCCGGTTATGCCGGCCACCGTCAATCACGAAAGTGACGCCGAACTCTGGGGCAGGACCGCACGGACGTTCTTCGGAGAGCACCGGTTCGTGCCCAGCCCGTCCCCCAGGACCGGCTCTGACGATTTCTCCCGTGTCCTCGTGGAGGTCCCAGGAGCGTACGGGCACCTCGGAGCTGGGTCTCCAGATATCGACCCCATGGAGTGGGCCCCCATGCACTCGCCCAGGGCAGTGTTTGACGACAGTGTCCTCGTCGACCAGACACAATTTATGGCGGGCGTGGCGCTTGGAAAGCTCCAGGAGTTGGAGGTCCTGGGGTAGCCCCGGGCGCAGCTCGGAGGGCTTCCGGAGCGGCCCACGCCTCACTTGAGGCAGCGGACCTAGCAGGACCGGTCTCGAAGCCCTGTAAGCGGCCATGAAAAACTGCCCATAGGCGGCCACGAAATTGCCCACTGACGGCCAGTAGAACTGCCCACTGGTGGCCATGAGATCTGCCCACTTCCTCAACTGTTCCTGCCGCGTCTTCAGCGGCGGGGGCCTCTCCCCGGGATTTGATGACGGTGTCTAGTCGCACCAAATGTCGTCCCAGGAAGAGGCCCTGTATGAAGCATGACGGAGAAATCATGGAAATTCTTGCTGCCTATGATCTGACCGGATCGTTGCGCGCCACCGCGGAGCTCACGGGCTGCTCGCACCACACTGTAGCCAGGCACGTCGCCGCGCGGGACGCCGGCCGGCCAATTGCAGAACCGGCGCCCCGGCCCAGGGTCACGGACGCTTACCTGCCTAAGATCGAGGAATGGGTAGAGGCGTCCAAGGGCCGGATCCGCGCCGACAAGGCCCACGAAAAGCTGCTCGCCCTAGGCTATGAGGGGTCCGAGCGGTCTACGCGCCGGGCGATCGCGCAGGTCAAGGCCGCGTGGCGGCTCGGACACACCCGTGTGCACCGGCCGTGGATCACCGAGCCTGGGATGTGGCTGCAGTACGACTTCGGCGACGGGCCACGGATCGGCGGCGTAAAATCCATTCTGTTCGTTGCCTGGCTGGCGTTCTCAAGGTTCCGGATCGTGATCCCGTTGCGGGACCGGACCGCGCCGAGCGTGTTCGCAGCCCTCGACCGGTGCTTCCGGATCCTGGGCGGGGCACCAACGTATGTCCTGACCGATAACGAGAAAACCGTGACAACGGCCCATGTCGCAGGGGTTCCGGTGCGGAACCAGCAGACCCTGGACTTCGCCCGGCACTACGGGGTCACCGTGCTGACCTGCCAGCCCGCGGACCCTGCAACGAAAGGCGGAGTCGAAGCGTCGGTGAAACTGGCCAAAGCCGACCTCGTGCCCACCGACACGAACCTGAGGCCCGGTTACGCTTCCTTTGCCGAGCTGGAGGCCGCCTGCGAGGCGTTCATGGACGAGGTCAACAACCGCGAACACCGGGCCACCCGACGTAAACCCGCAATGGTTTTGGCGGAGGAAGCGGCCCGGCTGCACCGGATCCCGGAGACCGCGCACACGGTCGCGTTCGGGCTGGCCCGTATAGTCCCGGAGAACACCCCGATGGTCTCCTTCGAGAACGCCCAGTACTCGGTGCCGTCGCATTTGCTCGGCGCGAAGGTGTTCGTCCGCTCCCACGGCACCGGCCCTGACGAACAGGTCATCATCGTCCACCACGGCCCGACCGGCCCGGTCGAAGTCGCCCGCCACGGCCGGGCAAGGCCCGGCAGTCCCGCGGTCATCGAGGAGCACTTCCCAGGGACCAGTACCAGAACCCCGGGCGACTACGCCGTGAAGGCACGCACCGCCGGTGAAGCCGAGTTCCTGGCCATCGGCGCCGGCGCCAAGACCTGGCTCGTGGAAGCCGCGGCTGCAGGAACAGGCCGGATGAACATGAAAATGGCCGAGGCCGTGACCCTGGCCAAGATCGCCGGGACCGAGTCCGTGGACCGTGCCCTGGGAGACGCCGCGCTGCACGGCCGGTTCGCCCACGGCGACCTGCCCTCCATCCTGAACGCGAACATCCGCCGCACCACCACCCACGCCGCTAACGAAACCAGGTCCCTCACCCAAGGCACCAGCGCCTGGGCAGGCCTCGGCGCCGAGCCGTCCAGCGCCCCCGCAAAGGAGCAGAGCCGATGAGCCCGGTCACCACCACGAACACCACCGCCCCGGCCCTGCCGGCCGAACTGGAAGCGCTGATGCGGCAACTGAAGATGCCCCACGCCCGGGCACTGGCACCGGAGCTGATCGCGACCGCCCGCGCCCAGCGCTGGGAACCAACCGAGATCATCAAGGCACTGTTCACCGAAGAAGCCGCAGGCCGGGCCCGGTCCATGCTCGCCACCCGGCGCAAAGCAGCAGGCTTCCCGACCGGGAAGACCTTCGACGTCTGGGACCCCGCCGTCTCCTCCATCCCGGCGCCCACCCAGCAAGCCCTGCGCACCCTGGAATGGATCACCCGACGCGAGAACCTGGTCGTCTGCGGGCCCTCCGGCACCGGGAAAACGTTCTTCCTCGAAGCCCTCGGCCAGCAAGCCGTCGAAGCCGGGATGCGCGTTGCCTGGTTCAGACTCGAAGACCTCGGCGCCCTCATCCGCGCACACCGCACCGACGACAGCGTCACCAGGGCCGTGGCTAGAATCCTCCGCGCGGAACTCGTCGTGATCGATGACATCGGCCTTCTCCCGGTGGCCACCGACGCCGCCGAAGGACTCTACCGGGTCGTGGACGCCGCCTACGAGAAACGCTCCGTCGCGATCAGCTCGAACCTGCACCCCGCCGGCTTCGATGAACTGATGCCCAAAACCCTCGCCACGGCAACCGTGGACCGGCTCCTGCACCACGCCCACGTCTGCCAAACCAGCGGCGACTCCATCCGACTCACTCAAGCCCTCGCCGGGAAAGGAGTCACCGAACTGAACTAACAAACCCTCGACGATGGCCAATCCCACCGAAAACCCTCAGTGGGCAGATCTGTTGGCCATCACCGGGCAGATTTACTGGCCACCAGCGGGCCGATTAACTGGCCGCCCGTGGGCAGAAACCAAAGGCCATTGACAAAGCCCCGAATGGATGGCAGTTCAACCACTATCAGATTGGTACACCCAACGTGACGTCAGCGCCCCATCCGGGTCCTGTCACAATAGAGTCCTCTTCTTTCCTTCCTGACAAGGACACGAGTGGGTCCTGGAATGCAATCTGACACATGGGGGCGAAGACGTTCTCCCCTTTGGAGCGCACAGCCCACCCATGGACCACTTCCGCCTTACCCCTGGCACCCGTGGCGCAAGCTGCTAACTCATGCCTACCATCCTTCTTACCGTTGGCCCGGTCGTCCTGGCGGGGTCGATGCAGGCGTGCGAAAGAATGTGCCGAGGCCCAGGGCTGATGGAGTTCAGTACCATCTGAAGACCAGACACTGTTAGCAATAGGGGTGGGTCCGAGAACGTTGCCTCATATGACCAATGAACCCCTCCGTGACTGATCAGGACCCATCTCACTAGATCTGACCGTCTTGCCGGAGACCGCCGCCCAGGCGAGGGCAGCAGCTCGGCCGGGCTCGTGCAGGCGCTGCATCCGCGATGAAAGTCACGAGCACGTTTTGACTGCAATTCAGCCACCGCTCGCGCCTTCACGCATGCATGGTTAAGGACATAGACCCGGTGGCCCGGTGAGCAGCAGGTGGTGGGCGCCCGCGGCCGCGACCTCCAGGGCCCGGCGGGCGTCGCCCTGGCCGGAGACGTCCGCCATGTCCGGACACGGGCCGGGAAGGGCTGTGCCGTCGCTGGATTCCTCACAATCGTCAGGTTCGAAGTCCAGGGCAAGTTCCTGCGGATCGGCGCCAAAGTCGAGGGCGAGCCGGGCAAGCGTGCGGTAGCCGCGTACCGTCGCGCCCGGGACCAGGGAGGCTTCGGCCAGGTTGGCGCGGGCCACCACGACCTCGGGGTAGCCGGCCTGCACGGCGGCCATGACGGCCGGCAGGATTCCCCTGACCGGCCGGAGCCTGCCGTCCAGCCCCAGCTCGGCGATGAAGACGGTGTGCCCGGTGGGCTTGATGTCGTTCGCGGCCCGCAGGACGGCCATCGTGACGGCGAGGTCGAACCCGGATCCGCGTTTGGGCAGCGAGGCCGGAATGAGGTTGGCGGTGATCTTCCGGCGGCTGAGCGGGATCCCGGAGTTCTTTGCCGCTGACCGGATGCGCTCCTTCGCTTCATTGAGCGACGCATCCGGCAATCCCAGGATGACAAATGCCGGGAGTGTCTGGCCGATGTCCGCCTCAACTTCAACCATGTAGCCGTTCAGGCCCACGAGCGCCACCGAATAGGTGCGGCCCAGCGCCATCACCCCACCCCCTTGAGGTGCTCCACCAGGGGTTCCCCGCCGCCGTCGTCCAGGATCGCGACAACATCCACGCGGCGCAGCGGCATCCGCAGCTCGCGGTCGCGGCACCATGCGGCACCCAGCCGGTGCAGCCGTGCAAGTTTTTCCGGGCCCACCGCCTCGAACGGGTGGCCGTAGTCCAGGGAGCGGCGCGTTTTGACTTCTGCGATGACCAGAGCATCACCGTCCAGGGCAACGATGTCGATTTCGCCCCCGGGGCACCGCCAGTTCCGCTCCACCACCAACATGCCCAGCGCTTCAAGATAGCCCACGGCGAGGTCTTCGCCGCGCCGGCCCAACAGGTCTTTGGATCTCATGTCCACCTCCACAACCAGCCTGGCGGCGGACGCAGGCGGAAAACAGAAGGCCCCCGTCCTATGTGGACAGGGGCCGGTGTGGAGGGGAAGTCGGGCTTTAGCCTTTGCCTAGTTTCCCAGGTCTACGTCCTTGGGCAGTGCGAGCTCCTCGTTGCGGGGCAGTTCCTCGACGTTGACGTCCTTGAAGGTCAGGACCCTGACGCTCTTGACGAACCGGGCGGAACGGTAGACATCCCAGACCCAGGCGTCCTGGAGGGTCAGGTCGAAGTAGACCTCGCCGTCGGCGCTGCGGGCCTGGAGGTCAACATGGTTGGCCAGGTAGAAGCGCCGCTCGGTCTCGACAACGTAGCTGAACAGGCCGACGACGTCGCGGTACTCACGGTAGAGCTGAAGCTCCATGTCGGTTTCATAGTTCTCAAGATCTTCGGCACTCATGCTTCCATCTTGCACCATGTCCGGCGCCCCCGGCGCCGGACATGGTGTCAGTCCCCGTCCGGTGCGTCCGCGTAGGAACCCGCGGCCTCCTGGAGTTCCCCACCCAGGAGCCGCCAGCTGACCCGGTGGTAAGGTGTCGGCCCGGCTGCGCGGAGGACTGACCGGTGGGCGGCTGTGGCGTAGCCCTTGTTGATGTCCCAGCCGTACTCCGGGTATTCGGTGTGCAGGTGGCGCATCATCCGGTCCCGCTCCACCTTGGCGATGACGCTTGCGGCAGCCACGCTGAGGCACTGCATGTCGGCCTTGACCTTGGTATGCACCGGGGCCTCGCAGGCGGCCTCCAGGACGGGCTGGTCGAACAGGGACAGTTGCTCCGCGGGTGAGAGCCAGTTGTGGCTTCCATCCAGCAGTACAGCTTCCGGGACAACGCCCGCGTCCAGGATGCTGCCCCAGGCACGGGTTCCGGCCAGCCTCAGGGCGGCGATGATGCCGAGCGAATCGATCTCTCCGGCGGTGGCGTGTCCCACCGCGGAGGCCACGCTCCAGCGCCGCACCAGGGGATCGAGCCGTTCCCGCTCGGACGGGCTCAGCAGCTTGCTGTCGCGCACACCGGCCAGCGGCTTTTGGCGCTCAAGATCCACGACGGCGATTCCGACGCTCACAGGTCCTGCAAGCGCTCCCCGGCCCACCTCGTCTACGCCGGCCAGGAACCGGATTCCCTGGGCTTTGAAGGTGCGCTCATGCCGCAGCGTTGGCGCCTTGGTTCCCCTGGCGGCAGGCTTGCGGGCGGGGCGCCCTGAGGCGGCTGGGGAGGCCTGTACCGCGGAGGACATGATCAGTGGGCCGCCGGAACGCTCTTGAAGACGTCAGGGTAGTTGTCCAGGGTCTTGATCCTGTTCAGCGGCCATGCAATCACGGCAGCCTTGCCCTCGAGGTCCTTGAGGTCGACGAATCCGCCGTCGGTCTCCATGTGCGCGCGGGAGTCGGCGGAGTGGTTCCGGTTATCACCCATCACCCACACCTTGCCCTCCGGGACGGTGACATCGAAGTTGCGGACCTGCGGGACTTCGGCGGGGTTGATGTACGTCTCGTCGATGGCAGTGCCGTTAATGGTCAGTTTACCGCCGGCGTCGCAGCAGACCACGTGGTCCCCCGGCAGTCCGATGACCCGCTTGACGAGGTGCTGCTCAGAGTTGTCCGGCAGGAGCCCAACGAACGTCAGGCCGTCCTGGACCCAGGTGAAGGGGCCCTGGGACTTGGCCGGGGCCGGCGGCAACCAGCCTTTGGTGTCACGGAAGACGACGACGTCGCCACGGCTCAGGGCAAAGGGCTCGGGAACCAGGAGGTTGACGAAGATCCTGTCGTCGACGTCCAGGGTGTTCACCATGGATTCGGACGGGATGAAGAAGGCGCGGAAAAGGAAGGTCTTGATGAGGAAGGACAGCACTACGGCGATGACAACCACGGTGGCAATTTCCTTCAGCCAGCCCAGGAAGGGATTCCCGGCGGGCTTGCCGGCGGCTTTGGACCCCAACCGGTTGCGCCTGCTGGCGGGAGCTTCCGGCTCAGGGCCTTCGCCGGGCACGGAAGAAGAGGCTGGAACGTCCGGTTCCCCGGAAGCGCCGTCATGGCGCGGTTCAGGGTTCCGCGCGTGGTTCTCGGGCATTTACCGTCCGTTCTCTGTTGTGGGCCCCGGTGCGGGCGGCCGTGCTACTGGGGCAAATCTATCAAGCGGCCAGAGGATCTGGACCGGCCTGCCGATCACCCGGTCGAGTGGAACGAGTCCACCGCCGGGAGCACCGAGCAGGCTGCGTGAATCGGCGGACACGGACCGGTGGTCCCCCATCAGCCACAGCCTGCCCTCGGGAACCACCGTGTTGAACTTCTGCGTACTCGGCGCATCCCCGGGGAAGACATAAGGCTCATCCAGCGCCGTCCCGTTGACCGTGACTTTCCCTCCGGCATCACAGCAGACCACGGTGTCACCGGGGAGGCCGATCACTCGCTTGACGTAGGTGGTGTCGCTGCCGGCCAGCCCAAGCCATTGCATGGCGGAGGCGGCGGCGTCCACCAGCGGGCCTTTGCCGCTGTTCAGGGGCGCAAAGCTGCCGCGCCCGTCGAAAACGACAACGTCGCCATGGCGGATGGGTTCAGTTTGGAAGTCTGTGCGCGAGACAAGGATCCGGTCGCCGCCTTCCAGGAGCGGCTCCATGGACTCCGAGGGAATGAAGTAGACATCGAGCCAGAGGGACCTGACCAGGCCGCTGATGGCGACGGCGAGGAGCAGTGCCAGAAAGACAAAACGCCAGCCCATTTTGCGGGGCTGGCGTTTTGTCTGGTGCATGGTCCGTATCCTGGCGCTGGTGCATTGCTCCGGCGCTTGCCGGGTACGGCCGCGCTCCAGTCGGCGGTAAGTCCGAAAGGACTTACTTTGCGGAGCTGAAGTCGCGCTTTTCCTTGATCTTGGCGGCCTTGCCACGCAGCGCACGCATGTAGTACAGCTTGGCGCGGCGGACGTCACCCTTGGTGACAACCTCGATCTTTTCGATGATCGGGGAGTGCACCGGGAAGGTACGCTCCACGCCGACACCGAAGGAAACCTTGCGGACCGTGAAGGTTTCGCGAACGCCGTCACCCTGGCGGCCCAGGACGAAGCCCTGGAAGACCTGGACACGGGTGTTCTTGCCTTCGATGATGTTCACGTGCACCTTGAGGGTGTCGCCCGCGCGGAACTGGGGAACATCGTTGCGCAGCGAGGCTGCGTCGAGGGAATCGAGAATATGCATGATTGCACTCCTGGTGAACGCCACAGGTCATTCACTTTAGGTCACGGCAGGCAAGTCCGGCTGCTGTAAAGCAGGCCGGGGGCTCACCGCCGAAGTAAAGTCCCGGCCGCTTCAAGGGTTGAGGGAGCCGGTTGTCAGGCTGTTGGCCGCGCTACCCCCTGTGGCAGGTGCGGACCCAGCAGACACAAGGGTTAATTTTGCCACAGCGGCAGGGTTACGCCAATTCGGCCGGCGTTAGTCCCGGCGTTCAGCCGGCTCGGCCGGGCGGCGGGCAAGCCTGCCGCCCACGACGTCGTAGCCCAGGTTGTTCAGTTCGGTGCGGTCCGCGCGTGGGAGGCTCCCGGCGTCGAACCCTTCAAGGAGGTCCGGCCGGCGCTCCGCCGTCCGGCGGTATTGTTCGTGCCGGCGCCACTGAGCGATCTTTCCGTGGTTGCCGCTGAGGAGCACCGGGGGCACCTCCCGGTCCCGCCACACGGAGGGCTTGGTGTAGACCGGATACTCGAGGAGCCCGTCGGAGTGGGATTCCTCCACCAGCGATTCGGGATTGCCCACCACGCCCGGCAGCAGGCGGCCGATGGCCTCCACCATGGCCAGGACGGCCACTTCGCCGCCGTTGAGCACGTAGTCGCCCAGGCTCACGGGCCGGACGGTGAAGTGCTCCTGCGCCCATTCGATGACCCTCTCATCGATGCCCTCGTACCGCCCGCACGCAAATGCCAGGTGCTGTTCCTCGGCAAGCTCGTAGGCGAGGGCCTGGGTGAACCGCTCCCCCGCGGGCGACGGAACAATCAACACGGGCTTGCGATCCTTTTCCGGGCGCCCTTCGGCCACCGCGGCAAGAGCCTGCGCCCAGGGCTCGGGCTTCATGACCATACCGGCGCCCCCGCCGTACGGGGTGTCGTCGACGGAACGGTGCTTGTCCGTGGTGAAGCTGCGCAGGTCGTGGACATGCAGGTCCAGGATGCCGTCCTGGCGGGCCTTGCCAATCAGCGAGAGTTCAAGCGGGGCAAGGTATTCGGGGAAGATGCTGACGACGTCGATCCGCATCTAGTCCCGGCCTTCCGTTTCCGGGGCGGCGGCTTCGTCCGAGTTCAGTTCGAAGAGGCCGTCCGGCGGGGTAAGGAGAATGAAGCCTTCGCCGGGGTTTACTTCCGGGACGATCTGCTCCACGAACGGGATGAGGACCTCTTCGCCGGCCGGGGTGGTGACCACCAGGAGGTCCTGGACCGGCATGGTGTTCAGCGCTGTCACCTTGCCCACCACCTGCGGGCCCACCCGGGCCTCCAGGCCGACCAGTTCGTGCTCGTACCAGCCTTCGTCGTCGTCTTCCTCCAGCTCTTCGGTCTCGATGAAGAGCTTGGCACCGCGAAGGGTTTCGGCCCTGTTGCGGTCTGCCACTTCCTCGAAGCCAAGCAGCAGGATGTCCTTGTTCCAGCGCGCGCTGCTCAAGGTCAGCGGACCGGACGCTGCGGGCTCCACCACGAATTCCGTTCCGGGGACAAACCTGTCCTCCGGGGCGTCGGTCAGCACCTGGACGGTGACTTCCCCGCGAATGCCGTGCGGCTTGCCAATCCGTGCCACCTGAAGCTGCATCTGTTCCTCTGTTCCGGGTTGTGGTGGTGCTAGTGAAGCTATGTGCTTGGAAAGAACTCCGGCCCCTCCACCTGGTGGTGGAGGGGCCGGAACAAAACTGAATATTGCCGAGCGCTCAGCGGCGGCGGTCGGTGTCGACGACGTCGACCCTTACCGGTTCGCCGCCGGCCAGTGCTGCCACCACGGTGCGCAGTGCGCGTGCCGTGCGGCCCTGGCGGCCGATCACCCGTCCGAGGTCGTCCTGGTGAACGCGCACCTCGAGGGTGTCCCCGCGGCGGTTGCTCTTTGAACTGACCTTGACGTCGTCCGGGGAATCAACGATTCCGCGGACCAGGTGCTCCAGCGCTTCTGCCAGCAATTTACTCAGCCTCGGTGGTCTCAGCTTCGGCGTCGGCCGGGGCCTCGGCAGCGTCAGACTTGGAGGCCTTCTTGGTGATGGCTTCCGGGATGATGACCGAGCCCTTCTCCGGAGCAACGAAAGCTTCCTTCGCGACCTTGGTCTTGAGGGTGCCTTCCTGGCCCGGCAGGCCCTTGAACTTCTGCCAGTCACCGGTGATCTTCAGGATCGCGGCAACCTGCTCGGACGGCTGGGCGCCGACGGAGAGCCAGTACTGGGCACGCTCGGAGTTGACCTCGATGAACGAGGGCTCTTCGGTGGGGTGGTACTTGCCGATCTCCTCGATGGCGCGGCCATCACGCTTGGTGCGTGAGTCCGCGACGACGATGCGGTAGTACGGGGCGCGCATCTTGCCGAAGCGCTTAAGGCGAATCTTTACGGCCACTTTTGTGGTCACTCCTGTTTCAGAAAAAGGGGTGAACCCGGCTTTCTGCACCCGTGGGGCGGGCCGTACTTGCGGGCTCGAAGGACAGGATCCGGACGCGGAGAGAGGGGCCACGCAGATCGAGTACCTGTTTATTGTGCCAGATGAACGCCGTTATTTCGACTTGGCGCGGGCGCCGGTGACACTGCGCGAAGGTTTCCCGGGCGCGGCCGGGAGGGTCAGGCGGACCAAACGTAGAGTCCAGTCCGCTCGGAATCGTTGATTCCGGCGGCAAGCGCCGCGAGCTGCTGCACGTAGGTCCGCGCCTGGGCGGCAGCGAACGGCATGTCCTCCTGGCCGGCCCACTGCTCGGCAACATCGTCGAGGACGTTTCCCTCGCCTTCGGTTTCGTAGGTGAGGAGGTCCGCCAGGGCGCGGACCATGGCCGGCGGGACGGCGAGGAGGGAGTCGCTTGCGACGTCCACCATGGTCAGCTCGTAGTCGGCTCCGCCGGCATGGACGGCCGTCCCGGCAAGATCGCCGAGCTGTTCCAGTTCAAAATCGGTGATTCCCTCGATCCGCACCGCAGCAGTGTCCGCCGCGGAGGCGCTGCGGCCTTCATCAAGGAGGCCGGCATGTTTCAGCGCGGCGTCATGGGTGGCGACAAAGATCTCGGTGAAGCCCATGGCTGGTGTCCTTCTTCCGTTGACGGAGCTGCCCGCCGGACACTTCCTGCCGCCCGGCCGTACGGAATCAGCCTAGTAGCTGCAGGGGCGCCCTTGCACGCCGGACCGGCCTCCCGCGAAGTGGCGCGGGAGGCCCAGCGGTCAGCGGACGGCGACGCGGATCCGGTTGCGCCACGGATCTTCGAACCGAAGCTCCGAGCCCGTGTGGTGAGCCGGCACCCCGGCAACCTTGAGGCGGTCAGTCAGGGCGCCGACGTCGTCCCCCGACGGAACCTCGATCAGCACCTCACCCAGCCCAAGGGTGTCCTTGCGCGGACCTGCGCCGCGGCTGTTCCAGACGTTCATGGCCATGTGGTGGTGGTAGCGGCCCGCGGAAACGAACAATGCCTGCCCGTGCCAGCCCGCGGTCTTTTCGAACCCGAGGGTCCCCACGTAGAAGTCCCGGGCGGTCTGCACATCGCCAACCTGGAGGTGGACGTGGCCCACGCCGGCCGCTGTTTGCCGCTGCCCCTCCAGGGACTCCTCGGTAAGGTACTGCTCGAGGTAGCGCTGCGGCGGGAGCGCCAGGCTGTCCATGACCACGTCGGTCCCGTTCCAGGACCAGTTGCTGCGGGGACGGTCCCAGTACAGTTCGATGCCGTTGCCCTCGGGGTCGGTGAAGTAGAAGGCTTCGCTGACCAAATGGTCGGCGCTGCCGGTGAAGGCCCGCGGCTCGTACTGGGCTGCAGTGGCGACGGTGGCGGCGAGGGAAGCCTGGTCCTCGAAGAGCAGCGCGGTGTGGAACAGGCCTGCCTCTCCCCTGCCGGGAAGGTGCAGTCCGGGAGCCGGCGCGAGGTGGACCAACGGCCTGCCGAGGCGGCCAAGGTAGAGCCCGCCATCCTGCTCGGCGACCACCTCAAGGCCCAGTGCGCGCTGGTAGTAGTCGGTCATGACCTTCATGTCGCCCACCTTGAGCATCACGGTGCCCATGGCGAGGTCGGCAGGAAGAAGATCCTGGCTGCTGGCTGATGCGGTCATTGAAGGCTCCTTGCATTGGCGGCCGTCCCGTTGGCGGCCTGTCACACTTTAAAATTACTTGAAGCTTCAATTTATTCCAAGTCCCGGTGAGCCGTTTGTCAGCGAATGATCCGCCCGCCCAGCACCACGTGCTCCAGGGCCGTAATGGTCTCCCGCGCCGCCCGCGGGTCTTCCCGGCACACGACGACGTCGGCGCGGGCCCCTTCCTCCACTCCGTCCGCTCCCAGCCACGTTCGTGCTGCCCAGCAGGCGGAGTCGAGGGCCGCGTCCATGGGCAGGCCGGCGCCGTGCAGGGCCAGGATTTCGTCCGTGATCCTGCCGTGCCGGATCACGCTGCCGGCGTCGGTACCGGCAAAAATGCGGACCCCCGCGGCATGGGCTTCCGCCACCCGCTCCATCCTGCGTTCCCAGAGGGCGCGCATGTGGGCGGCATACCGCGGGAACTTGGGCTCCGCCTGCGCAGCAATGTCGGGGAAGGTGGCGATATTGATGAGCGTGGGCACGATCGGTACACCTTGCTCCACGAACCGGGGCACGTGGCGGGGCAGCAGCCCGGTAGCGTGCTCGACGCAGTCAATGCCTGCGTCCAGCACCTGGTCCAGGGTGTCTTCGGCGAAGCAGTGCGCTGTCACCCGGGCCCCTTCGTCGTGTGCGGCCCGGACGGCATCGCGTACGACGTCGGCAGGAAACGACGGCGACAAGTCGCCTGCGCCGCGGTCAATCCAGTCCCCCACGAGCTTGACCCAGCCGTCGCCGTCGCGCGCCTGCTTGCGGACGGCCTCCACGAGGCCCCCGGGCTCCACTTCCTCGGCGAACCCCCGCAGGTAGCGGCGCGTCCGGGCGATATGGCGCCCGGCCCGGATCAACACCGGGAAGTCCCTGCCGCCCTGCATCCAGCGGGTATCTGCCGGCGAACCCGCGTCCCGGACCAGCAAGGTTCCGGCGTTGAGGTCCGCGCGCGCCTGGTCCCTGGCGGCCGCGGGTTCGACCGGACCAGCGGCACCCAGCCCAATGTGGCAGTGCGCGTCCACGAAGCCCGGGAGCACCCAGCCGTCCAAAATCCGGTCCGGAGCAGCCGCCGGCCTGCTGAACGTAAGCCTGCCGTCCACGGACCAGAGCCCGTGCCGCACCCTGTCCGGTGCAGTGAGGACGGGGCCTCGGAAGTGGATGATGTCTGCCATGGGGCTCCTTTCGATGCCCGGTCAGGCTAGCACCGGAATTATGACAAGGGCGCTCCAGGTGCCTGTGGTAGCTTCGTTCCTGACCACACGGGTGCCCTTGCAGGGGCTGAGATCGGGCTGACGCAGCCTGCGACCGTTGAACCTGTCCGGGTAATGCCGGCGAAGGAAGTGAGTATTCCCTTGAGTACGCAAAACACCCAGTTGAACCCTGCCCTCCAACCGTCCGACGGGGAGCCCGGCGACGCTTCAGTGCCGCCGGTAACCCAGTCGCTGAAGTCGCATTCACTCGCCTACGTTGCGGATGAGGCGTCCGGGATCCGGGTACCGGTGACCGAAATTGCCCTTGAGCCGTCCCCCAACGGCCAGCCGAACGCACCCTTCCGGACCTACCGGACCGCCGGACCCGGCAGCGACCCCGTCCGCGGCCTGCAGCCCTTCCGCTCCGAGTGGATCGCGGCACGGGCTGACACCGAGCCCTACGGCGGCCGGGAGCGCAACCTGCTCGACGACGGCCGCTCGGCCGTGCGCCGCGGCGCCGCCTCCGCGGAGTGGAAAGGTGCGCAGCCGGTGCCCCGCCGCGCCGTCGACGGCCGGACGGTGACGCAGATGCACTATGCCCGGCAGGGAATCGTCACGCAGGAAATGCGGTTCGTGGCCCTGCGCGAAAACTGCGATGTGGAGTTGGTGCGCAGCGAAGTGGCTGCCGGCCGCGCCATCATTCCCAACAACATCAACCATCCGGAATCCGAACCCATGATCATCGGCAAGGCCTTCCTGGTGAAGATCAACGCGAACATCGGCAACTCCGCCGTGACGAGTTCAATCGCCGAGGAAGTGGACAAGCTGCAGTGGGCCACCCAGTGGGGCGCCGACACCGTCATGGACCTCTCCACCGGCGACGACATCCACACCACGCGGGAGTGGATCCTCCGCAACTCCCCCGTGCCGATCGGGACGGTGCCGATCTACCAGGCGCTGGAAAAGGTCAACGGCGAGGCCAACGCCCTCACTTGGGAGATCTTCCGCGACACCGTGATCGAACAGTGCGAGCAGGGCGTGGACTACATGACCATCCACGCCGGCGTGCTGCTGCGGTATGTCCCGCTGACGGCCAACCGGGTGACCGGCATCGTCTCGCGCGGCGGCTCGATCATGGCCGGCTGGTGCCTGGCCCACCACCAGGAGAACTTCCTGTACACGCACTTCGATGAGCTCTGCGAAATCTTCGCCAAATACGACGTCGCCTTCTCGCTGGGCGACGGCCTCCGCCCCGGCTCCACGGCGGACGCCAACGACGCCGCCCAGTTCGCCGAACTGGACACCCTCGCCGAACTGACGCAGCGGGCCTGGGAATACGACGTGCAGGTGATGGTGGAAGGGCCAGGCCACGTTCCCTTCCACCTGGTCCGCGAGAACGTGGAGCGGCAGCAGGAACTGTGCAAGGGTGCGCCCTTCTATACCCTGGGGCCCCTGGTGACGGATGTGGCGCCGGGGTATGACCACATCACCTCGGCCATTGGCGCCACCGAAATCGCCCGGTACGGCACTGCCATGCTTTGCTACGTCACGCCGAAGGAACACCTGGGCCTGCCCAACAAGGACGACGTGAAAACGGGGGTGATCACCTACAAGATCGCAGCGCACGCCGCAGACCTGGCCAAGGGCCACCCCGGGGCGCATGAGCGCGATGATGCCCTGTCCAAGGCAAGGTTCGAGTTCCGCTGGCGTGACCAGTTCGCGCTGTCCTTGGACCCCGTGACCGCGGAGTCGTTCCACGATGAGACGCTGCCGGCCGAACCGGCCAAGACGGCGCACTTTTGTTCCATGTGTGGTCCGAAGTTCTGCTCCATGCGGATCAGCCAGGACATCCGGGACGAATACGGGTCCGCGGAGGCGCAGGCTGCGCTGGCGGACATGGCCTCCGGCATGCGGGAGAAGAGCGAGGAGTTCCTGGCAGCCGGCGGCAAGGTGTACCTGCCGGAGCTGCGGGTCCCCGCCGAAGGCTAGGACGCCCGGGCGGGCTGGCTCCTGCTGACCCCACTGATGAACTGGCGGATGGCCCGGTCCCCGTCCAGGGAGTCCTGGGGCCGGTGCCCTCCCGCGGCAACGCGGTGCAGGGCACCGGTTTCCCGGAGGTACCCGGCAATTTCCTCATAAAGCGGCTCCCACCCTCCGGTGAGCACCAGGGTGGGGACGCCCGGAACAATGTGCAGCGGCGCTTCCCACGAAGGCTCCTGGAGCCGCAGCCGCCGCGCGGACCGTTTCTCCTCGGCGGTGGCAGGCTGCTGGAGGTCGGTGGCGTAGATCCTGCGCACGAACTCGCGCTGGAAGTCGTCATCGCTGAGTTGGTGGCGGACGTCGAACAGTGGCTGCATCAGGCTGATGTGGGCGGCCGTGGCCGGCAGTTCCGCGGTCAGGGACAGGCAGGCGGGCTCCACCAGGGTCAGGGAAAAGACCAGGTCGGGGCGTTCAACGGCGGCCATCATGGCTGCGATGGCACCCTGGGCGTGTGCCACCACGTGTCCGCCGGCAGCGCCGCGGCCGTCGTCCCCCAGGGACCGCAGGATGATTGCGGTGTCTTCCGCGAACGAAGATTCCACCGGCTCCGCGACGGCATCGTAGCCGTGCCGGCGGAGGAACAGGGCGTCATAGGACAGTGCCATGCCGTGCTGGCGGGGCCACGCGGCGGCACCGAAACTTCCGGCGCCGTGCACGAAAACTACCCTCTGCTTGAACATGTCCCAACCCTATTCCACGCTGCCGACATCCCAACGAAAAAGCGCCAGGTGTCGTCTTGAGCGGTCAAGACGGCACCTGGCGCTTCCTGATGCCGGGGAACTCCTATTTGCCCAGGAACTTGTCGAAGCCCTTGGGAAGGTTCAGCGAGGACGGGTCGAAGTCGCCGCCCTGCTGGCCGAACGCAGCACCGGTGGGAAGCGCCTTGGCGGCGTTGGCACGGCGGGCTTCCGCCTCCTTGCGCTCCTGTGCCGCCTTGGCGGGGTTGCCGGATTTTGCCTTCTTCTTCGGTGCGTTCTTTGCGTTCTTCCGCGCGCCGCCCCCGGCTCCGGGCATGCCGGGCATTCCGGGCATCCCCGGCATGCCGCCCTGGGCCATCTTCTTCATCATCTTCTGGGCCTGGGCGAAGCGCTCCAGCAGGCCGTTGACCTCGGACACGTGGACACCGGAGCCACGGGCAATACGTGCCCGGCGCGAGCCGTTGATGATCTTGGGCGCCAGGCGCTCGTGCGGGGTCATGGACCGGACGATCGCTTCTACGCGGTCGATTTCCCGCTCGTCGAACTGTTCCAGCTGCTGCCGGATGTTCTGCGCGCCCGGCATCATCATGAGCATCTTCTTCATGGAGCCCATGTTGCGGATCTGCTGCATCTGGGCCAGGAAGTCTTCGAGGGTGAAGTCCTCCTGGTCGGCGAATTTCTTCGCCATCCGGGCAGCTTCGTCCTTGTCCCAGGCCTTTTCGGCCTGTTCGATGAGCGTGAGGATGTCGCCCATGTCCAGGATGCGCGAGGCCATCCGATCCGGGTGGAAGAGCTCGAAGTCGTCCAGGCCTTCGCCGGTGGAGGCGAACATGACCGGCTTGCCGGTGACCGACGCAACGGACAGTGCGGCACCACCGCGGGCATCGCCGTCGAGCTTGGACAGCACGATGCCGGTGAAGTTCACGCCTTCATCGAACGCGAGCGCCGTGTTGACGGCGTCCTGGCCGATCATCGAGTCGATCACGAACAGCACTTCGTTGGGGACGATGGCGCGGCGGATCTGGCGGGCCTGCTCCATCATGCCGGCGTCCACGCCAAGGCGGCCGGCGGTGTCGACGATCACGACGTCGTGCAGCTTCTGGCGTGCTTCCTCCACACCGGCGCGGGCGACGGCGACCGGGTCACCGGCGGGCTGGTCCAGCTCCGTGGAGGTGGCTCCCGGGTGCGGGGCGAAGACCGGCACGTTGGCGCGCTGGCCCACCACCTGGAGCTGGGTGACGGCGTTGGGGCGCTGGAGGTCGCAGGCCACCAGCATGGGGCTGTGGCCCTGGGCCTTCAGCCACTTGGACAGCTTGCCGGCCAGGGTGGTCTTGCCCGCGCCCTGGAGGCCCGCAAGCATGATGACGGTGGGGCCGTTCTTTGCCAGCCGGATGCGCCGGGTTTCACCGCCGAGGATCTCCACGAGTTCCTCATTGACGATCTTAACGATCTGCTGGCTGGGGTTCAGCGCGCCGGAGACTTCAGCTCCCAGTGCGCGTTCGCGGACGCGCCCGGTGAACTCGCGGACCACCGGAACGGCGACGTCAGCGTCCAGGAGGGCACGGCGGATCTCCCGGACGGTGGCATCGACATCGGCCTCCGTCAGGCGGCCCTTGCCGCGGAGATTCTTGAAGGTTGCTGTCAACCGGTCAGACAGTGAATTGAACACGCGCCGTGAACTTCTTTCAGGAGATGATCGGGACTCGACTATCTAGGGTATCAAGTCAGGCACGGTAGATGGCATGCTGGCCAAATGACGAGCCAAACGACTGTGAAGACCTTGCTCATCCTCGGCGCCTCGGGCGACCTCACCGGCAGGCTCCTCCTCCCTGGCCTGGCCCGCCTTGTTGCGGCCGGCCGTGCGGAAGGCCTGGCCCTGGTGGGTGCCGGCTCGGATTCGTGGACACCGGAACAGTGGCAGGAGCGGGTGGAGGCATCCTTCGCCGCTGCTGCCGGTGCGGCAGGTAATGCAGGGAAGGAGGCCCTGGAGTCGATGCGGAAGGAGACGGCGTACCACCAGGTGGATGTGACGGAGAAGGGTGCCCTTGCCGCCCTGCTCGCCGGGTTGCAGGGGCCGGTGGCGGTCTACTTCGCCCTTCCGCCCCGGATCAGCCAGCTGGCCTGCGAGACACTCCAGCCCCGGGAGGTTCCCGAAGGCACGCGGCTGGTCATGGAGAAGCCGTTCGGTTCCAGCGAGGAGTCGGCACGTTCCCTGAACCGGACCCTGGCCCGCCTGGTACCGGAGGACCACATCCACCGGGTGGACCATTTCCTGGGCAAAGCCACGGTCCTGAACATCCTGGGCCTGCGGTTCGCCAACAACTTCCTGGAACCTGTGTGGAACCGGCAGCACGTGGAAAAGGTGGAGATTTTCTTCGACGAAGACCTGGCCCTGGAAGGCCGGGCGCGCTACTACGACGGTGCCGGCGCCCTCCGCGACATGATCCAGAGCCACCTCCTGCAGGTCATGGCCATCATGGCGATCGAACCTCCGGCCACCATCGGCGAGCGCGATCTGCGCGATGCGGTTTCCGCCGTCCTCCGCGCCAGCAGCGTCAAGGATCCCGTCACTGACTCCCGGCGGGCCCGCTACACGGCTGGTTCGGTGGCCGGGAAGCAGGTGCCCGATTACGCCGGGGAGGACGGGGTGGATGCCGCGCGGAGAACTGAAACGCTGGCCGAGATCCAGGTGGGAATCGACAACTGGCGCTGGCGGGGCGTCCCCTTCATCCTGCGCTCCGGCAAGGCCCTGGGCGACAAACGGAAGGAAGCGGTGGTCACTTTCCTCCCGGTGCCCCACCTCCCGCAGGGCTTTACCGGTGTGGACTCCCCCAACCAGCTGCGGATCGGATTTGGCCCGGACACGCTGGAGTTCGACGTCGACGTCAACGGCCCAGGAAACATCTTCAGCCTCGGGCGGGTCACCCTGGAAGCGGAACTGAGCGCGTCCGACCTCCTGCCCTACGGTGAAGTGCTGGAGGGTGTCCTGGCCGGTGACCCGCTGCTGTCGGTCCGGAGCGACACTGCCGAGGACTGCTGGCGGATTGTTGAGCCGGTGCTGAGGGCGTGGGAACAAAACAACGTCCCGTTGGAGGAGTACGACGCCGGGTCGGCCGGCCCGGCGTCCTGGCCCACCAACCGGCAAAAGGGCTGAGCCCCAACGATGGCAGGACGGGTGGGAACCTTTCGGTTCCCACCCGTCCTGCATCAGTCTTCAGTTGTCCCCGCGGGAACCGTGGTGTGCTGCCTTAGATGGCAGCCACTCCGCGTTCCCCGGTCCGGACCCGCACTGCCTCGTGGACGTCCATGGTCCAGACCTTGCCGTCCCCGGCCCGGCCGGTGTTCGAACTGGCAATGATCACGTCCAGGATGTCATCCGCCTGCTCGTCGGTGGCCAGGACTTCCACTCGGATCTTGGGCAGGAGGTCCACGTTGTATTCCGCTCCGCGGTAGACCTCGGTGTAGCCGCGCTGCCGGCCGTAGCCACTGGCTGCGCTGACGGTCAGGCCCTGGACCCCATAGGCTTCCAGCCCTTCCCGGATGGCTTCGAGCTTTTCCGGCCTGACGATTGCAGTGATCAGTTTCATGCCCCCACGCTTTCCTTACCTGTTGCCGGCTGTGCCTTTTGCGCACCCGGTGCTGCCTGGACCGTCTCGCCCTGGCCCTTGCCGGTGATCATGTCGTGCAGCGGCTGGAAGCTTCCACCGTGGCCGCTGAGGCCGAACTCGTAGGCGGTTTCGGCGTGCAGGCTGAGGTCCACACCCACCGTTTCCTGTTCCTGCGAAACCCGGAAGCCCATGGTCTTGTGGATGGCCAGCGCAATGATCGACGTCAGGACCGCCGAGTAGGCAATGGCGATGCCGGCTGCCGCGAGCTGCGCCCACAGCTGGGTGAGTCCGCCGCCGTAGAAAAGGCCGCCGCCGACACCGTCGGCGGGCAGTGCGATGAAGCCCAGGGACACGGTGCCGATGATGCCGGAGACAAGGTGGACGCCGACGACGTCCAGCGAGTCATCGAAGCCCCAGCGGAACTTCAGGCCGACGGCAAGGGCGGAAGCCACACCGGCGACCACGCCGAGGCCGAGGGCACCGACGGGGCTGACGTTGGCGCAGGCGGGGGTGATGGCCACGAGGCCAGCCACGACGCCGGAAGCAGCACCGAGGGAGGTGGGGTGTCCGTCGCGGATGCGCTCGGTCACCAGCCAGCCGAGCATGGCTGCCGCGGGGGCTGCGAGGGTGTTGATCCAGATCAGGCCGCCCTGTTCGGCGGTGGTTGCCGCACCGCCGTTGAAGCCGAACCAGCCGAACCACAGGATGGCCGCGCCGAGCATAACGAACGGGATGTTGTGCGGGCGGTGGTTGGGGTCCTTGCCGAAGCCCCTGCGGTTGCCGATGATCAGGACCAGGATCAGTGCCGCCACACCTGCGTTGATGTGGACCACGGTGCCGCCGGCGAAGTCGATGGCGGGCCCCAGGGCCTTGCCGATCGCGCCTTCGGGACCAAACAGGCCGCCGCCCCACACCATGTAGGCAAGGGGGCAGTACACCAGCGTGACCCACACGGGAACGAAGACCGACCAGGCGCCGAACTTGGCGCGGTCGGCGATGGCGCCGCTGATCAGTGCCACGGTGATGATGGCGAAGGTGGCCGCGTAGCCGACCTTGATCAGGCCGTCAGGGGTGTTGATTCCCTCAAGGCCGAACGTGGCGAACGGGTTGCCCACGATTTCCATGAACCCTTCCCCGGAGCTCATGGAGGCGCCCCAGAGCACCCAGACGACGCCCACCATGCCGATGGAGATGAAGCTCATCATCATCATGTTCAGGGCTGCCTTGGCGCGGGTCATGCCGCCGTAGAAAAATGCCAGACCGGGTGTCATGAACAGCACCAGGGCTGCCGCTACCATGACCCAAACGTGACCTGCGGTAAGTTCCATGGTGCACGTCCTCTCTCATCGAATCTTGCGGAGTACTCCGCCTGCCAACGCCTTTTTGCGTCCTGTAATGAGTTTGTGGGCGGCGTGTTTCGACCGCGGAGGATTTAGATTGCCGGCCTGTTACATCAACCTCTAGGAAGTAAATGGTGCATATCCGCCTTGTTACGGTTATGTTTCCGCACCCGCAGAGCCACCCGGTTCCCGTTCAAGCTAGGACTCCCGCACCATGACGGCACCATCCCGCGCAAGCGGCGCCACTTCGAGGTTTTTGGCCCGGCTGCGGCCGCAGCGGGAGAAACTCCCCCGCGACATCAAGGTGATGCTGGCTGCGGCGTTCCTTATCGCGCTCGGCTTCGGTCTTGTTGCGCCCGTATTGCCGCAGTTCGCAACAACCTTCGGGGTGGGTAACACCGAAGCCGCGGTCATTGTGGCGATCTTCGCCTTCATGCGGCTGGCCTTCGCTCCTGCCGGCGGTGCCCTGATCGGCAAACGCGGTGAACGGCCCATCTATGTTGCCGGGCTGCTGATCGTGGCGCTGTCCACCGCGGCGTGCGCCTTTGCCCAGGACTACTGGCAGTTGCTGCTGTTCCGCGGGCTGGGCGGGGCCGGATCCGTGATGTTCACCGTGGCATCAATGGCCCTGGTGGTCCGGCTGGCGCCGCCCCAGAGCCGGGGCAGGGTGTCCGGAGCCTACGCCTCGGCCTTCCTGATCGGCAACGTGTGCGGCCCGATCGTGGGCGGGCTGCTGGCGGGACTGGGCCTGAGGGTTCCGTTCCTTGCCTACGCCGCTACGCTGCTGGTGGCCGCATTCGTGGTCCAGACCCAGTTGAGCCACCAGCGCCGGGGAGGCGGCGAGCCACAACACCGTGCTCCTGACATGCGGTTTGGCGAGGCCCTGGCTGCCGGAACCTACCGGTCCGCCCTTATCTCCAGCTTCGCGAACGGCTGGGCCACGTTCGGCGTGCGGATGGCAACGGTGCCGTTGTTCGCCGCCGCCGCCTTCGGTGCGGGTCCTCAGGCCGCCGGCCTGGCACTGGCGGTGTTTGCTGCCGGCAACGCCGCCGCCCTGGTGTTCTCCGGACGGCTGACGGACTCGGTGGGACGCAAGCCGATGATGATCTCCGGCCTCCTGGTGGCGGCCCTGTCCACGGCAGCCATCGGCATCACCTCGGACCTGCCATGGTTCCTGGCGGCGTCGACGCTCGCCGGCGTCGGGTCCGGGCTTTTCGGTCCCGCCCAGCAGGCCGCCGTCGCCGACGTCATCGGCAACGCGCGCTCCGGCGGCAAGGTGCTGGCCGTGTACCAGATGACGTCCGACGTCGGGGCAATTGTTGGTCCGCTGGTGGCGGGCATGCTCGCGGACGGGCTGGGCTTCGGCTGGGCTTTCGGCGTGACCGGGGGGATCATGCTCCTGGCTGCAGCAGGCTGGCTGCCCACCCGCGAGACGCTGCGCGCGGCCGGCTCCTAAGCGCCCCTGTCAGTTCAGCAGGGCGTCAACGAAGCCTTCGGTATCGAAGGGGGCAAGGTCGTCGGCACCTTCGCCAAGCCCGATGAGCTTGACGGGAACACCCAGGGTCTTCTGGATGGCGACGACGATGCCGCCCTTGGCGGTTCCGTCCAGCTTGGTCAGGACGATGCCGGTGATGTTGACCACCTCCGAGAAGACCCGCGCCTGGTTCAGCCCGTTCTGGCCCGTGGTGGCATCGAGCACCAGCAGGACCTCATCCACCTCGGCGAGCTTTTCAACGACGCGCTTGACCTTGCCAAGTTCGTCCATCAGGCCCACCTTGTTCTGCAGGCGGCCGGCGGTGTCGATCATGACCACGTCGACTTCCTGCTCGATGCCGGCCTTGACTGCTTCGTAGGCAACCGAGGCGGGGTCCGCGCCGTCGATGTCGGACTTCACGGTGGGCACACCCACGCGCTGGCCCCAGGTGGCCAGCTGCTCAGCGGCGGCGGCCCGGAAGGTGTCGGCGGCGCCGAGCAGGACGTCCTTGTCCTCGGCGACCAGCACGCGGGCCAGCTTGCCCACGGTGGTGGTCTTGCCCACGCCGTTCACGCCCACCACCATCATCACGGCGGGCTTGTCCGCGTGCCGCTGGACGTTGAGGCTGCGGTCCATGGCGGGGTCCACCAGCTTGATGAGTTCTTCCCGGAGCATGGTCTTGACGTGTTCCGGAGTACGGGTGCCCAGGACCTTGACGCGCTCCCGCAGGGCATCCACCAGCTGCATGGTGGGTTCGGTTCCCAGGTCCGCGAGCAGAAGGGTCTCCTCCACTTCATCCCAGACGCTCTCGTCGATCCGGTCGCTGGACAGCAGCGCCAGCAGGCCCTTGCCCATGACGTTGTTGGAGCGGGCCAGCCGCTCCCGCAGGCGGGCCAGGCGGCCGGCGACGGGCAGCGGGGTTTCGACGGGGATGGTTTCCAGCCCGGCCGCATTGTCCGGAACGGTGGTGGTGTCCAGCCCTTCAAGGTCCGTGCCCTCCGGCGCCGTCGCCCCGATTGTTCCGTCGCGGTCCGCCACCGCAGTGCTTCCACCGGAGCGGACTTCGGGGTCGTTGGCATCCCTGGTGCCCGGGTAGCGGGTGATGTTCCTCCGGGTCTTGAGCAGGACCGGAATCAGGCCGCCGATGACCACCAGCGCAGCAAGGATGGACAGGACAATGGGAAGGATGTCATTCACCCCCCTAGCTTCTCACAAACGCCCTGCCCGGTTCCGGCCCCTTCCACGCCCCTGACCTGCCGCTATACCTCGGCCCCGAGCCGCTGGCTGATGACGGTGGAGACGCCGTCGCCCCTCATGGTGACGCCGTACAGCGCGTCCGCCACTTCCATGGTCCGCTTCTGGTGCGTGATGACGATGAGCTGGCTGGATTCCCGGAGTTCTTCGAAGATGGTGATGAGCCGGCCCAGGTTGGTGTCATCCAGTGCCGCCTCCACCTCGTCCATGACGTAGAACGGCGAAGGACGGGCCTTGAAGATGGCCACCAGCAGCGCCACCGCAGTCAGGGAACGTTCGCCGCCGGAGAGCAGGGACAGGCGCTTGATCTTCTTGCCCGCAGGCCGGGCCTCCACCTCGATGCCGGTGGTGAGCATGTCTGCGGGGTCGGTCAGCACCAGGCGGCCTTCGCCGCCCGGGAAGAGCCGCTCGAAAACCCTGATGAACTGGGCCTGTGTATCTTCGAATGCTTCGGTGAAAACCCGCTGGACCCTGTCGTCCACTTCCTTGATGATGTCCAGCAGGTCGCGCCGGCTTGCCTTCAGGTCCTCGAGCTGGGTGCTCAGGAACTGGTGTCGCTCCTCAAGTGCCGCGAATTCCTCAAGCGCGAGGGGGTTGACCTTTCCCAGGCTTGCCAGGTCCCGCTCGGCTTTGCGCAGCCGCTTCTCCTGCTCCTGCCGGACATACGGCTTGCCTTCCCTGATTTCCTCCCCGTCAGCATCAACGGGGGCGCGGAGGGCTGCCCACTTGTCTTTGGATTCCTCCGCCGGAACGGGCACCGGCACCTGCGGCCCGAACTCGTTGACGAGTGCTTCGGGGGTGATGCCGAGCTCGTCCACGGAGCGGGTTTCCACCGCCTCGATCCGGGCACGCTGCTGCGTCCGGGCAAGTTCGTCCCGGTGGACGGTGTCGGTGAGCTGGGCCAGTTCACGGGCCAGGGCCTCGTTCGCTTCCCGGATGTCCCGCAGGCCGCGGTCACGCAGCTCGCGGTTCTCCTCGGCCAGGTCCCGTTCGTGCCGGGCCAGGTCGACGGAGACGTCCACGTACCCGAGTGCCCGTTCCACGCCGGCGGATACGGCCGCTGCGCGCCGGGCCTGGAGGCGGCGGCGCCGAGCACGCTCGGCCGCTTCCTCGCGGGCGCGGCGTTCGGTGGCTGCGGCGCGTTCCAGGGACGCCACGCGGTTGCGGGTGGCCACCAGCTGTTCTTCGGCGCTGCGCAGGGACAACCGCGCCTCCACTTCGGCTGCGCGGGCGGCGGAGGCGGCGCGGGCCAAGGCGTCGCGCTGCTCCGTGGAGGGTTCTTCTTCCACCGGCGCTTCCTGCGCCGCGGCCAAGCGGGCAGCGACGGCGGCGAGCGCCTCTTCCTCCGCCGCGACGTTGGCTTCGGCCCTGGACAGGGATGCCGCCAGCCGCTCACTCTCGCCAACAGCACTGCGCAGGACAGAGTTCAAGTGGCCCAGCCGTTCGGCCACGGCCGCGAGGCGGGCGTCGGATTCGTGCAGCTTGTCCAGGGCAGCGTCCGCATCCTCCTGCGCCCCCTTGCGCCGGGCCTCTGCGGCGGCCAGGGCGAACCTGTTCCGTTCAAGGTCCGCGGTGACCGCCGCCAGTCCGCGGCCGGCGTCGTCCACTGCCGCCTGGACCTCAAGGAGGGACGGCGCCTTGGCAGACCCGCCCGTGGCGGAGACCGCCGTGAAGACGTCCCCCTCCCGGGTGACGGCCGTCAGCGCCGGAGAAGAAGCAACCAGGGCAGCCGCGGCGTCAATGCCGGTGACGACGGCGGTCCGGAACAGCAGGTGCCGGACCAGGGCAACGTGCTCCGCAGGTCCGTCTACGAGGTCAGCGGCCCACCGCGCCCCGTCGGGCAGGGCCAGGTCCCCGGCGCCATCCCCCTGGAGTGCCGCAGCCGTGGCAAGGAGCAGGGACGCCCGCCCGGCGTCGTCGTCCTTGAGCCGCTTCAGCACGGCTCCTGCCGCTTCCCTGTCCCGGACGAGCACTGCCTCGGACGCTTCCCCCAGGGCAGCGGCGATGGCCGGCTCGAACCCGGCCTGGACCGTGATCGCGGCGGCGAGGCTTTCCTGGACTCCGGGAAGCCCGGACTCCAGCACGTGCCTGGCGCCGTCCTTGCGGTTAAGGCCCAGCTTCAGGGCGTCGAGGCGCGCGGCGAGGGCGTCCCGCTTGCGCACGCCCTCGTTGACGGCGGCTTTGAGGTCTGCGATCTCCTGGAGGACGGTGTCCAGGACATCGCTGGCGGCCTCATAATCGGCGTCGAGGGATTCTTCCCCCTGCTCCACGCCGGCCACCTGGTTCTCCAGCGCCGTGAACTCCGCCTGGGCGCTGGCGCGGCGTTCCGTTCCGGCCGCGAGGGACTCGCGCAGGCGTCCCAGTTCCGCCTGGGCGGACTCCACCCGGGACCTGGCGGCGGCAACCTGCCCGGCCAGCCGCGCCAGGCCTTCCCGCCGATCGGCTGCGGCGCGGAGCTCGGCGGTGAGCCGCTGGTCTTCTGCCTGCGCGGCCCGCTCCGCCTCCGCCTTCGCGGCACTGGCCGCGTCAAGGGCGCTCCGCCTGCCCTGGATGTCCTGTTCGAGTTCGGCCAGCTCCTGCCGGACCCTTGCCGCCTGGCGCTCCAGCTGTTCCGGGTCCCGGCCGGAAGTCGGCGGAGCCTCGTCGGAACCCAGCAGGCGGCTCCGTTCGGCGGCCAACGAGCCCAGCGACCGCAGCCGTTCCCGCGCGGTGGAGAGCCGGTACCAGGTGTCCCGGGCGGCATTGAGCCGGGGCGTGGCCTCGGCTGCCAGCTGCTCCAGCGCCGCCTGCTGCCTGCGCCCCGCGTCGAGTTCCTGTTCGACGGCGGTCCGGCGCGCCTTGAGTTGGGCTTCGTCCGCCACGTCCTGATCGAGTGCCTGCTGCAGCTGGACCAGGTCATCGGCGAGCAGGCGGGCGCGGGCATCCCGGACGTCGAACTGGACCCGCTGGGCGCGGCGGGCTACCTCGGCCTGTTTCCCCAGGGGGGTGAGCTGCCGGCGGATTTCGCCGGTCAGGTCGGTCAGGCGCTGCAGGTTGGCCTGCATGGCCTCCAGCTTCCGGACGGTGCGTTCCTTGCGCCGGCGGTGCTTGAGGATCCCGGCCGCCTCCTCAATGAAGCCGCGGCGGTCCTCGGGAGTGGCGTGCAGGACGCGGTCCAGCTGGCCCTGGCCCACAATGACGTGCATTTCCCGGCCCAGCCCGGAGTCCGAAAGCAGTTCCTGGATGTCCAGCAGCCGGCAACCGGCGCCGTTGATGGCGTATTCGGACCCGCCCGTCCGGAACAGTGTCCGGGAAATGGTCACTTCGCTGTACTCGATGGGGAGTGCGCCATCAGTGTTGTCGATGGTCAGTGAAACGTGGGCACGCCCCAGCGGCGGCCGCCCGGAGGTCCCGGCGAAGATGACGTCCTCCATCTTGCCGCCGCGCAGCGTCTTGGCCCCTTGTTCGCCCATGACCCAGGCCAGGGCGTCCACCACGTTGGACTTGCCGGATCCATTGGGACCCACGACGGCGGTGACGCCGGGTTCGAAGTCGAAGGTGGTGGCAGACGCAAACGACTTGAACCCCCGGACGGTGAGGCTTTTGAGGTGCAAGGCTTTTCTGGTCTCCTGGAGCGGGTAGGGCACTTTGCTGGATCCGGCTCACTACAATCTACTGCGCAGGACAGACAATTCCCCGCAGCAGCACCGGGGACCCGGCGCAGGCGCGACGGGTGGATATGCATGATCCGGCGGTGCAAAGGCATAGTTAAGCTCTTGAGCCTGCATGAATGTGGGTACAGTCACCGCAGGAATGCGGGACGAAAACGAAGAGGGGCTTGAATTGGCAGGTAATGCAACCTTCCGCCACAGCAACACCGCGCTGCTTTCGGTCAGCAGCGTCGAAGCGCCCAGGATTGTGAGCTCCACGGACTTTGACCGCCGGCTGGCATCGACCCTGCAGCGCCTGAAGTTTCCGCCGCGGCTCCTGGAGCGGGTGGCGGGAATCACGCACCGGCGCTGGTGGGCTGCCGGAACATCGTTCGACGATGCTGCCGTGGAAGCCGGCGCCAAAGCCCTGGCCGAGGCCGGCATCGCAGCGTCCGACGTAGGCCTGCTGATTAACACGTCGGTGACACGGCGCAACCTGGAGCCCTCCGTGGCGGTGAAGATCCACCACAGCCTCAGCCTGCCGTCGTCGGCCATGAACTTTGACCTTGCCAACGCCTGCCTGGGATTCGTCAATGCCCTGACCCTGGCAGCCAACATGATCGACTCCGGCCAGATCAAATACGCCGTCATCGTCAACGGCGAGGACGCCCAGCTGACGCAGGAGGCAACCCTGGCACGACTGCAGCGGCCCGAAACCACGCGGGATGACTTCAACCGGGAGTTCGCGACGCTGACCCTGGGGTCAGGCGCTGCCGCAGCCGTCCTAGGCCCCGCGGACCAGCACCCCGGCGCGCACCGTGTGGTGGGCGGGGTGATGCGTGCCGGTACCGAGCACCACGAACTGTGCGTGGGCGGCATCGACGGCATGCACACCGACACCAAGGGCCTGCTCGACGGCGGCCTCCAGCTGGTGGTTGACGCATGGCAGGAAGCGCAGCCGGAATGGGACTGGGCGGCCATGGACCGCTACGTCACCCACCAGGTCAGCAACGCCTACACCCACGCCATCATCGATGCCATCGACCTGGACCCGGACAAGGTGCCCATCACGTTCCCGCACTGGGGCAACGTTGGACCGGCGTCGCTTCCCATGACGCTTGCCGCCGAGGCGCAGTCGCTCGGAACCGGCGACCGGGTGTTGTGCATGGGCGTCGGCTCCGGCCTGAACACCGCAATGCTGGAAATCGTTTGGTGATCGCGGCCTGGCCGGGCGTCAACGCCGAGTGGTCCCGCGAGATCGATGTCCCCTCCACGTCAAGCATTGATGCACCCGGCACGGTGCGGCGCTGGCACCTGCTGGACAACGGGGCTGAACTGTCCCGCCGCGGCCTGGCTCCGCTGGGGACGCTGCTGTGCGTGCACGGCAACCCCACCTGGTCCTATCTGTGGCGGAGCCTGCTGGCTGCCGGGTCCGACCCCGCGCATCCGTGGCGCGTGGTGGCCGTGGACCAGCTGGACATGGGCTTTTCGGAGCGGACGGGTACCTTCCGGCGCCTGGCGGACCGCATCAACGACCTGGGCGACCTGACCGAAGCCCTGTCCCTGGCAGGCCCGGTGGTCACCGTGGGCCACGACTGGGGCGGGGCGGCCAGCCTCGGCTGGGCGCTTGCCCATACCGACCAGTTGGCGGGCGTCGTCCTGACCAACACCGCCGTGCACCAGCCCGCGGGCTCACCCATCCCGCCGGCGCTGCGCCTTGCCCTGCACCCGGCAGTGCACCGGTGGGGAACCACCACCTCCGACGCTTTCCTGCGGGTGACCCATTCGCTGGCACACCCGCCGCTGCCCGCCGACGTGCGGGATGCCTTCATGGCCCCCTACCGGGGGCCCGCGCGCCGCGCAGGGGTCGGCAACTTCGTCGCTGACATACCCGTCGACGGGTCGCACCCGAGCTTCGCTGCCCTCACCGGCGTGGCGGAAGGCCTGCGCGGCCTTGACGTGCCGGCCCTGATGCTGTGGGGCCCGCGGGATCCGATCTTCTCCGACCGCTACCTGAAGGATCTGCTCACCCGCCTTCCGCACGCCGACGTGCACCGGTATGAGGGTGCGGGACACCTGGTGGCAGAGGACCGGGACATCGCCACCCCCGTCTTCGACTGGCTGGCCGGCCGCCTCGCGCAGGGCGGGGACAGCGCCGCTGCTGTTGACTCCCCGGCTGCCGGTGATGGCTTCACGCCCCTGTGGGGGCTCCTTGGGGAACATGCCGCCGGACCAGCCGCCGGGGCGAGGGCCGTCGTCGAAATGGCTCCGGACGGCACGGAGGCACGTTCGCTCACCTGGCGGCAGCTTGAGGAAAGCGTGGGGCGCCTCGCCGCCGGGCTGGAGGGGGCGGGTGTCGGGCCGGGCACCCGGGTAAGCCTGATGGTTCCGCCCGGCGTGGACCTGACCGTTGCCCTGTATGCCTGCCTTCGGCTGGGCGCCGTGGTGGTAGTGGCTGACGCCGGCCTGGGTACCAGGGGGCTGAGCCGGGCGGTGAAGGGAGCGACGCCTGATGTCCTGATCGGGATCGACAAGGCCCTGGCCGCTGCGCGTGCACTGGGATGGGCGGCCAGGCGTATCAGCGTACGGGACCTGCCGGCCGTACAGCGGCGGGTGCTCGGCGTGGAGACCTCGCTGGCCGCCCTGGCCAGGACAAGCGCGGGGCAAGCCGGCGCCGGCGCCGCTCCTGCCTTCAGCCCGGCGATGGACTCCCCCGCAGCCGTGCTTTTCACGTCCGGATCCACCGGGCCCGCCAAGGGCGTCCAGTACACCCACGGGCAGCTTGCCGCCATGCGGGACACCGTAGCCGGAACTTTCGGCATCGAGCCCGGTGACAGGCTCGTGGCCGGCTTCGCACCGTTCGCGCTGCTGGGACCCGCGCTGGGAACCGTGTCCGTGACGCCGGCCATGGATGTCACCGCGCCACGCACCCTGACCGCGCATGCGCTCGCTGCTGCGGCAGCGGCCATCGACGCCACGGTGGTCTTCGCCTCTCCCGCCGCCCTGCGCAATGTCGTCGCAACGCAGGCAGGGCTCACCCCGGAGGGCGCGGCCGCGCTCAAGCGGGTCGACCTGCTGCTCTCCGCCGGCGCTCCGGTTCCCGGACCGCTCCTTGACGAGGTGCAGCACCTGCTGCCTGCCGCCTCGCTGCATACCCCCTACGGCATGACCGAGGCCCTTCCCGTCACCGACATCAGCCTTGAACAGATCAAGGCCGCCACGGCCGACGCGGGCTCCGGGACGACGCCGGGGGCAGGCAACGGCGTCTGCGTGGGGCGCCCGGTCCAGGGCGCCCGCGTAGCCGTAATCCCACTGGCGGGGGACGGTACCGTCCCGGGACCAGACCCGGTCACGGAAGCGGGTGTCACCGGGGAAATCCTGGTCAGCGCGCCGCACGTCAAGGGCGGCTATGACCGGCTTTGGCTGACTGACCGGGCGAGTGCGGGGCCGGCCGGCTGGCACCGCACCGGCGATGTGGGCCATTTCGACGCCGACGGCCGCCTTTGGGTGGAGGGCCGCCTGGCGCACATCATCACGGCGCCCGGCGCGGTGGTCACGCCGGTAGGGGCCGAGCAGGCCATCGAAAACCTGGACTGCGTCAGCATGGCAGCCGTGGTCGGGGTGGGTCCGGCCGGCACGCAGGCCATCGCCGCCGTCGTCGAAACCTCGCCGCCGGCCCGTAAAGCGGGCCCGGCCGCCCCTGGACTGGCAGCGCAGGTACGCGGCGCGGCCCTTGCCGCAGGCGTTTCCGTGGCTGCAGTCCTGGTTGTCCCTGCACAGCCCACCGACATCCGCCACAACGCGAAGATCGACAGGTCGCGGTTGTCCCGCTGGGCTTCAACCGTCCTGGCCGGCGGCCGCCCGGGGAAGCCATGAAAGTCCTGGTCACGGGCGCGAGCGGCCTGCTGGGGCGCGAGGTGGCAGGCCTGCTGGTACGCAGGGGCCACGAAGTCACCACCTTCCAGCGGCGTCCTTCGGGGGTCGACGGCGCGGCGGACCGGTGCGGTTCCCTCACCGATGATGCAGCCGTCACGGCCGCAGTCCGGGGCGCGGACGCCGTCATCCACCTTGCCGCCAAAGTCTCCTTCACCGGCCGCGCCGACGAGTTTGACCAGGTGAACGTAGGGGGGACACGGCGCCTGCTCCTGGCAGCCCGCGAAGCCGGGGTCGGGGACGTGGTCTTCGTTTCTTCGCCTTCGGTGGCCAATTCGGGCGCCGCCATCGCAGGTCTTGGCGCGGAGCCGGCCGACCCGGTGCATGCCCACGGCGACTATTCGCGGACCAAGGCGCAGGCTGAACTGCTGGCCCTGGCCGCCGACGCACCGGACTTCCGGGTTGCCGCGGTGCGGCCTCACGTCGTCTGGGGGCCGGGCGACACCCAACTGGTGGAACGGGTCCTGGCCCGGGCTGCCCGGAAGCGGTTGCCGCTGCTGGATGCGGGTGCCGCGCTGATCGATACCACGTACGTGGACAACGCGGCGGCAGCAATCGTTGCCGCGCTGGACCGCATCAGCCACATCCACGGGAGGGCCCTGGTCGTCACCAACGGCGAGCCCCGGCCGGTGGGCGAACTCATTGCCGGGATCTGCGCCGCCGGCGACGTACCTGCGCCGTCATGGTCAGTGCCAGGGAAGTTTGCCCGGATCGCGGGAACAGCGGTGGAAAGGGCGTGGCTCCGGTTGGGTAAGCAGGACGAGCCCCCGATGACCAGGTTCCTTGCCGAACAGCTGTCCACCGCCCACTGGTTCGACCAGCGGGAGACCCAAAAACTCCTTGGCTGGACGCCGGCTGTCTCGATTGACGAGGGCCTGGCACGGTTGGCAGAGTACTACGGTTCCCGCTGACCTGCCGGCCAAGACTGGTGTTCTGCGCGAATGCTACCAGCGGCCGTTGCGGGGCCGCGGCTGGCACACGGGGCAGGTATGGGACGAACGGTTCATGAACTGGTCCCGGCGGATGGTGGAACTGATGCCCGCTGCGGCGCACCGCCTGCAAGGCTCACCCTGGCGTCCGTAGGCGTTCAGGGACCGGTCAAAGTAGCCTGACGCGCCGTTGACGTTGACGTAGAGGGAGTCGAAACTGGTTCCGCCGGCGGCCAGGGCATCGAGCATGACTTCGCGGGCACTCTCCAGGACGCGTTGGGCCTCGCTCCTGCGAAGGGTGTCGGTGGCCCGGGCGAAATGCAGGCGGGCCCGCCAGAGGGCTTCGTCGGCGTAGATGTTGCCGATGCCCGACACCAGGCCCTGGTCCAGCAACGCCCGTTTCAGGCCCGTCCTGCGCTTGCGGAGGCGCTGGTAGAAGAGGTCGAACGAAAAGGCGGGGTCCAGGGGGTCCCGCGCAATATGGGCGGCTTCCGCGGCGATGAGCGGAAGGGGTGATTCGGCGAGGCCGCCGGGTCCGCCGTCGTCGGTGGGGACCAAAGCGGTGACGAAGAGGCCCCCGAAGATCCGCTGGTCGACGAACCGCAGCTGGGCCGGCATCCCGTCCCGGGGACTGAGGCGAAGCCTGACCTTGAGGTGCTTTTCGTCAGGGACGTCCGGGTCCTGCATCAGGAGCTGGCCGCTCATCCCCAGGTGTGCCATGAGTGCCACTTCCGGCGCCGGCGCCGTTTCCGGGTTGCCCGGTTCAGCCGCGGTGTCGCTCAGCGGCATCCACAGGAATTTGCCGCGGCGCACGACGTCAGTGACGGTTGCGCCCTCGAGGTTGCCGATGAAGTCCCCGGCGCCCAGGGCATGGCGGCGGATGGAGCGGGGATCGAGGACATCGACAGCGCTGATGGTCCTGCCGCGGACCCAGTTCACCAGGCCGCGGCGCACCACTTCGACTTCGGGCAGTTCAGGCACGGAACGCTACTTGGCGGTGACGGAACCAGCGGAAGTGCCGGCAGCATTCCGGGTTTCGGCGCCGGAAAGCACCCGCCAGGCGTCCGCGGCCGCTTCCTGCTCCGCTTCCTTCTTGGAATGCCCGGAACCCTTGCCGTAGGCGTTTCCGCCGATGTTCAGGACAGCGGTGAAAGTGCGGGCGTGGTCCGGTCCGGTCCCGTCCACTGCGTAGTGGATGCTGCCAAGCTGCCGGCTGGCCGCGAGCTCCTGGATGCTGGTCTTCCAGTCGGTGCCGGCACCCAGGACAGCGGCGTCCTTCAGCAGCGGACCGATCAGCCGCATGACGAGTTGGCGCGCGGTCTCGATGTCGTTGGAGACGTAGGTGGCCCCGATCAGGGCCTCCATGGTGTCCGCGAGGATGGACGCCTTGTTTTTCCCATGGGTGAGCTTCTCGCCCTGCCCCAGGTAGATGTACTCGCCGATGCCCAGGGTGCGGCCGATGCCGGCCAAGGCGCGGGTGCTGACGACGGCGGACCGGCGCTTGGCGAGTTCGCCTTCGGGCAGGTCCGGGTTGTCCCGGTACAGGGCATCGGTCACGGAGAACCCCAGGATGGAGTCGCCCAGGAATTCGAGCCGCTCGTTGGTGGGGATGCCGCCGTTCTCGTAAGCGTACGAGCGGTGGGTAAGCGCAAGACGAAGCGTCCCGGCGTCAATAGTGACACCGAGACGCTTCAGAAGCTCTTCAGTTGAAGACATCAGTCAGCCTGTTGGGCCGATTAGACGTCAGCGACCTTGCGGCCCTTGTACTCAAGGAACAGCGCGGTGCCAGCAGAGTCGGTAACGACCTTTGCCTGGTGCGGCAGGCTGTAGGTGACCTGACCGTTCTCAACGGTCTTCACCAGGTGGGGGGCGGTCGCCTTCCACTGCGAGCGGCGGGCGCGGGTATTCGAGCGAGACATTTTCCGCTTGGGAACAGCCACGGCTAACTCATTTCTCTCTAGACAAACACGTACAAATCAATTTTGCCGGTCAGGCTTAGCCATATCAGCTAGGGCAGCCCAGCGAGGATCCAGGACCTCGTGGTGGTGCCCCGGCTCGTCTTCCAGGCGAACTCCGCATTCGGAGCAAAGGCCCTGGCAGTCTTCCCGGCACACCGGCTGGAACGGCAGATTGGTGACAACCGCGTCCCGCAACACCGGTTCAAGATCGATTACATCGTGCTCGACTCGACGTTGCTCTTCATCTTCTTCTCCGTCCGAGAGCTCAGTGCCCTCATAGAAGAAAAGTTCTTGCACATTGACCTCAAGGTCATACGCAAGGGGATCCAGGCATCGGCCGCACTCGCCGGTTACTTCGGCGAGGACGGTTCCAGATACCAGAATTCCTTCGTGTACGGCCTCCAGCCTCAGGTCGAGCTCGACATCCGAGCCTTCCTGAACACCAATGAGCGCCACACCAAGATCACCCGGTGCGGGTACATGTTCCTTCAGTGTCCGCATGCTTCCCGGGCTGCGCCCGAGGTCCTTGACGTCGAACGCCAGGGGCGAACCAGCATCTCTGTTAATGAGAACTCCTGTTGAACATATGACCGACGTACCATCTTAGCCTGAAGAGCCATGGTGACTCAAACCGGCAGCAGGCAGCGCCGAAGTACCGATCCAGCCTACCGCCTCTGCTGCTGATCCGGCGAAGGCTCGCCGGCCACCATGCGCCGGTGCACTGACCTGGGAACGTAGTCCGAGACGCTTCCGCCCAGGGACGCCACCTCTTTGATCAGGGTGGAGGACAAATGCAGGTAGCTGGCCTCGGCCGGGAGGAAGACCGTTTCCACGCCGCTCAACTGCCGGTTCATGGTGGCCATGGGGAGCTCGTAGTCGAAGTCCGACGACGACCGGAGCCCCTTGACGATGGCGGAAACGCCCCGCTGGCGGCAGTACTCGGCCAGGAGCCCCTCCCCCACGGGTTCCACCACGATGCCCTTGAGCGACGCCAGGGTTTCGCGCGCCATTTCCAGCCGCTCATCCAGGGTGAACCTGTACTTCTTGGCGTAGTTGGTGGAAATGGCCACAATGACCTCATCAAACAGGCCGGCAGCCCGCGCGATCACTTCGAGATGGCCGTTGTGGATGGGGTCGAAGGATCCGGGGCACACAGCGCGTCTCATGCTCCGAACCTACCCCATGGAAAGGCCGGGATACCATGACTGGATGCATCCAGCACGGGAACTTTCCACACCCCTGGCACCTGCTCCCTGGCAGCGCACCGCGCTCGGGGCAAACCTCCTGGCGGCGGACGGCGGCCTGGGAGTGACCATCTTCGAAGAGATGACCACCCTGGCCGTCAGGACAGGCGCCATCAACCTGGGACAAGGCTTCCCCGACGAGGACGGTCCGGTTGAAATCAGGGAAGCGGCCCGGGCGGCCATTGCGTCCGGCGCCAACCAGTACGCACCGGGCAAGGGCCTCCCCGAGCTCCGCGAGGCGGTAGCAGCGCACCAGGAACGCTTCTACGGCCTGGCTCCGGATCCGGCGACGGAAGTCATCATCACCACCGGGGCCACTGAAGGCATCGCCGCTGCCCTTCTGGCATTTGCCGGACCGGGCGACGAGGTCCTGACGTTCGAGCCGTTCTACGACTCCTACGGTGCGGTCATCGGACTTTCCGGGGCCACCCACACGACCGTTCCCCTGGCTGCCCCGGACTTCATGCCGGACGTGGCGGCCTTGGAGGCGGCCTTCAGCGAGCGGACCAAGGTGGTGCTGCTGAACAACCCGCATAATCCCACCGGCGCAGTGTTTCCGCCCGCGGTCCTGCAGCGGGTGGTGGACCTGGCACGCCGGCACGGCAGCACCATCATCACCGATGAAGTGTATGAGCACCTGACCTTCGGCGTAGTCCATACACCGGTGGCCACCCTTCCTGGCGCGGCTGGGCGGACCATCACCCTCTCCTCGGCCGGCAAGACGTTTTCCCTCACCGGCTGGAAGATCGGCTGGCTGAGCGGGCCGGAGGAACTGGTGGCCGCCGTCCGCACGGTAAAGCAGTTCCTGACCTACAGTTCGGGCACGCCGTTCCAGGCAGCGATCGCCAAGGGATTGGCCCTCCCCGATGATTTCTATAGGGGCATCGCTTCTGCCCTGGAGCAGAAACGGGACATTCTCAGCGCCGGGCTCCGGGCCGCCGGCTTTGACGTCTTCAGCCCGCAGGGCACCTACTTCGTCAACGTGGACACGGCGCCGCTGGGCATCACCGATGCCCTGGACCTCGCCCGCCGACTGCCGGAACTGGTGGGGGTCGCAGCCATTCCCGTTCCGGTTTTCTGCCATCCGGAAGGTGCCGAGCAGACGCGCAGCCTGCTCCGCTTTGCCTTCTGCAAGAAGAACGACGTCCTGGAGGAAGCTGCCGCGCGGTTGGCTACCCTGCGCGGCAGGCTCTGATGCCCAGCCACGGGGCCGCCAGCCGTTTCCTGCGCACCACCGGCCAGCACGCCACCATCGAGCCCGATGCCTTTACCGACGGCGGCTACGTGCTCAGCATCGGCGGAGCCGAACAATCGCACGTCAACCTCGACCGGCCGGAAGACATCTTCTACGAATACCTCCGCAGGATCGGGCACCTCGTGGATTTGGCGGCCCCGCCCGGACAACCCATCTCGGCGCTCCACCTGGGTGCGGGCGCGTTGACCCTGGCGCGGTATATCCAGGCAACCCGTCCGGGGTCAGTGCAGTACGCGGTTGAGCTGGAGCGCGAACTGCTCGACTTCGTCCTGCGGCACCTTCCCATGCCCGAAGGAACGAACCTGACCACCATCATCGGCGATGCCCGCGAAGCGCTCGGTGCGCTGGACCCCGGCCTGGCGTTCGACGTCGTGATCCTGGACATCTTCTCCGGACCGGAGGCGCCGGCCCACATCGCCACGAGCGGTTTCTACCGTGAAGCCAGGGACCGCCTCCGCCCGGACGGGCTCCTGATCGTCAATGTCGGGGACGAACCGGCGCTCACGCTTGGTAGGAGCCAGGTGGCTGCAATGCGCAGTGCCATAGCGGACGTGGCCGCTTTTGCCGAGGCCGGCATGTTCCAGGGAAGGTACCCGGGCAACATTATCCTTGCCGGAACCCAGGGCCCCTGGCCGGAATCGTGGACAGCCGAGCTGGAAGCGCGCGGCCCGCACCCTGCCCGGGTCCTGGCGGGAGTGGACCTGGATCCGTTCTGCGCCCAGGGACCGCCCTAAGCGTCAGGGGAAGCAGGTTGGCCGGCCGTGGACTTGGCGGCGTCAGCAAGGTCGTCAGGGGTGATCGCATCGGGAACGAACGGCTCCGCGAACCACAGCCTGGTTTCCCCGTACTTCTTTTCGGCGAAGCGCGTCATCCCGTCCGGCCACCCCGGTTCAGGGGAGCGTGACGAGCGTTCCACCACCACCACGGCCCCGGACCCCAAATGGCCGGCGAGCTTCTGCAGCACGGCGGCGAGCGTGGCGTCCTCCAGCGGATACGGCGGGTCCAGGAACACGAGGTCCCAGGCGGCCGCCGCCGCGGCGCGGTCAAGGAACGGCTCCACCTTGGAGCGGTGGACCGTTACGGTTTTACCGCCCAGCACCCCATTGATGAGGTCTGCGTTGCGCTGGCACACGGCACTGGCCTTGGCGTCAGACTCGACGAGGTCCACCGACTGTGCACCCCGGCTGCCGCTTTCCACCCCCAGGGCACCGGAGCCGGCGTAGAGATCCAGCACCCGGGCGCCGGCAATCACGTCAAAGGCATCCAGTCGGGAAAACAGCGCTTCCTTGACCCGGTCGGTCGTGGGCCGGGTCAGCGATCCCGGGACGGCCGCCAGCGGTGTGCCGCCGGCCGCGCCGGCGATGATCCGCGTCACGGCATCCACCGCGGTTCGGCCGCGCCTGCTCCGTCGTTGCTAACCGCGTTCAAGGAACGCCTCCTTCTCGGGGTTGAGGTACTTCTCGATGGCCCCGGCGAGCTCGGGGTGGCCGGACAGCAGCGGGTCCCCGCCGACGATTGCCTGCGCGTCGTCCCTGGCACGGGCTATCACGTCCTCATGTTCGAGGACCCGAAGCAGCTTCAGTGTGGAGCGGCCGCCGGACTGGGAAGCACCAAGGATATCGCCCTCGCGCCGCAGCTTGAGGTCCTCCTGCGACAGGACGAACCCGTCCGTGGTGGCAGCCACAGCGTCCAGCCGGCGCCTGCTGGGGTGGCCCGCTTCAAGGGCGGTTACCAACAGGCAGGTCCCGGGCAGGCCGCCGCGGCCCACACGGCCGCGAAGCTGGTGCAACTGGGAAATTCCGAACCTGTCAGCGTCCAGGATGACCATCAGCGTGGCGTTGTGCACGTCCACCCCCACTTCGATCACGGTGGTGGAGACGAGCAGCTTGATGCGGTTGGCAGTGAATCCGGCCATGGTGTCCGTCTTCAGCTCCGGGTCCTGGCGCCCGTGGAGGGGAGCCAGCGGAACCCCGGCCAGCGCGGGCTCGCCCAGCAGGTGGTCCACGACGGCGGTGACGGATGCAAGTTCCCGGGCCTCCTCCGCCTCCACGCCCGGCGGTGCGGCCTCGCCGGGGCTGAAGTCGCCATCGTCGTCCGTCCCGATCTTGGGACAGACCACGTACACCTGGTGGCCGGCGTCAATTTCCTCCCGGGCGCGTGCCCAGATCCGCGCCGCCCACGCCGGATTCTCGGCAAGGCCCACGAGGTGGGTGCTGATCGGTGCCCGTCCCTTGGGCAGTTCATCCAGGGTGGAGGTTTCAAGGTCGCCGAAGACGGTCATTGCCACGGTGCGGGGAATGGGCGTGGCGGTCATGACCAGCAGGTGCGGCGGCTTCCTGGCTTTGGCCCGCAGGGCATCGCGCTGTTCCACGCCGAAACGGTGCTGTTCGTCCACCACGATCAGGCCGAGGTCATAGAAGGAGACGTTGTCGCTGAGCAGCGCATGGGTGCCGATAACGATGCCTGCGGTCCCGGAGGCGGCGTCGAGCATGGCCTGCTTCCGTGCCGCCGTTGGCATGGACCCGGTGAGCAGCGTGACCTGGACGGAAGGCCCGTTGCCGCCGGCCAGGCCGCCCAGGAGGCCGTCGCTGGAGAGCGGACCCAGGGTGCGGCGGATGGAGTCGAAGTGCTGGGTTGCGAGCACTTCGGTGGGGGCAAGCAGCGCGGCCTGGCCGCCGGCGTCCACCACCTGGAGCATGGCACGCAACGCCACGACGGTCTTCCCGGAGCCCACTTCGCCCTGCAGGAGCCGGTTCATGGGCGTGTCCTGGGCCAGTTCCGCCGCGAGGGTCTTGCCGACGGCAGCCTGGCCGGCCGTGAGCGTAAACGGCAGCGTATGGTCGAAAGCGGCCAGGATCCCGTCGCCCACAGGACGCCGGGCGGTGGCTTCCTCCGCGGCAAGCTGGGCCCGGCGCCGGGCCAGGGCTGACTGCAGCACCAGTGCTTCCTGGTAACGGAACCGGTCGCGGGCACGTTTCCAGTCGCCGGCAGTTTCGGGAACGTGGATGAGGCGGTAGGCGTCCGCGACGGGGAGGAAGCCTTCCCTGGCTGCGACCTCCGGCGGGACCGGGTCCGGCAGCGAGCCAAGGTCGGAAGTTTCGAGCAGCGTGGCGATCACTTTCTGGATCTTCCAGCTGGGTAGCTTGGCCGTGGCCGGATAGACCGGTATCGGCATGGCGGCAAGTTTCTCCGGGTCTTTGCCGGCGTCGCTGAACGGATCTTCGTCCAGGAGCTGGAAGTCGGGGTTGGTAAGGCCCAGCTTCCCCTTGAAACTGGTTACCCGGCCCGAAAACAAGGCGCGGCGTCCCTGCAGGAGCTCGTTTTTCGCCTTGAACCCGTTGAAGAAGCTGATTTTCAGGGTGCCCGGAACTTTGCCGGTGTAATCCCGCCCGCCGACCAGGCGCAGTCCCTGCTTCCCGTCGTCGTCTGAGACGATGACGTCGGTGATGGTCCCGCGCCGTGCCTGCATCTGCCGGGTGCTGCTGGAGAGGACCCTGGCTATAAGGGTCACGTCCTCATCCAGCGGAAGCTCAGCGATGGGGGTCAACTCGCCGCGGCTCATGTAGCGGCGGGGGTAGTAGTTCAGGAGGCCCTCAACCGTGGTGATGCCGAGGTGTTTCTCAATGACGGCCGCTGAGCGCTTCCCGATTCGCCGCTCCAGGGCCAGCTCCAGTTCAGCGTTCATGCCCGCCGGTGTTCACCGCGTCCGCACCCGGATCCCGCGGCAGGGCCAGTTCGCTGATGCTGATCTGGGAGGGTTCTCCCAGGGACCGGATAATCCCTACGGCCGGGGCGGCGTCCGGCACGTGCACGTGCACCCGCCACCGGTAGTTGCCATCGGCGTCCGGCCCGTTGCCCACCTGGCTCATGATTACTGACTCGCCGATTTCGTCGAGCCGCTGCCGCAGGGTGGCGGCATTCAGCGGCGACAGGCTGATGGTGCACATGACTTCCACGCCGTCGTCGGCCGGCATGGACGTGTGGATGTGGGGATCGGAGACGTCGTAGCCATGGAGGCCGTCGAGAAGCTCCCCCTGCAGTTCCTCCCCCATGACGGCGGAGCGGAGGCAGTCAAGGATCAGCAGCATTCCCACACCACCTGCATCCACCACATGGGCAGACTGGAGCGCATCGAGCTGTTCTTCGGTGTGGATCACGGCGGCCAGCGCCCCCTCCACCGCCGCGTCCAGGGCAAGGCCCAGGGCGTGGTTGCTGTCATCGCCGTCCTGGCCGGCGTCTACGGCGGCGGCCGCACGTGCCGCCGCTTCCATGACTGAAAGCATGGTTCCGGGAACGGGATCGCTCAGGGCAGACCACGCCCGGATCTGCGCGCGGTTCAGGGCCGCCGAGAGCAGGGTGGACGTCAACCGGGTATGACCGGCGAGCGGCTCAGCTGCCGCACAGAGGAACACCGAGAACAAGGTTCCGGAATTTCCCCGCGCCTCCTCCATGGCGGCCTGGCCGGCCATGGAGAGGACTTCCCCGACGTCCACCGGGGCAGGCTGGTCAGGGTCGAGCACCAGCGAACGCGCCGCAGCACGGACCGTGAGGTAGAGGTTGGTGCCGGTATCCCCGTCAGCCACGGGAAAGATATTGATGGCGTTGAGCCGGTCGCTGTGGTTTCCCAGGGCAGTTTCAGCCTTGCCCAGCCACCTCTTCATGGCCAGCGCGTTGGCGGCAACCTTAGTATGCAAAGTGATCCCATCCCCCGGTGTCCGCGGCCCGGCCAGCTATCAGGACACCCGGGCCTTCGTCGGTGCCGAGTGCATGTATCGAGCCTATCGCAGTGAATCCGGGTGGCAGCTGAACATCGGCAGGGAATGTGGCCAGCAGCCCGTGGTCCTCACCGCCGCCCAGCACCCATGGCGCCGCATCCGCTCCCAGCCGCGCCGCGGCGGGTCCCAGGAGTTCGGCCAACCGGGTCAGCCGTAACGGATCGAGGGTAACGGCGACACCGCTCGCGGCGGCGAGCCGCTTTCCGTCGCGCAGGAGTCCGTCCGATACATCCAGCATGGCTGTGGCTCCTGCCTCCCGGGCTGCAGGCCCGGCTTCCAGCGGCGGCCGCGGGCGGCACTGCAGGTCGACGAAGGCCTGCTCCGCGGGCGTCAGGATATCCGCGGCGATTCCCGATTCGAGGAGGGCAAGGCCCGCTGCCGCATGGCCAACCGTTCCCGCGAGCGCCAGGATGTCCCCCGGCCGGGCACCGGAGCGGAGCACCGGCCGGGCGCCGTCGAGGGTTCCGAGGACAGCGGCGGTCACGGAAATTTCCCGGCCACGGCCGAGGTCGCCGCCCGTCACGGAACAGTGGACTGCCCCGAGTTCCCGGATTCCGGCTGCCAGCCCGTCCGCCAGGTCCTCCACCCAGGCGACCGGGGTGTCGACGGGGAGCGTGAGGCTGACCACCATGGAGGTGGCCCGGGCACCCATGGCATTGATGTCGCTAAGGTTCTGCGCCGCTGCTTTCCAGCCGACGTCGAACCCGGTGGTGCGGTAGCCGCTGGGCCACAGCATACGGAAATCCTGGTCCTGGACCTGGGTGTCGATGCTGATGACGGTTCGCCCGTCCGGTGCCGCGACAATGGCGGCGTCGTCCCCCGGCCCAAGCAACGTGCTTACATTGTGCCCGGCCTCCATCCGGAGGCGCGGAAAGATCCGGGCCAGCAGGTCGGCTTCGGAAAGCCCGGCCACGGTGGGCTGGTGGTCTACGCGGTTTCGAAGGTCTTCAGGCACGCCACTACGCTACCGCGCCCGGCCGACATTGTGTCCGGACGGGGGCGGCGGCGGCGATAGGCTGGAACCATGCACCATCCCCAGCTCCCCCTGTCCGCCCGCGCCGCCAGGATGGCGGTGGTTGGTGCTATTGCCGTCCTTTCCCTGGCATCCTGCTCCCCCGCAGTGGATGTCACCGCCGCGAAGGACGCCGCCAACCCGGCGTGCGCGCCCATGATGGTGGCCCTGCCCGATGCCATTGGCGATTCGAAGCTGCGGAAGACCAACAGCCAGGCCACCGCGGCCTGGGGCGATCCCTCGCTGGTCATCCTCCGCTGCGGCGTCAACGTGCCGGGGCCGACGACCGACCGCTGCGTCACCGTTAACGGGGTTGACTGGGTGATCAAGGAAGGTGATCCGGCGTGGACGCTGACCACCTACGGCAGGGAACCGGCCACGGAAATCGTGATGGATCCGGACAAGATCAGCTCCGCGACAGTGCTCGCGGACCTTGCGGCGGCTGCCGGCAAGATTCCGTCAACGCGGAACTGCGTGGGCCAGGAGGATCTGCAGAACCTGCCCAAGAGCCAGTAGGTTTCGGCAGGCTCAACCTCCGGACAGCCGCCGGTGGTGGGCCCACGCCGGCAGGGTTCCCTGGCCGAAGCGAAGCGAGGCTAGGCCGCCGGTGGTGGGCCCACGCCGGCAGGGTTCCCTGGCCGAAGCGAAGCGAGGCCTGGCCGAAGCGAAGCGAGGCTAGGCCGCCGGTGGTGGGCCCACGCCGGCAGGGTTCCTTGGCCGAAGCGAAGCGAGGTTAGGGTGCCGGTGGGGATCAGCGGAGGCCGGTGTTGCGGTGCAGTGCCAGGTAGATCAGTTCGTCAATGAGGTCGGCGTAGCCCAGGCCGGAAGCTGCCCACATCTGCGGGTACATGCTCTTGGGCGTGAAGCCGGGCATGGTGTTGATCTCGTTGATGATCAACTCGCCGTCCGGGGTGTAGAAGAAGTCCACGCGGCTGAGGCCTTCGGCGCCTACGGCATCAAACGCAGCAGCGGCCAGCTCGCGGACGCGGGCGATGGCCTCCGCGGGCATGTCGGCCGGGCAGCTGAGGGATGCTGCATCATCTTCGACGTACTTGGCATTGAAGTCATAGAACTCGTGCGTACCTCCGGCCACGGAGATTTCGCCGGGCATGGATGTACGCGGCGCATCAGTGCCCCGGCCTTCCAGGACCGCGCACTCGATTTCGCGTCCCACGATGCCGGCTTCGATCACCAGCTTGAGGTCGTGCCGCCGGGCTTCCTCGATGGCCGCGTCCAGCTCTTCAAGGGAGTCGACTTTGGAGATTCCCATCGAGGAACCGGCGCGGGCCGGTTTGACGAAGACGGGGAAGCCCAGCCGGTCGACCTGCTTCCGCACAGCTTCGGGGTCCTTGCGCCACTGCCTGTCCGTCACGGCCACGTACGGCCCGACGTGCAGCCCGGCGGCTTCGAAGACCACCTTCATGTAGTGCTTGTCCATGCCGACGGCGGACGCCAGCACGCCGGCTCCGACGTAGCGGGTGTCGGACAGTTCAAGGAGTCCCTGGATGGTGCCGTCCTCGCCAAAGGGGCCATGCAGTAGCGGGAAGACCACGTCAACGGCGCCCAGTTCCTGCGGGACCTGGTTGGGCGAGGCCACGATCAGCTGGTGTTCCCCGCCGATCTCGGCCAGGGTGACGGTTTCCGGCGACGGAACGACCTCAGGAAGCGACGAGGCCGCGAGGGACCATTCTGCGGCTTCAGCGGGGGCGAGAACCCATTGGCCGGTCTTGGCGATTCCGATGGGAATGACCTCGTACTTGTCCTTGTTGATGGCCCCCAGGACGCCTGCGGCCGTGACGCAACTGACGGCGTGCTCGCTGGACCGGCCGCCGAAGAGCACGGCGACGCGCGGTTTCCTGGTGGCTGTTTGACCCGTGGTGGGTGTGTCTTGGGACATGGTCAGTAATCGCCTTCAGGTTTCAGTTCCCGGGACAGCAGCACCGGCCCGAGTTGGTCAACGGACAGCTTGCCTGCCAGTACCGCCACGACGGCGGCAGTGATGGGCATTTCGACGCCGAGCTTGCCGGCAAGTTCATGGACGGCCTGGCCGGATTTGATGCCTTCGGCGGTCTGGGTCATCTTTCGGCCCACCTCCTCGAGCGTCAGGCCCTGGCCCAGCAGCCGCCCTGCGGTGTGGTTGCGGGACAGCGCGGAGGAGCACGTGGCCACGAGGTCGCCGAGTCCGGCAAGCCCGGCCATGGTCTTGGCTTCGCCGCCCAGTGCCAGGGCCAGGCGGGATGTTTCGGCCAGGCCGCGGGTAATGACGGAGGCTTTGGTGTTGTCCCCCATCTGCTTTCCCTCGCAGATGCCCACGGCCAGGGCAATGACGTTCTTGACGATGCCGCCAATTTCAACGCCGACGACGTCCGCCGTGGTGTAGGGCCGGAAGTATGGGGCCGTGCAGGTCCTGGCCAGCCAGCCCGCCGTCGCTGAATCCGAGCACGCCACCACTGACGCCGTGGGCTCCTCGCGGGCAATTTCCATGGCCAGGTTGGGGCCGGACACCACGGCGATGCGTTCCGGTGGCAGGCCGAGTTCCTGGCTGATGACTTCGCTCATCCGGGAGTCAGTCCCCAGCTCCAGGCCCTTCATGAGCGAGACGACGACGGCTCCGGGGGCGATCATGTCCTTCCATTCCCGCAGCTGCGAACGGAGCGACTGGGCCGGAACGGCGACCACCACGAGTTCGGCCCCGGACAGGACCTCGCGGACCTCAGTGGAAGCGGTGATGCTTTCCGGCAGGACGATGTCCTTGAGGTAGTCGCTGTTGCGGTGGCTGGTGTTGATCTCGTCCACCACTTCGGCGCGCCTGCCCCACAGCCTGATGGCACGCGGGGTGCCCGTGGCAATGGCGGCGTCGGCAAGGACTTTCGCGAACGTCGTCCCCCAGGATCCTGCGCCGAGGACGGCCACTGTCCGGGCCGCACCCGGCCTGCCGTCACCGGTCACTGGGCTTCCGTCTCCGCGCCGGGCTGCTGCCCGCGGTCAACGAACCGCCCGTGCTTGGACTGCTGCTGCTTGGCAGGGTCCCAGCGCTCGGCCGGCGGTTGTTCTCCGCGCAGGCCGGCGAGGAGGTCGGTGATGGCGTCCATGATCAGCTCGGTGGCTTCGCCCAGTGTGGCCTTGTCCAGCGGACGGCCTTTGAAGGAGCTGAGGTCCACGGGATCGCCCACGACCACCCGGGAACGCTTCCGGGGGAACAGGTGGAACCGCTTGCCGTACCGGGGGAAGACCTCGTGCGCCCCCCAGTGGGCGATGGGCACCACGGGGATGCCCCCTTCGAGGGCCAGCCGCGCCGCACCGGTGTGGCCCTTCATTGGCCACAGCCCGGGATCGCGCGTCAGCGTGCCTTCGGGGTAGATGATGATGGCGCCGCCCTCAGCCACGATCTCCTGGGCCACCTGCAGCGACCGGTTCGCGCCCGCCGTCGAACGCTCCACCGGCACCTGCTTGGTGGCGCGCAGGAGCGGGCCCAGGCCGGGAACCTTGAACAGTGCTGCCTTGGCCAGGAAGTGGGGGGCCCGTTTCTGGTTGTAGAGCATGTGCCCCACCACCAGGGGGTCGATTTCGGTGCAGTGGTTGGGCGCGGCGATGAAGCCGCCGGCGGGAAGTTTTTCCGTGCCTTCCCACGTTTTGGACATCATGAGGTTCATCAGGGGCCGGACGACGCCGGCGATGAACACAAATGTGGCCCTGCTCTTGGCAGATTCCTTCACGGTCCCGCTCTACTTCGTGGTGGTGATGTCGAAATCGGCGCCGAGGCCGGCAAGCTTCTCGGTAAAGCGCTCATAGCCGCGGTTGATGATGTCGATGCCGGTGACCCGCGAAGTTCCCGTGGCGGCCAGGGCTGCGATCAGGTGGCTGAAGCCGCCGCGGAGGTCGGGGACGTCGATGTCGGTTCCCTTGAGCTGGGTAGGTCCGGAGATGACGGCCGAGTGGAGGAAGTTCCGCTGGCCGAACCGGCATGGAACGCTGCCCAGGCATTCCCGGTGCACCTGGATGCTGGCGCCCATGCGGATGAGGGCGTCGGTGAAGCCGAAGCGGTTTTCGTACACGGTCTCGTGGACGATCGACACGCCTTCGGCCTGGGTCAGGGCCACCACCAGCGGCTGCTGCCAGTCGGTCATGAAGCCGGGGTGGACGTCCGTTTCGAGGACCAGCGGGTTCAGCTTTCCGCCCTTGTGGTAGAAGCGGATGCCGTCCTCGCCGATGTCCATTCCGCCGCCCACCTTGCGGTAGGTATTCAGGAAGGTCATCATGTCGCGCTGGGAGGCGCCCTCGACGAAGATGTCGCCGCGGGTCACCAGCGCAGCGGACGCCCAGGATGCGGACTCGTTGCGGTCCGAGAGTGCCCGGTGGTTGTATCCGCCGAGGTCGCGGACGCCCTCGATGCGGATGGTGCGGTCGGTCTGGACGCTGATGATGGCGCCCATCTTCTGGAGCACGGCGATGAGGTCGATGATCTCCGGTTCGGTGGCGGCACCGGAGAGTTCGGTGATGCCCTCGGCGCGGGTGGCGCTCAGCAGGACCTGTTCCGTGGCACCCACGGACGGGTACGGGAGGGAGATCTTGGCTCCGTGCAGGCCTTTGGGGGCCGAAATGTGGATGCCGCCCGGGCGCTTCTCCACGACGGCGCCGAACTGCCGCAGGACGTCCAGGTGGTAGTCGATGGGCCGGTCGCCGATCTTGCAGCCGCCCAGGTCCGGGATGAAGGCCTCGCCGATCGCGTGGATCAACGGTCCGCAGAGGAGGATGGGAATGCGGGAGTCGCCGGCGTGGGCATCGATCGCGGTGCTCGGCGCGGTCTTGGCAGCCTTGGGGTCAAGGGTCAGGTCGCCGTTGACGGGGTCTTTCTCCACCGTCACGCCATGCAGCTGCAGGAGGGAGGTAACAACCTCCACGTCCTTGATTTCCGGCACGTTCCGCAACACCGAGGGTTCATTGCCCAGCAGCGCCGCCACCATTGCCTTGGGGACAAGGTTCTTTGCCCCACGGACGCTGACGCGGCCTGTAAGCGGGACACCGCCGCGGATTGTCAGAACACTACTCATATACCGGTTTCCTCACGATCACTAGCCCCCAAAACCTTGCAAAGGCTCCAACCAAGCATAGGAGGTCGCGTTACCGAACCGAAATAAGGGGGCACCGGCGGCGGGGCGTGGCGGGGCCGGAGCCCCGCCACCGGATGGCTGCCGTGGCTAGGAAAGCTTTGCCGGCAGGGTCTTGGGCTTGAAGGCCGGGCGGGTTGCCTCGTACGCGGTGATGTCGGCCTCGTGCTGGAGGGTCAGCCCGATGTCGTCCAGGCCTTCCAGGAGCCGCCAGCGGGTGTAGTCGTCAATCTCGAAGGGTGCCACGATGTTGCCGCACACCACGGTCTTGGACTCCAGGTCCACCGTGACCTCGGTCCCGGGGGCGTTCTCGAGTTCCTTCCAGATCAGCTCGATGTCGTCCTGGGCCACCTGGGCGGCGAGCAGCCCCTGCTTGCCCGAGTTGCCGCGGAAGATATCGGCGAAGCGGGACGACAGCACAGCCTTGAAGCCGTAGTCCTTCAGGGCCCAGACGGCGTGCTCGCGGGAGGAACCGGTTCCGAAATCCGGGCCGGCCACCAGGACCGAGCCCGCGCTGTACGGCTCCTGGTTCAGGATGAAGGAGGAGTCCTTCCGCCACGCCGAGAACAGGGCGTCCTCGAAGCCGGTCCGGGTGATGCGCTTGAGGTACACCGCGGGGATGATCTGGTCGGTGTCGACGTTGCTCTGGCGCAGCGGGACGCCAATGCCGGTGTGCTTGGTGAACTTTTCCATGGTGTCGTCCTAGGCTGCGTCGATGCGGATGGCTGCGGGTTCGGGGGCCGGTTCAAGGTCCGACGGCGAGCTGAGCGTGCCGCGCACGGCCGTTGCCGCTGCCACCACCGGGGACACCAGGTGGGTGCGGCCGCCCTTGCCCTGGCGCCCTTCGAAGTTGCGGTTGGACGTGGAGGCGCACCGCTCCCCCGGCTCCAGCTGGTCCGGGTTCATGCCCAGGCACATGGAGCAGCCGGCGAAGCGCCATTCGGCACCGAAGTCCTTGAAGACCTTGTCCAGGCCCTCCGCCTCGGCTTCGAGCCGGACGCGGGCCGAGCCGGGCACCACCAGCATGCGGACCTGCGGGTCCTTTTCACGGCCGCGGATGATGTCTGCGGCGGCGCGCAGGTCCTCGATCCGTGAGTTGGTGCAGGAACCGAGGAAGACGGTGTCGACACGGATGTCCTTCATCGGCGTGCCGGCTTCGAGGCCCATGTACTGCAGGGCACGCTCGGCGGCGGCCTTGGCGTTCTCGTCGCCGAAGTCCCCGGGGGACGGAACGGCCTGGGACAGGGACACGCCCTGGCCCGGGTTGGTGCCCCAGGTGACGAACGGCTCCAGCGTGTCGGCGTCCAGGTCCACCTCGACGTCGAAGGTGGCGTCGTCGTCGGTCTTCAGGGTGTTCCAGTACTCGACGGCGGCGTCCCAGTCCGCGCCTTCCGGCGCGTGCGGGCGGCCCATCATGTAGTCGTAGGTGGTCTGGTCCGGCGCCACCATGCCGGCCCTGGCGCCGGCCTCGATGGACATGTTGCAGATGGTCATCCGCGCTTCCATGGACAGCGCCCGGATGGCGGAGCCGCGGTATTCCAGCACGTAGCCCTGGCCGCCGCCGGTGCCGATCTTCGCGATCACGGCGAGGATAATGTCCTTGGCGGTCACGCCGGGACGCAGGGTGCCCTCCACGTTGATGGCCATGGTCTTGAACGGCTTGAGCGAGAGCGTCTGGGTGGCCATGACGTGCTCCACCTCGGAGGTTCCGATGCCCATGGCCAGCGCACCGAACGCGCCGTGGGTGGAGGTGTGCGAGTCGCCGCAGACCACGGTCATGCCCGGCTGGGTAAGGCCCAGCTGGGGACCCACCACGTGGACGATGCCCTGTTCGGCGTCGCCCAGGCTGTGCAGCCGGACACCGAACTCCGCGCAGTTGTTGCGCAGGGTCTGGATCTGGGTGCGGCTGGTGAGATCGGCAATGGGCTTGTCGATATCCAGGGTGGGGGTGTTGTGGTCTTCGGTGGCGATGGTCAGGTCCGGCCGGCGCAGCTTGCGGCCGGCCAGGCGCAGGCCTTCAAAGGCCTGCGGGGACGTGACTTCATGGACCAGGTGGAGGTCGATGAAGAGAAGGTCGGGCTGGGCGTTGGCACCATCGCCGTCACCTTTGCGCACCACGTGTGCGTCCCAGACTTTCTCGGCCAATGTCTTTCCCATGGCCATCTCCCTTCACTGCTGTTTGGCTGAATAGTTCAACTGAATCAGGAGGCCTCCGCGCCGCGCCACCCGAAAGATTTGCATCTCAGATAATGAGACGGCAATATCATTACATGGACAATTCTAGTGGAGTCGGTGTCATTGATAAAGCGGCCCAGGTGCTTGATGCCCTCGAGGCGGGCCCCACCACGCTGGCGCAGCTCGTGGCCGCCACCGGCCTGGCCCGGCCCACCGTCCACCGCCTCGCCCTGGCGCTGGTGCACCACCGGCTGGTGAGCCGCGACATCCAGGGCCGGTTCGTGCTCGGCAGCAGGCTGGTCGAGCTCGCCTCCGCCGCCGGCGAGGACCGCCTGATCGCCTCGGCCGGCCCCGTGCTCATGCAGTTGCGTGACGCCACCGGCGAAAGCGCACAGATCTTCCGCCGGCAGGGTGACTGGCGCGTCTGCGTCGCCTCCGCCGAGCGCCCCATCGGCCTGCGCGACACCATTCCGGTCGGCACCCAGCTGTCCATGAAAGCCGGTTCGGCCGCCCAGGTCCTGCTGGCGTGGGAAGACCACGACCGGCTCCTGGAGGGTTTGCAGTCGGCGCGCTTCACCCCCACCGTCCTGGCAGGAGTACGACGGCGGGGCTGGGGACAGAGCCTTGGCGAACGCGAGCCGGGGGTCGCCTCCGTCTCGGCACCGGTGCGGGGCCCGTCCGGCCGGGTGATTGCCGCCGTCTCCATTTCCGGCCCCATCGAGCGGCTGACCCGGCAGCCGGGACGCCTCCACGCGGAAGTTGTCTGCAATGCCGGCCGCATCCTGACCGAGGCGCTGCGGAAGAACAACGACTAGGACCTTCCCCTCCCCCGGCCGCCCGCGCCGCTAGGCTGTGCCCATGGGCAGCTATGCAGTATTCCTCCGCGGCATCAACGTTGGCGGAATCAATATCAAAATGGCGGACCTCAGGGACGCATTGAAGACCTGTGGTTTCGAGGACGCGAAGACCCTGCTGGCGAGCGGCAACGTGGTGCTGTCCAGCAGCCTGGACGCCGCAGCGGTAAAGCGGGAGTGCGAAAAATGCCTCCGTGCAGCTTTCGGCTACGAAGCATGGGTAGTGGTGCTTGACGCCGCCTGGGTGGGCCACCTCGTGGAGGCCTGCCCCTATCCGGAGGACGACAAGTCCACCCACACCTACATCACCCTCTCCTCTGACCCTGCCGTCCTCGACGAACTGGAGGCGGCGGGTTCAGGACTGGACGGCCATGACCAGCAGCGGTTGGCACCTGAGGCCCTCGCCTGGCTGGCACCCGCGGGCGGGACACTGGACAGCCCGTTCAGCAAGATCAGCTCCAAGGCAAAGTTCAAGGCCGCGACCACCACCCGGAACCTGCGCACCCTGGTCAAGGTCCGCGACGCCGCACAGGCCCTCGCAGCCGGCTAGGCCAGCCGGCAGTCCCTAGGCCCGGCCGGCTTTCTTCAGCGCTTTGGTGAAGGCCGCAAGCCGGGCAACCTCCGCCTCCACCGGTTCCACCACCAGCTCCTGCGCCGCCGCTGCCACGGCACTGTTGAGCCGTCGTCGCGCCCTGGCAGCCCTGGCCCGGGCGGCCCCGGCCGCAATGAACCGCCCGGAGATCGCCAGGACGATTCCCAACACCAAGCCGAAGGCAATCATCAGGGTGGGCACCGGCCATCCCTCCACGCGGGGCACCTCCGGCACCGGCAGCTGAAGGTAGCCGAGCCCAGCCAGGACGCCCAGCCAGCCCAACCCGCCCAGCAGAATCAGCAGCGCCAGCCACTGCACCACGTTGAACGCGCCCCACCACCACGCTTTGCGGTTGGCACCGAGGTCCGTTCCGGCAATGGCTTGGTCCAGCGCATCGGGCAGGCGCTCCCGACCGTTCCTGGCCGCCCCCCGGATCGCTGCCCGCCACGGGCCGGGTGCTCCAGCGCTGGCGGAGTCCGCGAACTCCCTGACCGCTGCGTCGGTGCGTGCCCGCTCCGGCGCACCGGCCGGCGGCAATGATGTCCGGTTCAGGCCGGCAGGAGCACTGCTGCGCAGGTTGAGCCGCCGCAGCGGGTCAACCCGGAACCGGGAAAGCCAACGGGTTACCGGCCAGCCCGTACGGCGCACGGACTCCAGGCGGTACGACTGCCCCACGGCCCGCACCACGGCAGGCACGTTGGCCGCAATGGCCAGTTCGTCAGCGAGCCTTGCCTTGGCCGCGGAGCGGGTCCCTGCAGCGTCACCGTCACCGGAAGCCAGCCGAAGATCCTCCGCAGCTTTACTGATGTCCGCTTCCAGCCGCCGGGACTGGGCCTGCCGCTGGACTGCCACCTTATGGATCGCTGCGCGCACCTCACCGATTCCGGCCCCGGTCACGGCGGACGCAGGGAGCACCCGGACCTGTCCCAGCCCTTCGCCGGCAAGGATCGCGTGCAGCGAGTCAAGGACCGGCTGCACATCGTGCTCCGGCAGCCGGTCCACCTGGTTCAGGACCACAAGCGTGACGGCCCCATGGGACGCAAGGGGTGCAAGGAACCCGTTGTGGACGGCCGCGTCGGCATACTTCTGCGGATCGAGCACCCAGACCAGGACGTCCACCATGCCCACCATGCGCTGCACGATTTCGCGGTTGGCGGCGCGGGTGGAGTCGAAGTCGGGGAGGTCCAGCAGGATCAGCCCGGTCCGTTCGTCCGCGAAGCCCTCCACGGGCGCGGCGTGGTGCCGGTGGCCCACCTCCAGCCAGTCGAGGAGGGCTTCGCTGCCCGTTGCTCCCCAGACCCCTGCCAACGGTTCCGACGTGGTGGGACGGCGGGCGGCCGCCGTCGCGATTTCCGCGCCGCTCACGGCGTTGAAGAGCGACGACTTGCCGCTTCCCGTGGCGCCGAAGAAACCAACCACGGTGTGGTCACCGGAGAGGGAGCGGCGCGAACTTGCCCGCTCCAGGACATCGAACGCCTCCTGCAGCACCTGGTCCGGCAGCACGCCCTCCCCCAGTTCGCGGGCGTCCTGGAGGCCCTGGAGCCGGCCGTCCAGCCGCGAGGACTCCCGTGCCGCGCCGTGCCGGCTCACGCGCGCTCCGCCAACCGCGCAAGCTCTCCGGCCTGGGCATCCAGCGTCTGCGCCAGGGACGGGTGGCCGACCGGCAGCCGCTGCAGGAATTTCTGCTGCTCGTCCTGCAACAGCCCCTCGCAGCGCGCGGCCAGGTCCTCGCGGGCCTTGTCCGCCATCCGCCGCACGGCGTCCTCGCCGAAAACGGCTTCCAGCAGGCGCTGGCCTACGACGGCGGTACCGCCGGCCACGCCGATCTCGAGACCGGTCAGTCCCGCTGTCATCGAAAACACCACGATCATCAGTGCGGCACCAAGGCCGTTGATGCCGAACGACAGCCAGCGCGCCTGCGTGCGTCTGCCCTGGCCCTCGGTGCGGATCAGCTCCATCAATGCTTCCTGCCAGGCCCGGATCTCCGCGGCCGCCCGGTCTGCGAACCCGGGCGCAGTCCCGGACAGGTCATCCGCGGCCAGCAGTTGCCGGCCGGCCGGGTCCGAGCGCCACCGCCGGTCGGTGTCCTCGGCAGCGTTGGCAGCCTCGTCGACGATAACCGCCTGCAGGCCGGTCTCAATGGCCGTTTCCACCCGCACCGCCGGCGCGGGTTCGCCACGGAAGAACGCTCCGAGGCGGTCCCTGAACCGGCCCACGTTCTGCTCAAGGGTCCGGAAGAACTCGCCGGTGCCCACGAAGTCCTGCCAGCGTGCCAGGACTTCGCCGCGCAGCAGTGCTCCGTCCCGGGTTGCCTCCAGGATCCGGGCGGCCGCATTTTCATACGCCGCCACGGCGTCGGCTTCGAGCCGCGCGGCCGCGCGCTCCTGTTCACGCACGGCCCCTGCGAGGTCCGTGATCCGCTGGGCCAGTGCGCGGACCGTCCCGTTCAGGGTGCGGCGGGCCACGTCGGCGCGGCCCGCGGCATCGGAGGCCAGCGACTCCAGCCATTCCTGCAACTCAACCACGGCACCGGCAGGCAGCATCCCCTGAGTATCCAGGACTGTTTCGGCGATGATGAACAGGCGGCTTCCGGCCAGGCCTTCGCGGTCCAGCAGGCCCCGGAGGTCCTGGCTCACCTCCGCTTCGGCGCCCTGCGGCACCCGGTCCAGCACCACGGCCACCATAATGTCCCTCGAAGCGGCATCCAGGAGGAGCTTCCACGGGACAGCGTCGGCGTACCGGTTGGCGGTGGTGACGAAGACCCAGAGGTCCGCGGCTGCCAGCAGCTGTCCCGCGAGCAGGCGGTTGTGGTCCGAAATGGAGTCGACGTCGGGAGCGTCGAGGAGGGCGATGCCGGCGGGCACTGCTGGATCGGCCACCAGCACCAGCGAGTCTGCGGCCCCGGACTGGTCCCCGGGCCGGCTTGAAGGTGACGGACCGGCCGCCAGCGTTCCCCGGATGCGGGCCAGCCCCGGCAGGACGCGCTGGCCTTCAAACCAGGCTGCTTCAGCGGGGTTGTGCAGCAGGATGGGCTGGCGGGTGGTGGGGCGGATGGCGCCTGCGCGGGTAACGGGGTGCCCTGCGAGTCCATTCACCAGCGTGGATTTGCCCGCCCCCGTGGAACCGCCGACGACGGCAAGCAGTGGTGCATCCAGGCTGCGGTACCGCGGAAGGATGTAGTCGTCCAACTGGGCCCTCGCGGCAATGGTGTCGCGGCGGGCCTGGTCGGCGCCCGGAAGGGCCAGCGGAAGCGTGACACCGTCCAGCCCGGCGCGGATTTCCTCCAGGAGCATCACCGCGGCCATGGCGTGCGGTGATGGCTGGGAGGGGCGGCCGTGCTCGTCATGGGAGGTCACAGCAACATCATGCCAGTTGGGGCGTTTGGGGAGAGCGGCCGCGGCGCGTCGGTAAGCCGGGACCTACCCCGGCGGCAGGCATGAAGCTTTCCGTACCCATGACTGGAAGTGATGGGGCGTTCCCAAAAACACGGCAGGACGTGATGGGGCGTTCCCAAAAACACGGCAGGACGTGATGCGGCGTTCGGGCCGGCAGCCTCTGTTGTCGGGATAACAAAAATGGCCCCGGGCTGCTGCCCGGGACCATTTCCGATGGTGACCCCAGCGGGATTCGAACCCGCGTTACCGCCGTGAGAGGGCGGCGTACTAGGCCGCTATACGATGGGGCCGTGTACTTTCGGCAGCGTTTCCGCTGCTCAAGCTCAGTGAGTATTTCACACACCTTGCCGTGGTTTCAAATCGGAAAACCGAGTTGAAACCGCCTGTCCTGCGGCTGAAATCAGCCACTAAACCAGAGCTGGGATACCAGGACTCGAACCTAGAATGACGGTACCAGAAACCGTAGTGTTGCCAATTACACCATATCCCAATGGCACTTTCGGGCCGGCTTTCAGGGCTTTTTCCCTGCTCCGTGCGCCTCAGCACGAGAAATTACTTTACCCGAGACTTTCGGCTCGCACAAATCGGGTGCCGCGGTGCCCCCGGACCACTGCGTGGACCGATTGGAACAAACCCTTGCCCAGCCTCCGGTCCTATGGTTACCCTCGAGTAAGTTACCCATCGGTAACAATCTCCCTGCCCCGCATGTTGGGTCACCCACGAGGAAAACGGGAACGCCCTACCAGCCACGGTTTCGCCCCCGGGCAGCGTCGTCCGGCGGAAAGTTAGGAAGTGTCAGCGTTGACAACCCGCACAGCAACCATTGCCGCAGCAAAACCCAGACCCCGGTCACAGTCCATCGCGATCATCGCGTTGTCCCTGTTGCTCGTCCTGTTCCTTGCGTTCTACACCTACCTCACCGGACAGATCTCCAACGGCGCCGCCCAGCTGATGGACGGCGCCGAGCAGGCCGCCGCGGGAGCGTCGCAGCTCAAGGACGGTTCAGGCCAGCTGGCCGCAGGGGCCGGTGCAGCGAATAAAGGCGCTGTCCAGGTGAAAGACGGTTCCGTCAAAGTCAAGGACGGCAGCGCTGAACTGAACACCGGGGCCGCCGCCCTGCAGGCGGGAGCGGGAAAGATCTTCTCCGGAGTCCGCGACCAGCTCGCGCCCGGGGTGGACAAGCTGCATGCCGGCACCACGAAGCTGCAGAACGATGTCCTGAACAAACTTGTTCCGGGCGTGTACCAGGTGGATGACGGCGCCCGAAAGCTCCAGGCAGGCGCCGTGGCCCTCTCAGCGGCGCTGACTCCCACAGCCGGTGGAAACGCGCCGAACAACCTGGCCGACGGCGCGGGGCAGCTGGCAGCGGGCACGGGCCAGCTCGCGGGCGGCGCGGGCCAGCTCGACGCCGGTGCCACGAGCTTGAGCGCGGGGACTGCGGCGCTGAAGAACGGCACAGCCCAGCTGAAGGGCTACCCGGGTGCGGGCAACGACCCCACCAAGGGCGACGGACTCGCCGCGCTCAGCCAGGGCCTGGACCAGCTTGAAGCGGCCGCGAACGGTCCCCAGGGCCTGGTGCCCCTGGCGGTGATCAAGGACCAGATCGCAAAGCTGGCCGACGGCGGCCGCCGTGCGTATGCGGGAGCGGGCCAGCTGGATGCGGGGGCAGCAAAGCTTAATGACGGTGCCGGGCAGCTCAAGGCCGGAACCGGCACCCTGGCCGCCGGGGCGGGCCAGTTGAACGACGGTGCGGGCCGGTTGAAGGCGGGCTTCGCCACCCTGGCGGAAAAGCTCAATGCCACGGACCCACAGAACCCCGGCGTGGTGCTGGGCACGTCCATGCTGGCGGAAGGTACGGCGAAGATCAGGGTGGGAATGGACGGCGTCCCCGGGAACCCGGACAGCCCGGGCCTGATTTACGCGGCGAACAACCTGCAGGACGGCACCACCAAACTCAGCGCGGGGATCAACGGCGGCGGCGACCCGGAGAACCCGGGCCTGCTGGCCGGAACCGAGGCGCTCTCGGACGGTACCGTGGCGCTGAGCCGCGGTACCGGGCAGCTGCAGGCGGGATCAGCCCGGCTCGCTGACGGAACCGGGCAGCTGGCCGACGGCAACGGCAAGCTTGATGACGGCTCGGGCAAACTGGCCGACGGTGCGGGCAAACTGGCCGACGGCAATTCCAGGATCGCGGCCGGCACGCAGGAGCTGCATTCCAAAGTGGCCGCTGTCTCGCCGTCGTCGTGGCTGGACAGTCCTGTGGTCGCGCTGCTGCTGGTGGCACTTCTGGTGGCCGCCGCCGTCGGGGCCTACCTGCTCCTGCGCAGGCGTTCCATGCGGCCAGCCGCCGCGGCCTGACGGCGGACGCACTGCCGGGGCAACAACCGCGGTCCCGGGACAGGGCCGCGGTTGTTGCGTGCGGAGGTTATTGCAGCAGCTGGGCCAGGGAGGCGACGATGCCGCCGTCGAAATCCTCGACGACTTCGCCCCCGCGGTTGAGCCACACGCCCACCAGGCCGGCCGCCGTCGAGCCTTCGGCATCCAGCAGCCGGTTATCACCCACGTATAGTGTCTCGGCAGCGGGCGTGCCCAGCAGCCTGACCCCTTCCAGGTACATTGCCGGGTGCGGTTTGGCCACGCCAAGGGTGTCCGTGCCAACCAGGTGGATGATCCGTTCCAGCCCGGCGCCGTCCAGTTTGGCCCGCTGGTAATCGTGGACGTTGTTGCTCACTGCCCCGTAGGGGATGCCCGCACTGTCCAGGACATCCAGCAGGGGCAGCACGTCGGGAAACGGCTTGACGTACGCTGGTTGCTTCTCCACGTAGGCGCTGAGCCACCGGTGGGATTCCTCGCCGTCGGCCAGTTCAACACCGAAGTGCCCCAGCGCCGCCCGGCCGCGCAGCAGGCGCTGTTCGTTGAACGTCAGCTCACCTGCCAGGTACCGGTCGTAGTAATGGGTGGTTTCGTGGGTGAAGATGCGGCCGAACCGCTCCCACCCGGCCTGGTCCAGGCCGGGAAGGAGGTGTTCACTGACCTCGCGCAAGGCGGTGGTCATCGAATATTCGAGGTCCACCAGGGTGTCGTCGATGTCGAACAGGACGCCGCGGACAGCGCCGAAGGGCGTCTGCAGCACGCCGGTGCGGGCCTGGCTGGGGGCGGCCATCAGCCGCGGAAGGCGCGGAGCCGACGCAAGGATGACTCCTTGCCCAGGATCACCATGGACTCGAACAGCGGCGGCGAGACGCGGCGGCCGGAGACCGCGGTGCGGACCGGGCCGAACGCGAGGCGCGGCTTAATGCCCATGTCCTCCACGAGGGCCTGCTTGAGCGCGGCCTGGATGTTCTCCGCCGTCCACTCCGCCAGCGGTTCCAGCGCGGCGAGGGCAGCATCGAGCACCTCGGAAAGGTTCGCGGGCAGGCCCTTGCGCGCGTCGTCGGCAACGTCGACGGCGTCGTCCGCCTTGAACAGGAAGGCCAGCATCTCGGGCGCTTCCCCCAGCAGCGTGATGCGCTCCTGGACCAAGGGTGCCGCTTCGGTGAGGATCTCTTCCTCCCGGTCGGTGAGGATCTCCCCCACCAGGCCGGCTTCGCGCAGGTAGTGTGCCACGCGGTCGCGGAAGTCCTTGGGTTCCAGCATCCGGACGTGGGTCCCGTTGATGGCTTCGGCCTTCTTCAGGTCAAAGCGGGCAGGATTGCCCAGGACGTCATGGATGTCGAAATGCTCAACGAGCTGCTCCACGGTGAAGATGTCCTCGTCTGCGCTGAGGGACCAGCCCAGCAGGGACAGGTAGTTCAGCAGTCCCTCCGGGATGAAGCCACGCTCGCGGTGCAGGAACAGGCTGGACTCGGGGTCGCGCTTGGAGAGCTTCTTGTTTCCCTGGCCCATGACGTAGGGCAGGTGGCCGAACTCCGGCATGTACTCGGCAACGCCGATGGCGTAGAGGGCGCGGTAGAGGGCGACCTGGCGCGGCGTGGAGCTGAGCAGATCCTCGCCGCGGAGCACGTGCGTGATGCCCATCAGCGCGTCATCCACCGGGTTCACCAGCGTGTACAGCGGTGCGCCGTTGGCCCGTACGACGGCGAAGTCGGGGACGGATCCTGCCTTGAAGGTGATGTCGCCGCGGACCAGGTCGGTGAACGTAATGTCCTCGTCCGGCATGCGCAGGCGCAGCACAGCCTGCCGCCCCTCCGCCCGGTACTGGGCCAGCTGCTCCTCCGTCAGGTGCCGGTCGAAGCCGTCATAGCCGAGCTTGGGGTCCCTGCCGGCGGCGCGGTGGCGGGCCTCGATCTCCTCCGGGGTGGAGAAGGACTCGTAGATGAATCCGCCCTCGCGCAGCCGTTTGATGACGTCCTGGTAGATGTCGCCGCGCTGGGACTGCCGGTACGGCTCGTGCGGGCCGCCCACCTCCACGCCCTCGTCCCAGTCGATGCCCAGCCACTTCAGCGCGTCGAGCAGCTGGTGGTAGCTTTCCTCGCTGTCCCGTGCCGCGTCCGTATCCTCGATCCGGAAAACCAGCGTGCCCTTGGTGTGGCGCGCGTAGGCCCAGTTGAACAGGGCCGTCCGGACCAGTCCCACGTGCGGGGTGCCTGTCGGTGACGGGCAGAAACGGACCCGGACGGGCGTTTCGGCGGTGACGGGCGGAATGGAGGCGGCAGGTGACGAAGAAGCGATACTCATAGTGGCTTCAACTTTACCCGCCCCGCAGGGCGCGGCTTCCCGCCCTGCGGGTGGAGCGCTAGCGGCGGACGATGGGGTTGGACAGCCGGCCGATGCCCTCGATTTCCACCTCGAAGCGGTCGCCCTCCTTGACCAGCCCCACGCCGGCCGGGGTGCCGGTCATGATCACGTCGCCGGGCAGCAGGGTGAACGCCTGCGACACCACGGAGACCAGTTCCCGCACGCCGCGGATCATCTGGCTGGTGCTGCCGTCCTGGCGCACCTCACCGTTAAGCCGGCCCTGGATCTGCAGGTCCTCGGTGTCCAGGTCTGTCTCGATCCAGGGACCCAGCGGGGCGGAGGTGTCAAAGCCCTTGGCGCGGGTCCACTGCAGGTCGGTTTTCTGCACGTCGCGGGCAGTGAGGTCGTTGCCGCAGGTATAGCCAAAGATGACATCGTCCACACGGTCTTCCGGCACATCCTTGCAGATGCGGCCGATCACCACACACAGCTCAGCTTCGAAGGAGACTTCCTCGGAGAACTCCGGCAACACCACGGGATCGTTCGGACCGACGACGGCGGTGTTGGGCTTCAGGAACAGGAGCGGCTGGGCGGGCACCTCATTGCCGAGCTCATGCGCGTGCTCCACGAAGTTCCGGCCTACGCCGATCACCTTGCTGCGCGGAATGATGGGTGCAAGCAGCCGGACGTCCTCCAGCTTGTGGCGCACGGACGTGCGCTCCACACCGTTGAAGAAAGGGTCGCCGTGGATAACAGTGATTTCCTCACTGCCTGGCTCACCTTCCACAACGCCGTACAGGGGATCGGAATCGACGACAAACCTGGCAATACGCATGGCTCCTACCCTACCGTCCCCGCAGGCGCCGCCCGCCCTCCGCTTCCGCCGCCGCGCAGGTAGGAAAGCTGCGCGGCCACGGACAGTTCGGCCGCACGCCGGACGGAAGGGCCGACGTCGGCATAGACGGCGTCAGCCACCTCCCCTACGGACGCGTCCCGGCCCAGCCGGTCAAGCACGGCACGGATCTGCGCCAGCCGCTCCTCCCGGTGCGCCCGGTAGCCGCGGGCCGCAGACTCCAGGGACGGCAGCACCGGGCCGTGCGCAGGCAGTACCGTGGCGGGTCCCAGGGCCTCGAGCAGGTCCAGGGACGCGAGGTAATCGCCCAACATCCCGTCGGGATAGTCCAGCACGGTGGTCCCCCGGCCCAGGATGGTGTCCCCCGTGAGCACCGACCCGTGCCGCCCATCCGCCGGCAAGTGGAAGCAGGTGGAGTCGGAGGTGTGCCCCGGCGTGGCCACCACCAATATCTCCAGCCCCGCGGCCCGGATCACTTCCCCGGACGCCAGGGGCCCTCCCCCGCCGTGGCAATGTCGGGGGTCCAGGGCGCGGACAGGTGCGCCGGTGAGCCCGTGCAGGCGGGCGGACCCGGCAGTGTGGTCCGCATGCCGGTGGGTCACCAGGATCAGTTCCACGGGGCCGGCGCCTGCCAGTGCGGCAAGGTGCGCTTCATCCTCCGGTCCGGGATCCACCACCACCGCGGAGGCGTCCGGCGCCCCCCGCAGGACATAGGAGTTGGTGCCGTCCAAACTCATGGGTCCCGGATTGGGCGCAAGGAAGAATTGCGTGAGCGCGCTGCTCCGCTGCAGGACCGGGCCGGGATCGATAGTCACGGACCCATCCTTGCATCACCGGCCGGCCCTCCCCCAGCCCACGCACATCCGCGGCAGCGGAATAGAACGGCACGGGCCACGGGTTGGCACCAAAGACAGCACCACGACCTTCAGCAGGAAGCCTGGATACCACCCATGAGCACAGCATCCCTCGCAGACCTTCTCGCCCAGGCGGACACCGACGGCCACGACCATTCGGCCACCGAAAAGGCCACGGGGCTGCTGCACGTCCACAACCACGCCACGGGTGGCATCGTCTGGTTCCCCACCTGGAAAAAGTTCCGTGAAACCCAGGACTGGACCGATGCCGTCAGTGGCATCGCCGCGGAACTGGCCGATGCCTCCGCTCCCGCGGACCAGGCCGGCTCGGCACTGCTGGCGGCGGATCTGGAGACGCTGCTGGAAGCGGCCTCCCGGTCAGGCGATGCGAACGTGTTCGTGCAGGAGAACCTCACCAGCCACCTGACGCGCACCTGGGCCGTTGGCGACGCCGTGGCCAAGGCCAACGGGAAGGACCTGTTCACCGGCGGCACCACGCCCTCCGTGTACGCCGGCTATCCCTATGACGTCTACGCCCAGGACGGCGGCGTCTTCGCCACCACGCTCTGGAACGACCTCATCGACGCCCGGCGCAACAGGGCATTGGCGGAAGAGGCGGCCCGGAAGGCCCTCAAGCCGGTCTCGCGCAAAGCCATGAAAAACGCTGCGCGCAAGGCAGCCCGCCGCTGACCAACCTGCTGCCTGCCGGACCAAAGTCCGGCAGGCGCCGTCGTGCGTTGAAGCCTGGAACTATGCCAGGCGGGTGAGCCAGCCGTGGGTATCCGGCTCGGCGCCGGTCTGGATGCCCAGGAGCTTTCCGCGGATAGCCATGGTGACTTCGCCGGCTTTGGCGTCCTCGGACCCGATGAACTCGGTGGCGTCCTTCAGGACCCCGATGGGGGTGATCACGGCCGCGGTGCCGCAGGCGAAGACCTCGGTGATGTCCCCGGAGGCCACGCCGTCGCGCCATTCGTCCAGGGTGATCTTCCGCTCAGCCACCTCGCGGCCCATGTCCTTGGCCACCTGGATCACTGACATCCGGGTGACGCCTTCGAGGATGGTGCCGGTGAGGGCAGGCGTGGCCAGCGAGCCGTCCTTCATGACGAAGAACACATTCATGCCGCCCAGTTCCTCCACGGCGTTGTCGTTGGCCTGGTCCAGGAACAGCACCTGCTTGCAGCCGTTGGCCTCCGCCTCCTGCTGGGCGATCAGCGAGGCCGCGTAGTTGCCGCCGCACTTGGCATCGCCGGTGCCGCCGCGGCCGGCACGGGCGTACTGGCGCGAGATCCAGATGGACACCGGCTTGAGCTCGCCGCCGAAGTAGTTGCCGGCCGGCGAGGCGATCACCCGGAACGACACTTCACGGGCGGCCCGGACACCCAGGAAGGCCTCGGTGGCGATCATGAAGGGCCGCAGGTACAGGGCTTCGCCGTCACCGGCGGGCACCCATTCCTTGTCCACGGCCACCAGTTCCCGGATGGCGCCGAGGAAGTATTCGGCCGGCAGTTCAGGCAGGGCAAGCCGGCGGGCCGACTTGTTCAGGCGCGCAGCGTTGGCCTCGGGACGGAAGGTCCAGACGGAGCCGTCGGCGTGCCGGTAGGCCTTGAGTCCTTCGAAGATCTCCTGGCCGTAGTGGAACACGGCAGCCGAGGGATCAAGCACGATCGGACCGTACGGTTCGATCCGGGCGTCGTGCCAGCCGCCGTTGCCGTCCGCGTCCACGCTGTAGTCGACGATGGCGGTGTGGTCGGTGAAGTAGTTGCCGAATCCCGGGTTTGCCAGGATGGCTGCACGCTCCTCGGCAGACTTCGGGTTCTCCGAGGGCTGCCGGGTGAATTCGACGCCATGGGCGGTCTGAGTCATGGTTCCTCCACGATCGGCCGCCCGGGGTTCAGCGCTGAACGGGAAGGCGGCATTTGGTGATTCGAGTAAAGCTTACGCCCGATGCCGGCGGCCCCGGCGCGGGCTACAGGCCGGCGGCGATGGCGTCGCCCACGGCGCTGGTGCTGCGTGCTGTGCCGTCGCGCTTTTCGACGTCGGCAACCACTGCGGCTTCGATCCTGCGGGCGGCTTCGGTGTAGCCCAGGTGGTCCAGCAGGAGGGACGCGGAAAGGATGGCCGCGGTGGGGTCTGCCTTGCCCTGGCCGGCAATGTCCGGCGCGGACCCGTGGACCGGCTCAAACATGGACGGCGCGGTGCGGTCCATGTTGATGTTGCCGGAAGCTGCCAGGCCGATGCCGCCGGTAATGGCCGCGGCGAGGTCGGTAAGGATGTCGCCGAACAGGTTGTCGGTGACGATGACGTCGAAACGGGACGGGTCGGTGACCATGAAAATGGTGGCGGCGTCCACGTGCAGGTAGTCATGGGTGACTTCGGGGAATTCCTGGGCAACGGCTTCGACGGTGCGCTTCCACAGGTGCCCGGCATAGACCAGGACGTTGTGCTTGTGGACCAGCGTCACGTGCTTGCGCTCCCGCAGGCTGGCGCGGCGGAACGCGTCCCGGACCACGCGCTCCACGCCGTGGGCGGTGTTCAGTGACACTTCGGTGGCGACCTCATGCGGGGTTCCCGCCCGCAGCGTGCCGCCGTTGCCCACGTACGGGCCTTCGGTTCCTTCGCGGACCACGACGAAGTCGATGGTGCCGGGGTTGGCCAGCGGGCTGCCGACGGTTCCGTAGAGCCGGGAGGGCCGCAGGTTGACGTAGTGGTCCAGGCTGAAGCGGAGCTTAAGGAGCATCTCACGTTCGATGATGCCGGACGGGATGCGGGTGTCGCCGGGGGCGGCGCCCACAGCGCCGAACAGGATGGCATCACGTGTCCGCAGGTCTGCGAGGACCTCGTCCGGCAGGGTCTCGCCCGTGGCAAGCCAGTGCTCGGCACCGAGCTTGTAATGGGTCTGGTTGAGCTCCACGCCCTCTGCCGCCACAGCCTTTTCCAGGACTTTGACTGCCTCGGCAATGACTTCGGGGCCAATGCCGTCACCGGGGATTACTGCGAGGTTGATGGAGGATGCGCTCATGTTTTCAGGGTAGCCAAGATATCCATATGGTGGTCAAAACGTCTCAGCTTTTGGACACAAGCGCATCCGCGCATCAAGGGCGGGCGGCGGCGCTACTCCGCCGGTTCCTCGAACTTGGGGAAAACAGGAGTGGGAGCGGGCAGTGCGGTGGCCGGCACGATCGGCGTCGCGGTCGCGGCGAACTGCCGGGCGTCGCCCTCGGGCTGGCCGAGCGCGTCCAGGAGCTTGGCCGATGCGCCGGGCATGACAGGCTGGGCCAGGATGGCCACGATCCGCAGGACCTCGAGCGTCACGTAGAGCACGGTGTTCATGCGTTCGACGTCGGTCTTCCGCAGCACCCAGGGCGCCTGCTCGGCGAAGTAGGCGTTGGTGTGGTGCAGCACGCCCCAGATGGCCTCGAGGGCGCGGCTGAACTCCTGCTTTTCGAAGGCGGCGCGGGCGGTCTCCAGCAAACCGTTCGCCTGGGCGAGGATCGCGTTGTCTTCGGCCGTGAAGGCCCCGGGGGTGGGTACCGCGGCGTCACAGTTCTTCGCCACCATGGACAGGGAGCGCTGGGCCAGGTTGCCGAAGTTGTTCGCGAGGTCCGCGTTCATCCGGCCCACGATGGCCTCGTGGTTGTAGCTGCCGTCCGCGCCGAAGGGAACTTCGCGCAGGAAGAAGAACCGCACCTGGTCCAGGCCGTAGCGGGCCACGAAGTCCGCCGGCGCCACCACGTTGCCCAGGGACTTGGACATCTTGACCCCGTTGTTGTGCAGGAAGCCGTGGATCATCACGCGCTTGGGCAGATCCAGCCCGGCGCTCATCAGGAAGGCGGGCCAGTAGATGGCGTGGAACCGGGAGATGTCCTTGCCGATGATGTGGACGTCGGCGGGCCAGTACTTCCGGAACTTCTCCGAGTCCACGTCCGGGTAGCCGACGCCGGTGAGGTAGTTGGTCAGTGCGTCCACCCAGACGTACATGACGTGCTTGTCGTTGCCCGGGACGGGTACGCCCCAGTCGAAGGTGGTCCGGCTGATGGACAGGTCCTCCAGGCCGCGCTTGACGAAGCTGATGACCTCGTTGAACCGGTACTGCGGGGCACCGAACTCGGGGTGGGACTCATAGAGGGCCAGCAGCTTGTCCTGGTAGGCGGAGAGCCGGAAGAAGTAGCTCTCCTCCGCCGTCCACGTCACTTCGGTGTCCGTCTCTTTCGAGTAGCGCACGCCGTCGTCCTTCAGCACCGTCTCATCCTCGGCGTAGAAGGCCTCGTCCCGGACGGAGTACCAGCCCTCGTACTTGTCGAGGTAGATGTCGCCGTTGGCTTCCATCTTCTTCCAGATGGCCTGCGAGGCCGCGTAGTGGTCCTCGTCGGTGGTGCGGATGAAGCGGTCGTAGCTGATGCCCAGGGCGGAGTGCGCAGCCTTGTAGACCTCTGCGTTCCGGTCCACCAGTTCCTTGGGCGTGATGCCTTCCTTCTCCGCGGTTTGGGCAATCTTCATGCCGTGCTCGTCCGTGCCGGTCAGGAACATCACGTCATAGCCGTCCAGCCGCTTGAAGCGCGCCATGGCGTCGGTGGCAATGTACTCGTAGGCGTGCCCGATGTGCGGTACGCCGTTGGGGTAGGTGATGGCCGTGGTGATGTAGAACGGCGTTTTCTCTGGAGCAGTCACGGTGCGGACGGTTACCTTCGGTGCGGGGTGGGCGGACTAGATCAGTTCTGTCAGGGTATCGCTCAGGCGGACCAGTTCATGGTCGTGCGAGGCCACCAGGACGGCGATGCCGTCGGAGGTGGTGTCCTTCAGGATGCTGATGATGCGGTTGGCGGAGGCACGGTCCAGGGAGGCGGTGGGCTCGTCCACCACCAGGACCCTGGTGCCGAGGATCAGGGCACGGGCAATGGCCACGCGCTGCCGTTCACCGCCGGAGAGCTGGGCGGGACGGTGCCGCATGCGGCGGCCCAGGCCCACCAGGTCCAGCAGGTCCTTGGCCATGTCGCGGCGCTGGTCCACCTCGCCGTCGGGAACGGCGGGCAGGAGGACGTTTTCCAGTGCGCTCATGCCATCGATCAGGGCACCGCCCTGGTCGACGTAACCGATCAGGGCACGACGACGGTCGGCGATTTCATCGTCGCCCATGCTTTCGAGGGAATCGCCTTCCCAGAAGACGCGGCCAGACGTCGGCAGGGTAAGGCCCGCGCCGACGGTCAGGATGCTGGTCTTGCCGGAGCCGCTTCGGCCGGCAACGCAGTGCATCTCGCCGGCGTGCAGGGTCAGGTCGAAACCTTCCACCACGCTGACGGCCTCGGCGCCGCCCTTGCCGCCGCCGTAGCGGATGGTGATGTCGCGCATCTCCAGCGGGGTGGCGTGGTCAGCCGACTTGACGATGGTGTTGGCCCGGGTCTGCAGGGGGACCTCGTTGGAGCCGCTCCTGCGGCTGCGCTGGACGTTCGTCGGGTTTGTCATTGGACCACTTTCGTTGCAATCGGTATCCAGCAAATTACAGCCACCAGCCCGGCTGCGGCAGCCCAGATGGCTGCGTAGGGGGCCAGCAGCAGGCCGATGCCCAGGGCGCCCAGCACGCCCAGCGGCAGGGCCACGGTTCCCACCAGCGCGTTCTCGAACAACCGCACCTGGCGCAGCATGTCCGGGTTCCAGCCCATGGCCTGGAGGATGCCCAGGTATTGGCGCTTGGCGTTGAGCTCGAACCGGCCGGTCACCAGGGTCAGGACCAGCCCCACGGCGACGCCGGCAAGTGCCAGCAGGATGCTGGGGAGCGTCACGCTGGCGGCGGCCAGGCCGCTCAATGCGCTTGCACCGGCGGCGCGGGGAATGTCGATCAACAGGGCAATCAGGCCGCCGACTGCCGCGCCGAAGACACCAACGGCAACGGCGAGCGACAAGGTGTTGAACTTGTTGGTGCTCAGCTGCCGGTTGGCGAAGGTGAGCGGTGAATCGACGGGGATGAGGCGTTCGTCGTGCTGCGGTTCCTGGTCGATCACGTCGCGGTGGCGCAGCTGCCGGGCGGCGAACAGCGCTGCAGCGCAGTAGAGCACCAGGACGGCCGCGCACACCAGTGCGGTGGCCAGGCTCCAGCTCAGCAGGCTCAGCACGATGCCAGCAGCAGCGAGCAGCACGGCCCCGACGCCGAATTCCTCGAGCACCCAGCTTCGGATCCGGCGCTGGGTCCAGCCCATGGCCCGCAGGGTTCCGGCCTCGCTGCGGCGTTTGCGGATGTAGCTCACTGTCGAGGCACCGGTGAGGAGGGCCGCCCCGCACAGCGTCAGGAAAAGGAGTGTGATGTTGGTTCCGGAAAGCGCTCCTGCCACGGCCTCTGCGGCGTTCTGGCGGACCCAGGACTGCTTGACGGTGCCGAGTGCTGATTCCTTTCCGGCGCCGTCCTTGGAGTAGCCGGGAACGAAGATGCTGGTGTCCTCACGGGCGGAACCCGCCACCACGGTGGCGTCCAGGCCCATGTCCCGGATCTCGGCGGCGAGCTTCTCCACCTCGGGCTGGGCGTCCTTCCAGCTGCCCGGCGCCTTGGCGCGGACGCGGACGGCGTCGATGACGGCGGCGTTTTGCTTGTAGCCCCGCGCGGCGGCGAGTCCGTAGAAGTCCGTGATGGCACCGGCGGACTGGCTGGCCAGTCCCGTGGCGCTGAGCGACGGCTTCAGCTCCGCGGCCGGAACGTCCTTGCCGGAAGCGTCCTTGGCCAGGGTGAACGGCGTGGGGTCGTACCCACCCAGCGGCAGCTTGTTGACGTCGCCGGAGGCTGCCTCCACGGCGGCGGGGTCGAACGTACCGTAGACCATGGGCAGCGGCTGCGCAGACTGCTGCTGGCCGGTAGGCAGGTTGTCGCGGTAGGACCGTTCGTCAACCGGGTCACGCTGGGTCTGGTCGACCGGCGCGCCGTTGGACGCCTTGTCGGGAAGCCGGTTGACGGTGACCCAATCCCCGGGCACGGCCGTCTTGTCCACGGCACCATTGGAGGCGGTGTCGCCGTCCGTGTACTTGGGTGCGCCTGCGAAATTGGTGCTCCACTTGGCCGGGGTGTACAGGCCCGGGTTGAAGTTGCCGGTAGCGCCCAGCAGTGAGGAGTGGTCCGTCGAACCCGGCCAGGACAACACGAAGGGGTCCTTGGAAACGAACGGCAGGTAATCCTTGCCCAGGGATTTCGAGACGGTTCCGACGTCCTTGACGACCTTGCCGGCGTCGTCGATTTCTTCGATCTTGACGTTGTACTTCAGATCCAGCGACGTGCCGGAGCGCACGATCAGCGGTACCGCCTGCGAACCGGTGGTCAGCTGGCCGTTGCGCTTGGCCTGCTGGTACTGGGTCATCAGGGGCGCCCAGTACTTGAGCTTGACGCCCAGGAAGTCGGGTCCTTCCTTGAGCTGGTCCATGCTGATGCCGCTGGTGAAGAGACCTTCGAGGTAGCGGCCCACGGCGCCGGCGTCGCGGGCATCAGCCGGCGGCGCCTTCTCGAGCGGGGCCAGGAAGTCACCGGCGGAGCCGAGGAGTGCCCGTTCGGCGGCAGGGTCGACTGCCACGACGGATTCGGTGACCTCGGGGGCCATCGGGAGTGCCACGGAGAGGTTGAAGAGGTTGTGTTCGGAGCCGCCGGCGGGCGCGGGGAACTTAATGCCCGTCTCCCCTGCCGGCGCGGCGATGCGGATGCTGCTGCCGCCGGCAGCCTTCTCCTCCACGAGCTTCGCCTTGCCCAGGGTGCCCTCGGCCGTGGTCTTGAACAGGGTTTGTTCGGAGTTCCCGTCGGAGCTCACGGCGCTGGCGGTGAGGCGGTACTTCTTGGCAGCATCGGTCAGGACGGATTCCGCGGCCGGCCACTTGTCCGGGGCGGTGGCGCCGGCAGCCTGGTCCGCCGTGGCGGTGCCGGCCAGTCCGGCGTTGTAGCCCAGGTAATCCATGGCGTCGAGGCGGGGCGTCTCCAGGTTCTGGGTGACGCGCGAGACCAGGCTGATGGGGGCGGCCACGGACGTGCCGGACAGCTTCCGGATGGAGTCCAGCTGGTCGAAGCCGATGCCGCCCGCGCCGTTGGCGATTTCGGGCTGCAGAAGGGCGCCGGAGGGAGCCTTGGCCTGGACCAGGATGTCGTAGAGCCCCCTCGAGTTTTCATCGACCGTCCGGTTGAGCGCAGCCTGTGACTGGCTTTGGACGACGACCGACAAGCACATGGCTGCGATCAAGATGGCCGCGGTCAACAGCAGCACCCTGCTTCTGATGAACCTCTGGACGGCGTTCATGGAACTCCCTGAAACCTGGATTGCGTGCGCGCACTTCCGTCCCCCGGGCAGGCGTGGGCAATGACGGACGGATGTGCAAAAGGTATTGGCCGGCCTGCCGGCTACGGTCCTGAATAAGGACCCAGCCATTGTAAGCAGACCGGCCAATCATACGTGGATCCGCCGGGAGGTACCCCGTCGGAGGAGCGGCTACGGCGTTTCGGCCGGTGTGTCGCGTTAGTCTTCCAGGTCCACTTCCCGGACCATCTCGGCGCCGATGCCGGCCTTGATGGCGTCCAGTACCTGCTGCGGAACGGAGCTGTCGATGGTCAGCAGGGCGAGGACCTTGCCGCCCTCATCGGAGCGCGCAACCTGCATGCCGGCGATGTTGATGTTGTTCATGCCCAGGATGTGGCCGATGGTTCCGATCACGCCGGGGCGGTCGGTGTAGGCAACCACCACGAGGTGCTCGCTGATGGGGATTTCCACCTCGAACCCGTTGATGCCCACCAGCTTCTCGATCTGCTTGGGGCCGGTCAGGGTGCCGGCCACGGAGATCTGGCTGCCGTCGCTGAGGGCGCCGCGCAGGGTCAGGACGTTGCGGTAGGACTCGGTGTCGGGGGTGGTGATGAGGCGGACGTTGATGCCGCGCTGCTCGGCGATGACGGGCGCGTTGACGTACGAGACCTGCTCGGTCACGACGTCGGCGAAGATGCCCTTCAGCGCGGCGAGTTCAAGCACCTTGACGTCGAGCGAGGAGATTTCGCCGGCCACTTCGACGTCGAACTGGGTCAGGGAGGCGTGGGTCAGGGCGGTGAAGATGCGGCCCAGCTTCTCGATCAGCGGGATGCCCGGGCGGACGTCGGGGGCGATGACGCCACCGGCGACGTTGACGGCGTCCGGCACAAGCTCGCCCGCGAGGGCCAGGCGGACGGACTTGGCAACGGAGACGCCGGCTTTTTCCTGCGCTTCGTCCGTGGAGGCGCCCAGGTGGGGGGTGACCACGACGTTGTCGAGCTTGAAGAACGGCAGGTCCGTGCTTGGTTCCTTGGCGAAGACGTCCACGCCGGCGCCGGCGATTTCGCCGTCCTGCAGGGCCGTAAAGAGCGCTTCCTCGTCAACGAGGCCGCCACGGGCCACGTTGACCACGTAGGCGGTCGGCTTCATCTTCTTGAACGCGTCTGCGCCCAGCATGCCCACGGTCTCGGGGGTCTTGGGCATGTGGATGGTGATGAAGTCGGACTGCGCGAGGAGTTCGTCCAGGGTAACCAGCTGCACGCCGAGCTGTGCGGCGCGGGCGGAGGTGATGTAGGGATCGTAGGCAAGGATCTTGGTGTCGAAGCCCTTGAGGCGGGCTGCCACGAGGGCGCCGATGCGGCCCAGGCCGATGATGCCGATCTTCTTTTCGAACAGCTCGATGCCGGTGTACTTGGAGCGCTTCCACTCGCCGTCCTTAAGGGCGGCGCTGGCCTGCGGGATGTGGCGGGCCAGGCTGAGGATATGGCCCACGGTGAGTTCGGCGGCGGACACGATGTTGGACGTGGGGGCGTTGACCACCATCACGCCTGCCTGGGTGGCGGCCTTGATGTCCACGTTGTCCAGGCCGACGCCGGCGCGGGCGATGACCTTCAGGTTCTTTGCCGCGGCGATCGCTTCGGCGTCCACCTGGGTGGCGGAGCGGACCAGGATGGCGTCTACGTCGCTGATCGCCGAGAGCAGCTGGGAACGGTCTGCGCCGTCGGTCTGGCGGATTTCAAAGTCCGGGCCAAGGGCCTCGACGGTGGCGGGGGAAAGTTCTTCGGCGAGCAGTACTACGGGTTTTGACACGGCTGATCCTCTGCGTTGCAGTCCTGGGGATGGAAACAAGTCTAGGCGGACGGAAAGGCCGGGCTCACATTGTTAAGTGTGAACCCGGCCTCACCATTGGGGTAAAAACGGTGGCGCGGCAGCCTTAGCGGGCCGCGGAGCCTTCCACGTAGTCCACGTCCTGCTGCTGCCAGGAGAACAGGGAGCGCAGCTCGCGGCCAACGGCCTCGATGGGGTGCTGCTCGGCCTTGGCGCGCAGTTCCTTGAACTCGACGGCGCCGTTGTCCTGGTCCTCGATGAAGCGCTTTGCAAACGCACCGGACTGGATGTCGGCCAGGACGGCCTTCATGTTTTCCTTCACCTCGGGGGTGATGACGCGCGGGCCGGAGACGTAGTCGCCGTATTCTGCGGTGTCGGAGACGCTCCAGCGCTGCTTGGCGATGCCGCCTTCCCACATGAGGTCGACGATGAGCTTGAGCTCGTGCAGCACCTCGAAGTAGGCGATCTGCGGCTGGTAGCCGGCTTCGGTGAGGGTTTCGAAGCCGTACTGGACCAGCTGGGAAACACCGCCGCACAGAACGGCCTGCTCGCCGAACAGGTCCGTTTCGGTCTCTTCGGTGAAGGTGGTCTTGATGACGCCGGCGCGGGTGCCGCCGATGGCCTTGGCGTAGGACTTGGCCAGCTCCCAGGCGTTGCCGGACGCGTCCTGTTCCACGGCGATGATGTCCGGGATGCCACGGCCGGCTTCGAACTCGCGGCGCACGGTGTGGCCGGGAGCCTTCGGGGCGATCAGGATGACGTCGACGCCCTCCGGAGCCTGGATGTAGCCGAAGCGGATGTTGAAGCCGTGGGCGAAGGCGAGGGCCTTGCCGGGGCTCAGCTTGTCCTTGATGGAGTCGTTGTAGATGGCGCGCTGGTGCTGGTCCGGTGCCAGGATCATGATGACGTCGGCCCATTCGGCAGCGTCGGCAACGTTCTTGACCGTGAAGCCTGCGTCCTCGGCCTTGGCGGTCGACTTGGAGCCGTCCTTCAGCGCGATGACAACCTCGACGCCGGAATCGCGCAGGTTGAGCGCGTGGGCGTGGCCCTGGGAACCGTAGCCAACGATGGCAACTTTGCGGCCCTGGATGATCGACAGGTCGGCGTCATCGTCGTAGAACATTTCAGTCACTTGCGTAACTCCTCTTGAGTGGTTGTAGATAGTGGTCTTGCGGTGCTGCGGTTACGGGCGCGTGGTGCCGCCTGGAGGCGATGCCTAGGCGGAGCGGAGCGCCCGGTCACTCATGGAGCGGGATCCCCGTCCAACGGCCAGGGTGCCGGACTGCACAATTTCGCGGATGCCGAAGGGCTCCAGCACTGAGAGCAGGGCTGTGAGCTTTTCGGGGTGGCCGGTGGCCTCGATGACGACGGAGTCGGTGGACACGTCGACCACTGAGGCACGGAACAGGTCTGCGGCCTGGGTTACCTGCAGGCGTGTTGCGGCATCCGCACGTACCTTGACCAGGATGTGGTCGCGCTGTACGGAAGATTCGGGGGTGAGCTCAACGATCTTGATGACGTTCACCAGCTTGTTGAGCTGCTTGGTGACCTGTTCGATGAGGTCGCCGTCGGCGTCGACCACCACCGTCATGCGGGATACGCCCGGCACTTCGGTGGGGCCAACGGCCAGGGAGTTGATGTTGAAGGCGCGGCGGGCAAAGAGGCTGGCCACGCGGGTCAGGACGCCGGGCTTGTCCTCAACCAGGACGGAAAGTGTGTGGCGGGTCATGCTCAGTCTTCCTCTTCCCATTCCGGGGTCATGTTGCGGGCAACCTGGATCTGGTCGTTGCTCACGCCGGCGGGCACCATTGGCCACACCATGGAGTTGGGGCTCACCACGAAGTCGATGACCACGGAGCGGTCGTTGATTTCGAGGGCCTTCTGGATGGTGGCATCGATGTCTTCTTCGCGTTCAACACGGAACGACGCGCAGCCATAGGCCTCCCCCAGCTTGACGAAGTCCGGGATGCGGACCGTGTCGTGGCCGGTATTGAGGTCGGTGTTCGAGTAGCGGCCCTCGTAGAAGAGGGTTTGCCACTGCCGCACCATGCCCAGCGAGGAGTTGTTGATGACAGCCACCTTGATGGGGATCTTGTTGATGGCGCAGGTGGCCAGTTCCTGGTTGGTCATCTGGAAGCAGCCGTCGCCATCGATCGCCCAGACGACGCGGTCCGGGTTGCCTACCTTGGCGCCCATGGCTGCCGGGACGGCGTATCCCATGGTGCCGGCGCCGCCGGAGTTCAGCCAAGCGTGGGGGCGCTCGTACTTGATGAACTGGGCGGCCCACATCTGGTGCTGGCCCACGCCTGCCACATACACGCCGTCGGGGCCGGTCAGCTCACCGATCCGCTTGATGACCTTCTGCGGAGCGATCAGTCCGTCGTCCGGTTCCGTCCAGCCCAGCGGGTAGGTTTCCTTGAGGTTGTTCAGGAAGGCCCACCAGGTGGTGAGGTCCGGGGTTCCGGAAGCATCGAACTGGCCGCGCACGGCCTCGGTCAGCTCCGGGATGATCTCCTTGACGGAGCCAACGATGGGAACGTCGGCGGCGCGGTTCTTGGAAATCTCCGCAGGATCGATATCGGCGTGGATGACCTTGGCGTTGGGCGCGAAGGTCTTCAGCACGCCGGTGACGCGGTCATCGAAGCGGGCACCGAGCGTGATCAGCAGGTCGGACTGCTGCAGGGCAGTGACAGCGGAGACGGTGCCGTGCATGCCGGGCATGCCGACGTGCTGCGGGTGGGAGTCCGGGAACGCGCCCTTGGCCATGAGGGTGGTCACCACCGGCGCGCCGGTGGCTTCGGCGAGGGCGAGCAGCTCGGCCGAGGCGTGCGCCTTGACCACGCCGCCGCCCACGTACAGGACAGGCTTGGTGGACGCGGCAATGAGTTTGGCCGCTTCGCGGACCTGCTTGTTGTGCCCGCGGGTCACCGGCCGGTAGCCCGGCAGGTCGATTTTCGGCGGCCAGGAGAAGGTCATCTGGCCCACCTGGGCATCCTTGGCGACGTCCACCAGCACGGGGCCGGGACGGCCGGTGGAGGCCAGGTGGAAGGCCTCGGCCATGACGTGCGGGATGTCGTTGGGGTCCGTCACCAGGAAGGAGTGCTTGGTGATGGGCATCGTGATACCCACGATGTCGGCTTCCTGGAAGGCGTCGGTGCCGATCACGCCGCTGGAAACCTGGCCGGTGATGGCCACCAGGGGCACGGAGTCCATGTGGGCATCCATGATGGCGGTAACGAGGTTGGTGGCCCCGGGGCCCGAGGTGGCGATGCAGACGCCCACCCGCCCGGTGACCATGGCGTAGCCTTGCGCGGCGTGGCCGGCTCCCTGTTCGTGACGGACCAGCACGTGGTTCATGGTGGAGGCCATCAGGGGGTCGTAGGTGGGCAGGATCGCGCCACCAGGCAAACCGAAAATGTCGTCGACGCCGAGTTCTTCGAGCGAGCGGACGATTGCTTGCGAGCCGGTCATCACCGTCGGGGGTACGACGTTGTTCGGCCCAAGGACAGGAGAGACGGCAGCAAGGTCGGCGACGACGGCGGCATGGTCAGCCGTCCGGTCGGCGCGTTCCGGAGCCTTGGGGGCTCCAGCGGACTTGGTGGCCATCAGCGAGGGGCTGATGGGCGATCCTTTGCTCATCGGACTCTTCCTTGTGGATCTTCTGGTTCTGGAATTGCTTTGGAACGGTGGGAATAAAAAAACCCCTCGGCCTGGCGGCTTTGTGAGGGGTTTGCGCGTGACTGTTCGTTACCAGGGGCTAATGTGCCACGCGCTTGGTAAGGACGACGACAATGCCGGTAACGAAAGTCATGCGTTTAGTTTTCCCTCTTGGCCAGATGGGTGTCAACGAGCAACAACCCTATCTCACCATGTGGACTTCATTGTCCACCCTTTGATCCTATCCCAGTCCACCAAGCCCTAAAGCCTGCGCTGCCTCGACGATAGGGCCTAATAAGCGGGATCCCGAGGGCCCCACGGATGCGGCGGCCGCGCCGCATCCGTGGGGAAGGGATCACACGCCGGTCCAGGCGCCTTGGCTGGCGCTGTGCACAAGCTTGGCGTACTTGGCGAGCACGCCCTTGGTGTACCGGGCGGGCAGCGGCTCCCAGCCCACCTTGCGGGCCTCGAGTTCGGCGTCGTCAACCAGCAGGTCAAAGGTGCGCGCGGCGATGTCCACCCGGATCCTGTCGCCGTCCTGCACGAACGCGATGGGGCCGCCGTCGACCGCTTCCGGTGCCACGTGGCCAATGCACAGGCCGGTGGTGCCCCCGGAGAACCGCCCGTCGGTGAGGAGCAGGACGTCCTTGCCGAGTCCCGCGCCCTTGATGGCGCCGGTGATGGCGAGCATTTCGCGCATGCCGGGGCCACCCTTGGGACCTTCGTAGCGGATGACGACGACGTCGCCGGCCTTGATCTCCCCCTTGTCCAGGGCGTCCAAAGCGCCCTGCTCGCGCTCGAAGACTCTGGCGGTGCCCTCGAAGACGTCGGCGTCGAAGCCGGCACTTTTCACGACGGCTCCTTCCGGAGCCATCGAGCCGTGCAGGATGGTGATGCCGCCGGTCTTGTGGATCGGGTTGTCCAGGGCGCGCAGGATCTTGCCGTCGACGTCGGGCGGGTTGATCGCCGCAAGGTTCTCCGCCACGGTCTTGCCCGTGACGGTGAGGCAGTCCCCGTGCAGCAGGCCGGCGTCGAGCAGTGCTTTCATGATCACCGGCACGCCGCCGATCCGGTCGACGTCGGTCATGACGTAGCGGCCGAAGGGCTTGAGGTCGCCCAGGTGCGGGATCCTGTCGCCGATGCGGTTGAAGTCGTCCAGGGTCAGTTCCACCTCTGCCTCACGGGCAATGGCCAGCAGGTGCAGGACGGCGTTGGTGGAGCCGCCAAAGGCCATGGTGACGGCGATGGCGTTCTCGAAGGCCTCCCGGGTCATGATGTCCCGGGCCGTGATGCCCAGCCGCAGCAGGTTGACCACCGCTTCGCCGGACTTGCGGGCGAACTCGTCACGACGGCGGTCTGCCGAGGGCGGTGCAGCGGAGCCGGGGAGGGACATGCCCAGGGCCTCCCCGATGCAGGCCATGGTGTTGGCGGTGTACATTCCGCCGCAGGCGCCTTCGCCGGGGCAGATGGCCTTTTCGATGCGGGTGAGGTCCTCCATGCTCATCTTGCCGGCGGCGCAGGCACCCACCGCCTCGAAAGCGTCAATGAGGGTGACTTCCTTTTCCGAGCCGTCCTCCAGCTTGACCCAGCCGGGCATGATGGACCCGGCGTAGAGGAACACACTGGCAAGGTCCAGCCGGGCTGCTGCCATGAGCATGCCGGGCAGGGACTTGTCGCAGCCGGCCAGCAGGACGGAGCCGTCGATCCGCTCGGCCTGCATGACGGTCTCGACGGAGTCGGCGATGACTTCGCGGGAGACCAGGGAGAAGTGCATGCCCTCGTGGCCCATGGAGATCCCGTCAGACACCGAAATGGTGCCGAACTGCATCGGGAAGCCGCCGCCCGCATGGACACCCTCCTTGGCACCCTGGGCCAACCGGTTCAGGGAGAGGTTGCAGGGGGTGATTTCGTTCCAGGAACTGGCCACTCCCACCTGCGGTTTCACGAAGTCGTCATCACCCATCCCGACGGCCCGGAACATGCCGCGGGCGGGGGCCGCGTGGATGCCATCGGTGACGACGCGGCTGCGGGGCTTGATGTCCGGTTTGTTCCCGGCTGTGGTCTGGGCGTCAGTCATAGGGGAAAGTCTAGGACCCGACTGGTGGCTGGAACGACCCTCCGGCGCCCCGGGATTCGCAAAACTCCTGAAATTACCGCCAAATACTGGACAGGCATCCCCAGCAAGGGGTTTACAGCTGTCCCATGGCGCGCGGAAGCCTCCCCCGTCCCGTTTACAACGGGCCCTCCCCCACACGCCGGGGCATCTCTGGACAGCGGTGACCACCCCACGTAGCGTCGGGGAAAGGACACCCATCCACCTGCATCGAAGGGCCTGCCATGGACATTGTTTTCTGGATCATCCTGATTGTCGTCATCGTCGCCGTCGTCTGGTGGCTGCTTAGACGCAACAAATCCTCCAGCGCTCCAGGAGGTTCGGCAGCCGGCGCAAGGACTGACGGTACCCGTGCCGACGGAGCCCTGGAAGGGGGCAGCGCCGCAGCCTCGGCCGCTGCTGCGGGGACTACCGGCATCCCGACAGCGGCCGGGTTCGGGAGAGCCGCAGAACCGGCAACACCCGTTACGGCGGAAGAACCCGCGGAATCCTCCGCAGCCGCGGCTCCGGTTGCCGCCCCCAGGCAGGACGTGTCGTCCGGCGCGTCGGAGGCTTCCGGCGATGCCCACGCAGACGCCTCGGCCGGCACCGGTGCACCTGCTGACCGCCGGGAGGGGGACCAGCCCGCAGACCAGGCTGAATGGGAAACCCAGTGGTCCGAAGCCGGCCCCGGCGCATCCCGGTCCGGAACGTCACTTTCCGGTGCAGCGGCCGCTGACCAGGTAGAACCGTCGACGGCGGGCGCCGGCACCGAAGCGGTGTCCGGACAGGCAGCGGAAGGTGCCCGCCCCGTCCACCATGACGAGTACACGGCCGCACACGCCCCCACGCTTCCCGGCGCAGAAACGGCGGCCGTGGAGGCCGTGGACGACGCCGGCACGGCCTTGGGCGGCCAGGCGCCCCACCATGAGGCGGACGACCTTGCCCGGGGAACCCGGCACGAGCAGGCGGCGCAGGCACCTGCCGGCGGCCCCGGGAATGCCGGCGAGGCCGAAACCCTGGAACGGGCCCAGTCCTCTGCGCTGGTGGAAACCGGAGCGGACCACCACCAGCCATCCGGGCCGGCACAGGACTTCGCCCAGGAACAGGGCACAGCAGCCGCCGAGCCGGCCGGGCACCTGGCGGCCGATGAGCCATACGGAGAAGGGTCAGCCGCACCTGGCCCCGACGGAAGTGGGCCTGCGGACTACACGGTCAAGGGCGACGCCGCGGCAATGGTGTATTACGAAGAAGGACATCCGGACTATGAGCAGACCCGGGCGGAAGTCTGGTTCGAATCCGCCGCGCACGCGGAGGCCGCTGGCTTCCGCGCTCCACGGCGCAGACGGCTCTGACAGGGTGAAGGCCTGCCGCACAGCGGCGGGCCTTTCCTGTCTGTCCGCGTGCCTGGTGCTGGCCGGCTGCACGGGCGCGCCGGGGCCGTCCGCACCGGGCACGGGGCCTGAGACCGCCGCGAGTACCCCGGGAGCCGCCGTCGCCGGCCCTGCTCCCCCGTCCACGCAATCCGCCGCAACAACTCCTGCCCCCGCTGCACCCATGGTCCAGGAACGGCTGGAACTGCAGTTGGATACGCCCTGGGCGGCGGTGTTCCTTCCGGACGGCACCGCCGTCATTTCCGAGCGCGGGACCGCCCTCCTGAAGGCTGTCCGCGATGGCCGGGCCACGACCCTCGGGAAGGTGCCTGGCGTGGCGCCGGCAAGCGAGGGAGGACTGCTGGGGCTTGCGCTGTCGCCGCAGTTCGACGCCGACCACTACCTCTATGCCTACCTGACAACGCAGGATGACAACCGGGTGGTCCGGCTCACCGTCGACGCCGCCGCCGGCGGTTCCCTGTCACTGGGGCAACCCCAAACCGTGTTTTCCGGGATTCCAAAGGCCGGCACCCACAACGGGGGAAGGATCCGGTTCGGCCCGGACGGTTTCCTCTACGTGGGCACCGGAGATGCCCAGCGACGCGAGCAGGCCCAGGACCCCATGGCCCTTGGCGGCAAGATCCTCCGGCTCCGCGCGGACGGCAGCCCTGCGCCCGGCAACCCGTTCGGAAACGCGGTTTACAGCCTGGGCCACCGGAACGTCCAGGGCCTCACGTGGGACGAAGCGGGCAGGTTGTGGGCCAGCGAGTTCGGCCCGGACGTGGACGACGAGCTCAACCTGATCCTTCCGGGGGCCAACTACGGTTGGCCGGAAGTCACCGGAGCCCCGCACCGCGCCGGGTTCCAGGACGCGAAAGTCGTCTGGCCTTCCACGCGCGATTCCTCGCCCAGCGGCCTGGAGATAGCCGGCGGTATTGCCTACTTGGGTGCGCTCCGGGGCGAACGACTCTGGACCGTGCCACTCAAGGGAACTGAAGCCGGCAATCCTGTGGCCTATTTCACAGGAGAGTACGGCAGGATCCGGGACGTCATCCTGGCGCCCGGCGGGAGCTTGTGGCTGCTCACGAACGGCGAAAACCCTGATTTTGCGCTGGTTTTGCGGCCCCCGCGGTAAGCCAGGAACCTTCGGGAGGGCCGATTTCACTTGCACCGAAAGTTCGTGTAGAGTTTCATGTCGTTGCGGAGATCAACGGGAAAGAAAAAGCCCGGGGATGGAAGCAAAAAAGATGCACCTCTAGCTCAATTGGCAGAGCAATTGACTCTTAATCAATGGGTTCCGGGTTCAAGTCCCGGGGGGTGCACCACTGGGAAAATAGCCTCCGGTTTGTGGAAACACAGACCGGGGGCTGTTTTGTTTTACGCCCCCATCATCGATTGCTCCGTACCCGCCGTTTTCAGGGCTCAAAAGGACAACTACGGAGCAATCGATGGTCACGGCGGCGCGCGCGGGGGCACAAAAAAGCGCGGCACCGGCTTTCGGGAAGCCGGTGCCGCGCTTTTCTTACGCGGGCTGCCGCACGACTACTTGGCGGCGTTGTCCACCAGGGCGGCGGCGTTGCTGGGAGTGGTAGAGAACTGGCTGGCCAGTTCCCGGACTACTGCCTTGAGTTCCTGGCGTAGCAACTCAGGGTCAATCGAGGCGGACGCAAGGACGGAGCGTTCCATCTCCACAGCCTGGGCAACGGCCTCCTTGCCCTGCTCGGTCAGCGATACCACGTGGCTCCTGCGGTCCGAGGTGCTCCGCACCCGGGCGATGTGGCCGTGGGACTCAAGCCGGCTGAGGGTCTTGCCCATGGTCTGGGCCTGTACGCGGACGTACTGGGCAAGCTGGGCCTGGGTCATGGGCCCTTGCGCGGCAAGGACCTCGATGGCGATAACACCGGCATGGGTGAGGCCGATGGCGCCGAGTTTTTCGTTCCAGGAGTGCTCAACGAGTCGCGCAGCAGTGGACAGAAGGCGCCCTGTGGGCCAGTGATCCATATCAGGCATAGCAGCAAGTATAGCCAAATGCCGATTAGCACTCGCTCCACCTGCTTACTAGGCTGTTGTGTCCCGCCCGCAACAAGGAGAAAAACAATGGCTGAAAGACTCGTTACCGGCGACAAGGCCCCCGCTTTCACCCTGCAGGATTCCACCGGCCAGGACGTCAGCCTGGCTCCCCGCCCCGGCCGCTCCACCATCGTCTATTTCTACCCGGCGGCCTCCACCCCGGGCTGCACCAAGGAGGCCTGCGATTTCCGGGACAGCCTGTCTTCCCTGCAGGCCGCCGGCTACGACGTCCTGGGCGTCTCCCCCGACCCCGTCGAAAAACTGGCAAAGTTCGCCGCTAATGAGTCGTTGACCTTCCCGCTGCTCTCCGACGCCGACCACGCCGTGGCTGAGGCCTACGGCGCCTGGGGCGAAAAGAAGAACTACGGCAAGACCTACGAAGGCCTCATCCGCTCCACCGTTGTGGTGGACCCGGACGGCAACGTGGCGCTGGCCCAATACAACGTCCGGGCCACCGGCCACGTGGCAAAGCTCAGGAGGGACCTAAGCCTGGACGGCTGACCCGGCCGCGGCCTGCCGGGGGGACCTGCCCGGCGCAACGCTACAATGGACTCTGGCATCCGCCGTCGAACGCTTGGCGTTCAGGCCGGAAAGCCGCGCGCGAGTGGTGAAATTGGCAGACACGCAGGATTTAGGTTCCTGTGCCTTCGGGCGTGGGGGTTCAAGTCCCCCCTTGCGCACACTGGGAATCCCCCGGCTCCGGCCGGGGGATTCCTGCGTTAAGAACGGACGTTGGCTGCCTCCCTTTCCTGCCACGAATAGAAAAAATCCAAGGATCCACCCATCCGCCGCGGCCCACCCGGCGAATAGCCATTGAGACACCAGCCAAGGGCAGGTGCCCACCCCGAAGCAGGCTGCAGGCCACGGACACGCCGTCCGATGGCGGCAGGCCAACGATCCAAGGAGAACCCCAATGCAGACCTTCAAGCGCACCACTTTCACCGTCGCAGGCATTGCAGCGGCCGCTCTGCTCAGCCTCACCGCCTGCGGCGGATCCGGCAGCACCTCCGGGTCTTCGGCGTCCTCGGCGCCGATGTCATCCGCCCCCAGCTCCAGCATGGCGTCCCCGTCCAGCTCCAGCATGGCTTCCCCGTCCGCAGGCTCCTCGATGGGCGCCATGGACCCGGCCGCAAACCTGGTTGGCCCCGGCTGCGCCGCCTACGCCAAGCAGGTACCCACCGGCGCAGGCTCGGTGGAAGGAATGGCGCTGGATCCGGTGGCCGTCGCCGCTTCCAACAACCCCATCCTCACCACGCTCACCGCCGCGGTGTCCGGGAAGCTGAACCCCAAGGTGAACCTGGTCGACACGCTCAACGGCGGCGAATTCACCGTCTTCGCCCCGGTGGACGACGCCTTCAAGAAGATCGACCCGGCCACCATTGAAACCCTGAAGACTGACGATGCCCTGCTGAGCAAGATCCTCACCTACCACGTGGTTCCCGGCCAGATCACCCCTGATAAGATCGCCGGCACGCACGCCACGGTCGAGGGCGGCTCCGTCACGGTCACCGGCAGCGGCGACAACCTCAAGGTGGACAACGCCAACGTGATCTGCGGCGGCGTCAAGACCAAGAATGCAACCGTCTACCTGGTCGACTCGGTCCTCATGCCCAAGTGAGCCCCTCCAGGCCCCCCAACACAGGGCCGGGCCCGCCACTCAACCGGCGGGCCCGGCCCTGGCGCGTCACAGGCCTGCCTGGGGCCGGCCACGAGCACCGTCCCCTAGACTGGATTCCGGCCCGCATGCGGCGGAGCCGGCAGCATCCAGAGGTGATAAACGAGTGCCCAGCAGTACATCGCGGCGGACGGTCATCAAGGCCGGCGCCGTCCTCATGGCGCTGGGCGTAACGTCGTGCACCGGGCTGCCGTCCCCCTCCCCCTCCTCAGGCACGCCCAGTTCCCCGCCGGCGGAGCCCCAGGCCACCTTCAATTTCGGCACGGCGGCCCAGCCCCTGGGGCTGGACCCGGCACTGTCCAACGATGTGGAGTCCCAGCGCATCACCCGGCAGATCCTCGAAGGCCTGGTGGGGGTTGACCAGACCACCGGCAAGCCCACTCCGCTGCTGGCAACGGAATGGAACGAATCCAACGAGGGCCGCACCTACACCTTCAAGCTCCGCACCGGAGTCAAATTCCAGGACGGCACCCCCTTCAACGCCGACGCGGTCTGCAGCAACTTCAACCGTTGGTTTGCTTTCCCTGCCGAGCTGCGGAAGCAGGCACCGGGCAGTTCCTTCAAGGGCGTTTTCAAGGCACACTCCGACGAGCCCGGGCTGTCGATCTTTAAGAGCTGCACCGCGCTGGCCCCCGACACGGTCCAGATCGACCTCACCCAGCGCTTCACCGCGTTCCTGCAGGCGCTGACGCTGCCCGCCTTCGCCATCGCATCCCCCGCAGCCCTCGCCTCCGGCAAGGCGGACGTCCTGGACCAGAACCGGGGTGGCCAGGCGATGTCCGCCTTCGCCACGAATCCCGTGGGCACGGGCCCCTTCACCCTTGCTGCCTGGGGCACCGACAACGTCACCCTGGCCAGCAACCCGGCCTACTGGGGTGACCGCGGCCAGATCGCCACCATCAACTTCCTGGCCTACAACCACCCCCAGACCCGCCTCCAGGCACTGCTGGACGGCAAGATTGATGGCTACGACGCCGTGACCGTCGGTAACTTCGACCAGCTGGTCAAGCGCGGCAAGCAGATTGTGCAGCGCGACCCGTTCTCGGTGATGTACGTGGGGATGAACCAGGACGTCCCGATCCTCCAGAACCAGAAGGTCCGGCAGGCGGTGGAGCTGGCGATCGACAAGGAGACGTTGATCCGGAAGTTCTTCATCGACAACACCGCCAAGGCCACACAGTTTGTTCCGCCCAAGATCAGCGGATTCAACAACGACGCGCCGGAACTCGGGCACGATCCTGCCAAGGCAAAGGATTACCTGAAGGAGGCCGGCTACGCCGGCGAGGAACTCAAGTTCTATTACCCCCTCAACGTCACCCGCCCGTACCTGCCCACCCCCGAAAAGGTATACGCCGAACTCAGCCGGCAGCTCACCGCCGTCGGCTTCAACATCCGGCCAGTTCCCGTTGACTGGTCCGACGGCTACCTCCAGAAGGTCCAGTCTGCGGGCGACCATGCCCTCCACATCCTTGGCTGGAACGGCTCCTATTCGGACGCGGACAACTTCGTCGGGCCACTCTTCGGGGAGAAGAACGGCGAGTTCGGGTACCAGGATCCGCAGGTCTTCTCGAAGATCAACCGGGCACGCGGGCTTCCTGACGGGAAGGAGCGGGATGACCTTTATCACACCATCAACACCCAGATTGCCGCGACGGTGCCGGCTGTTCCCATCGCCTTCCCCATCTCCGCACTTGCCCTCTCGGACCGCGTGCTCAGCTACCCGGCGTCGCCTGTCTTAAATGAAGTTTTCACGAAGGTGCAGCTAAAGCCTTGACGGCCCGGGCCAATTTCAGTATGAGGGCCGGGCGGGGATATTCTGTGGGAGCCAGAGCCGCTGCAATCGGAGACTGATCGTGACCTTCATTTCCAAGACCCCACACGCCGACGTTGTCCTGATAGGCGGCGGCATCATGAGCGCCACGCTGGGGGCATTCCTCAAGCAGTTGGAGCCGAACTGGACCATCTCTCTGTTCGAGCGGCTGGACCAGCCTGGCCTGGAAAGCTCGGACCCGTGGAACAACGCAGGAACGGGCCACGCCGCCCTCTGCGAACTGAACTACTCCCCCGCAGCCAAGGACGGCTCCGTCAGTCCGAACAAGGCACTGCTCATCAACGAACAGTTCCAGCTGTCCCGCCAGTTCTGGTCCCACCTGGTGGACAACAACCTCATTGGGTCCCCCAAGGGCTTCATCAACACCGTGCCGCACATGAGCTTCGTGATCGGAGAGGATCACGCACGGTTCCTGAAGACCCGGTATGAGGCACTGAAGCCGCACACCCTGTTCCGCAGCATGGAATACTCCGAAGACCACGCCCAGATCGCCAAGTGGGCTCCGCTGATCGTCAAGGGCCGGGACCCCAAGCAGCGCATTGCTGCCACCCGCGCCGCCGAGGGCACCGACGTCGACTTTGGCGCCTTGACCCGCGAGCTGACCTCCTACCTGGGGAACAACGGCGTCGAGATCAACTACGGCCACGACGTCACGGGGATCTCCCGCGCATCCGACGGCGGCTGGGACCTGACGCTGAAGCACCCCCGGTCAGGGGAACATGGCAAGATCCACGCCAAGTTCGTCTTCGTGGGCGCCGGCGGCGGTGCCCTGCACCTGCTCCAGGCCTCCGGCATCCCGGAAAGCAAGGGCTATGGCGGATTCCCGGTTTCCGGCCAGTTCTTCCGCTGCACGGACGAAACCATCGCCGCCCAGCACAGCGCCAAGGTCTACGGCCAGGCCTCCGTGGGCGCACCTCCCATGTCGGTCCCGCACCTGGACACACGCTACGTCAACGGCAAGCGTTCGCTCCTGTTCGGCCCGTACGCCGGCTTCTCCACCAACTTCCTGAAGAACGGCTCGTACCTGGACCTGCCCCTGTCCATCCGCCCCGGCAACATCATTCCGATGCTCGCCGTCGCCAAGGACAACATGGACCTCACCGCGTACCTGGTCAAGGAAGTGGTCAAGCGCCACGACCAGAAGGTGGAGGCACTGCGGGAGTACTACCCGGAGGCAAAGGGCGGCGACTGGGAACTCATCACCGCCGGCCAGCGTGTACAGATCATCAAGAAAGACCCGCAAAAGGGCGGCATCCTCCAGTTCGGCACTGAAGTGATTGCCGGCCGCGACGGCTCCATCGGTGCGCTCCTGGGCGCTTCGCCGGGGGCGTCCACCGCTGTCCCCATCATGATCGAGCTGCTCCAGAAGACGTTCCCCAAGAACTTCAAGGGCTGGCAGTCCAAGCTCAAGGACATGATGCCCGGCTACGGGGTGAAGCTGGATGAGAGTCCGGACCTCGCCGCGGAGCTGGAACGGGCAACGGCCAAGTCCCTCCAGCTGGAGAGCGTTTCCGCCAGCCGCTGACCCTGCCGGGGCCAGCGGCTGGCACCCCCAGGGCTTGTACCAGTCACTTAGACCCCCAGGAGACCACCCATGTTCCGGTTGGCGCACCTTTCCCTGGCGAACCGGGCCCTGATCGCGCTGATCACCGTCTTCGCCTCGGTGTTCGGCGTGATCACCATGTCGTCGCTGAAGCAGGAGCTCATCCCTTCGATTGAGTTTCCGCAGATCACGGTGCTCAGCTCCATGCCGGGGGCGTCCCCCGAAGTGGTGGACAAGCAGGTCAGCGGCCCGCTGGAGAAGGCGCTGAACGGCGTGGAGGGGCTGGAATCCACCTCCTCCACATCGCGGACCGGCGTCTCCCAGATCACCCTGGTGTTCACCTACGGTTCGAACCTGGACCGGGCGCGCAACCAGATCGACCGGGCCATCTCCAACGCCAAACGGACGCTGCCCAGCGACGTCCAGCCGCAGGCCATCGCCGGCAGCATCAGCGACTTTCCCATTGTTTTCCTGGCCGTCTCGTCGGACAAGCCGCTCAGTGAACTGAACGCGGACCTGCAGCGCCTCAGCGTGCCCAGGCTGCAGAAGATCGACGGCGTCCGCAGTGCCGACGTCACGGGCGGCGCCTCCCAGCACATCGAGATCCTCCCGCGCACCGACGCCATGGCGACGGCGGGGGCAGGCGTCACCGCCATCCGCGACGCCCTGTCCAACAACGGCGCGCTGGTTCCGGCCGGAACACTCCAGGACCAGGGCAAGACCCTCTCGCTGCAGATCGGCAGCCCAGTGGATTCCCTCGACGCCATCAAGGCCCTGCCGCTGGCCGGAGCCAAAAACGGGGCGACTATCGGTTCCGTTGCCGATGTTTCCCTCAAGGACGACGAGCGAACCTCCATCACCCGTACCAACGGCGCCGAGACTCTCGCCGTGTCCGTGACCAAGAAACCTGAGGGCGACACCGTAGGGATCTCGCACGCCGTGCGGGACTCGCTGAACGACCTGGAGGCCGAGCTGGGGTCGAACGCAAAGTTCACGCCCGTGTTCGACCAGGCCCCGTTCATCGAAAAGTCCATCAAGGACCTCACCACCGAAGGCCTCCTGGGACTGGGGTTCGCCGTCGCCATCATCCTGCTCTTCCTGATGTCGGCACGGTCCACGCTGGTCACGGCCATTTCCATCCCGTTGTCCCTCCTCATCACCTTCATCGGCCTGTCAGCCACCGGCTACTCGCTGAACATCCTGACGCTGGGCGCCCTCACCATCGCGATCGGGCGGGTGGTGGACGACTCGATCGTGGTCATTGAGAACATCAAACGGCACCTCAGTTACGGCGAGGAAAAGTCGACGGCGATCCTCACCGCCATCAAGGAAGTTGCCGGGGCCATCACCGCCTCGACCCTGACCACGGTGGCGGTGTTCCTGCCCATCGCTTTTGTCGGCGAACTGGCCGGCGAACTTTTCCGGCCCTTCGCCCTGACGGTCACCATGGCGCTGCTGGCGTCCTTGCTGGTCTCCCTCACCATCGTCCCGGTGCTGGCTTACTGGTTCCTCCGGAATCCCAAGGGCGTTGCCGGAGGCGCAGCTCCGGGCACCCCGGAGGCGCGGCGCATCGCCGACGAGGCCAAGGCGAGGGCCCACGACGCAGAACAGCGCAGCAGGCTGCAGCGCGGCTACCTTCCCATCCTCCGGTCCACGCAGAAACACCCGGTCATCACCCTGGTGGCAGCTGTCCTGGTGCTCGGTGCCACCGCTGCCATGACGCCGCTGCTTGCCACCAACCTCCTGGGGAACTCGGGGCAAAACAGCCTGACCGTGCGCCAGGTGCTGCCGGCGGGGACCAGCCTGGCCGACACCAGCGCGGCGGCCATCCGCCTCGAAGGGGTGCTGCGCGGCATCGACGGCATCAAAGACGTCCAGGTGACATCCGGCAACGCCCAGGCAGGCTTCGCGGCACTGACCTCCACCGGATCGTCCAACTCGACATTCACCGTGGTGACTGACGAAAAGGCCGACCAGGAACGGCTCCAGGACACCGTTCGCTCGGAGCTGGCGAAGGTCCCCGACGCCGGAAAGATCTCCGTGGGAACCCAGCAGGGTGGCTTCGGCACCTCGTCCACCGTTGACATCACGCTGAAGGCTGCCACCAGCGCCGACCTGCAGTCGGCCAGCGACACCATGGTTGCTGCTATGACGGGGGTGCCCGGAACGAGCGAAGTGGCCAGCAACCTTGCCGCCAGCAACCCCGTGGTGCAGGTCAAGGTGGACCGGGCCAAGGCCGCGGCAGCCGGCCTGAACGAGGAGCAGGTGGCCGGTGTGCTGGCCTCCACGATCAGCCCCATCCCGGCCGGCACGGTCCGGATCGACACCAATGACTTCCCCGTCCGCATTGGCCAGGGCACCAAGTTCACCAGCATCGATGCCGTCCGGAACATCCCGCTTCCGGCGGCCGGACGGCCGGTCACACTGGGAACCATCGCAGCCGTGGAGCAGGTGGACGTCCCCGTCTCCATCACCGCCAGCAACGGCGAGCGTACCGCCAAGGTGTCCATCACGCCGTCGGGCTCCAACCTCGGCGCAGTGAACACCGAAGTCCAAAAACGCCTGGCTGACGTCCAGCTTCCGCCGGGGGTCACTGCCACCATCGGGGGCGCCACCACCCAGCAGGCCGAATCCTTCCGGCAACTTGGCCTGGCCCTGCTGGCGGCCATCGCCATCGTGTACGTGATCATGGTGGCCACCTTCAAGTCCCTCGTGCAGCCGTTGATCCTGCTGGTCTCGGTTCCGTTCGCCGCCACCGGCGCCGTGGCCCTGCTGCTGCTCACCGGAGTTCCGCTGGGACTGCCCTCGTTGATCGGCATGCTGATGCTGGTGGGCATCGTGGTGACCAACGCGATCGTGCTGATAGACCTGATCAACCAGTACCGGCAGCCCCGTGACGGCCGGCCCGGCATGACTGTGGCGGATGCGATCACCAACGGCGCCAGGCAGCGGCTCCGGCCCATCCTCATGACGGCACTTGCCACGGTCTTCGCCCTGACCCCCATGGCGCTGGGCCTCACGGGCGGCGGCGGGTTCATTTCCCAGCCGTTGGCGGTGGTGGTGATTGGCGGCCTGGTGTCCTCCACGGCCCTGACGCTGGTCCTGGTCCCGGTGCTCTACCGGCTGGTGGAAGGCCGGCGCGAGAAGAAGGCGCTGCTGCGCGACCTGCAGGCCCGCCCGGAGGCCGGACCCGGTTCGGACATCGACGCCGAGTTCAGGGACTGGACCACAGGCCAGGTCCCCAAGGTCAGCGGCCGCCGGGCTGCCCCCGGCGGCGCCGAGTAAAGCCCGGTTCCCGCGATGCCCGCACCACCCTGTGGTGCGGGCATCGCTGTGTCCGGGGCGTGTAACCTGCCGGGGAATAATCGGCGCGGCGCGGTGTTGCAGAAGGCGATAGATGCAAATGCATCTAAATTGGTCTACACTGGAACCAAGCCCAGCAAGTCCAGGAACGGAAAGGCACGTCATGCAGATCGGTGTTTTCAGCGTCAGCGACATCACCACGGACCCCACCACAGGCCGTACCCCCTCCGAACACGAGCGCATCAAGGCCTCGGTGGCGATCGCCAAAAAAGTCGAGGAAATCGGCATGGATGTCTACGCCATCGGCGAGCACCACAACCGGCCTTTCTTTTCCTCCTCCCCCACCACCACGCTGGCCTACATCGCCGCGCAGACCGAACGCATCATCCTCTCCACGGCCACCACGCTGATCACCACCAATGACCCGGTGAAGATCGCCGAGGACTTCGCCATGCTCCAGCACCTGGCCGACGGACGCGTCGACCTGGTCCTGGGCCGCGGCAACACCGCGCCGGTCTACCCGTGGTTTGGCAAGAACATCCAGGACGGCGTGGAGCTGGCCATCGAGAACTACAGCCTCCTGCGCAAGCTGTGGGACGAGGACACCGTGAACTGGTCCGGCAAGTTCCGCACGCCGCTGCAGAACTTCACCTCCACCCCCCGCCCGCTGGACGGCGTGGCTCCCTTCGTGTGGCACGGTTCCATCCGCACGCCGCAGATCGCCGAAGTGGCCGCCTACTTTGGTGATGGTTTCTTCGCCAACAACATCTTCTGGCCCAAGGAGCACTACCAGCAGCTGATCGGCCTCTACCGGGAGCGGTACGAGCACTACGGCCACGGCAAGGCCGACCAGGCGATTGTGGGACTCGGCGGGCAGTTCTTCATGCGCAGGAACTCCCAGGACGCGGTGAAGGAATTCCGCCCCTACTTCGACAACGCCCCGGTCTACGGCCACGGCCCGTCGCTGGAGGACTTCACCTCGCAGACCCCGCTGACCGTGGGCAGCCCGCAGGAAGTCATCGAGAAGACCCTGACTTTCCGCGAGTACTTCGGTGACTACCAGCGGCAGCTGTTCCTGATCGACCACGCGGGACTGCCGCTGAAGACCGTCCTGGAGCAGCTGGACCTGTTCGGCGAGGAAGTGCTGCCGGTCCTGCGGAAGGAGTACGCAGCACTGAAGCCCGCGCACGTTCCGGAACCGCCCACGCACGCAGGCCGCGTGGCCGCGCTGCTGGCGTCGCAGGATGCCGGCAACGCCACCCCGGTGGCGTAATGGCCACGGGAGGATCGGAATCTCCGGTGCGGCTGGCGGCAGAGACCTGGGAATCGCTGTTCCGGGCGCAGGTAGCCGTGATGCGGAAGCTGCAGTCCGGGCCCGCGTTCCGGAAGCTTGCGGTGAACGAGTACGACGTCCTGTTCACGCTTTCCCGCTGCCCGTCCGGCTGGCTTCGGCTCAACGAGCTCAACGACAACGTCCTGTTGAGCCAGTCCAGCCTGAGCCGGCTGGTGGAGCGGCTTGAGAAGCGCGGCCTCGTGGCCCGGATGCCGGCGCCGGAGGACGGCCGCGGCGTGCTGCTCAAGCTGACGGACGAGGGCCGCGAACTGCAGAAGGAAATCGGCCGCGAGCATGTCCGCGACATCTCGGCCCTGGTGGGACCGGCACTGACGGCGGCCGAGCAGAAGGAACTCAGGCGGCTTACCGACAAGCTGCGCAGTTCCCTGGGGAAGCGCTAGCCCAGCTGCACGAGCCGGGCGGGGTCCTCTGCCGGCAGGTCCCCTTCCACCACCGCGGTCACGCGCAGCTGGTTCAGGACCAGGCTTCCGCCCACCGTGGAAAGGAAAGCCGTGTCCGACGAGTCACGGCCGGAAGTGATGCGCAGCATCGACTCCCGCGGGGCAAGCCCCGTGGGGTCGATGACGTGCCAGGCGCCCTCCACATAGGCTTCCGCCACGGCGTGGAAGTCCATGGGATTCAGCCCGGGGGCGTAGACAGCCGCGAGGCGGGCCGGGATGTCCTTGGACCGCAGCAGGGCGATGGCCAGGTGTGCGAAGTCCCGGCAGACGCCCCGCCTGCTCAGGAGCGTCTCCACCGCGCCATCCGTGCCACGGGAGGAGCCGCTGATGTACCGCAGTTCGCCGTTGACCCAGTCGCGGACCGCATGCACCAGGTCGGCCCCGTGGACTCCGCCGAATTCCGCGTACGCCGTCGGCAGCAGCCGGTCGGACTCGGCATAGCGGCTGGGACGAACATAGCGGATGCGGTCGGCCAGGTCGGCCTCTTCGGGCACGGCGCGGCCGGCCACCGTCGCCGAATATTCCACCGTGACTTCGGCGGGTTCGGCGAACTCCATGTAGTGGAACCGGCCCCCGTGGTGGTCCGAAATTTCCGTGAGCGGTACCTCCGCTCCCCCGGCCGTCACGGACAGGGATTCCACAAAGGATGAGTAACCGCTGTTCCTGGCCACGGCGACGGCCATGGCCACCTTGGTGTTGGCGATGGTCCTGAAGGCCAGGCGTGCGGAAACAGAGCGTTCCATGAATCTCCGGGGGTGTTGGGGGTGGAAGGCAAGTCGGGCGCCCCGGCACTGGTGGGCGCGGGCAGCGGGACTAGTTTTTGACCTTCAGCGACATTAGCATCCGCTGCACGTTGGCGAAGTCAGGGCTCTCGTTGACGTATTGGGCCGCCTGGCCCAGGGTGTCGAACGCCTTTGCCGGGGCCACCTTCTCGTCCGGGGCGAAGGCTTTGAGGGCGACGAGGTCCCCAAATGAGTAGTCGCCCTTCCCGGCCGGCCCACGCACCACGTTGCGCAGCTCGCACGCCTTCCCGTCGGTTCCACCCACCACATTGGTGATGCCGTAGGAACCGAAATAGCGGTAGCCCTGGATCACCCGGTAAACCATGCGCGGCGGGATGGTTCCCTCCCCGCCCGGCGTGGCCAGGTCGAAGGGCACGCTGCTGATCACCGTGTACGGATGCTGCCCGCTGTCCGGGCAGTCAACGGACGACGGCGGCAGTCCCGTCCGGAGCGAAGCCATGAAGGTCCCGTCGGGCTTCTTCACGTCGACCTTCAGTCCGCCCGGAAGGATGCCCTCCTCCGTTGCCACGGACTGGGCGATCCAGTCCGCCGGGAGGTCGAAGCTGACGGTTTTCGCGGGGTCGGAGAAGGTCTTCCATGACGTTGCGGTGGGCACCGCCTGCGGCTCGCCGGAGGTTGCCGGGGCCGCTGCCGTGGCGCCGGCAGCCGGCGGTGCCGTTCCGGCCGTGGCTGTTCCGGATGCTGCCGGCGCCGAAGGGCCCGGCTGGGCCGTCCATCCCGGGCTTGCTGCCTGCGGCCCGGAACACGCTGCCAGCAGAACCGCGGCAGCCATGAGGGAGATACCGGAAAGAACAGCCTTCAGTGGCGCGCCTGTCATGGGGCCCAGCCTAACGGGGTCCGTCCCCCTCTCCCGCCTGCCGTGGCGGTGTTTCCTGCCTCCCCGGCGCCATCCCCCGGCCGGTCCGCCCGCCCGCCGCCGGCCGAGGCACGGGCCGGCCGTGTCGCCGTCGGACATTTACCACCCCGGGCTGGGACTAGGCTGGAGGCTATGTCGCAAGAGCAGCACGGCGCAGCCGAAGAGAACCCCGCGGACATTTCGGCCCTGGACATCGCCGACTGGCGGCTGCGGACCTTTGCGCTCTACGACAACGTCCGCCGGATATCCGCCGAGAGCCCGTCCGAGGCCCACTCTTACTGGCGCCACCAGCGGGACCTGATGTTCGCCACGCATCCGGCTTCGGCGCTGACGGCAGCGGACAAGGCCCGCTTTTCCGGTCTGAAGACCGCAGACTACGACCCCATCTACCGGTTCCATGTCCCGCTCACCAAGGAAGGCGCGGGCCGGGAGCTGAGCGTTGACACGGGAACCGACGGGGTGGTGAACTTCGTGCGGCTTGGCACCTTCGACCTTCCCGAAATGGGCCAGCTGGGGGTGTGGAAGATCCACGGATACGGCGGCGGTATCTTCGTTCCGTTCCGCGATGCCACGGCGGGCCAGCCGGGAGGCAGCTATGGCGCCGGACGCTACCTGCTGGACACCATCAAGGGTGCCTACCACGGGGTCCAGGGGTCCGGGCCGGATGCCATGTTCGTCCTGGACTTCAATTTCGCCTACAACCCCTCCTGCGCCTACAACGAGGCGTGGGCCTGCCCGCTGCCCGGGCCATCCAACCGGCTCGCAGTGGACATCCCCGTCGGCGAGCTGTACTGATGCGGACCGTTACCGGTAATACCGCGTGAGCGAAGGCCTGTCCGCACCCGCCGTCACGGAAACAGCGCCCCGGCGCTTTCCCGCCACCAAACACTACCGCGGCGTGCTTCGCTTTCCGGTCATCCGGCAGCTGCTGCGCTTTTCCGGCGTCGGGGTCATTTGCACCGCGGCGTCCCTGGGGCTCTACGCGCTGATGCGGCCGTGGCTCGGCGCCCAGCTGGCCAACGCCGTGGCGCTGGTCCTCACGTCGCTGCTGAACACGGCCCTGAACCGCCGGCTGACGTTCAAGATCGCCGGCGGGCAGCGCCGTTACCGTGACCACCTGAACGGCCTGGTGGTGATCGCCGTGGCCTTGGTGATCACCGGCAGCAGCCTCGGAGTGCTGCACTGGCTTAATCCCGACGCCACCGTCGGTGACGAACTGGTGGCCACCACGCTCTCCGGCTTCCTGGCCACCGCGGTGCGGTTCAGCATGCTGCGGCACTGGATCTTCCGCCGGGCGCGCCACCGCTAGGGCACCGGACCAGGTGGCTCCGGATGGAGGTTCGGCTACCGGCCCTGGCCCGCCCCCAGGTTCCTGACGCCGGCGACAGCCGCCTGAACGGCAGCCGCGGCGGCGTCGAGGTCCTCCTGCGTCACCGCCGCGTCGAAACTGAAACGGACCGCCGTTTGGGCCACCTCTGCCGGAATACCCATGGCGGTGAGCACGGCCGACGGCGCGTCTGAGCCGGCAGCGCACGCTGAGCCGCTGGAACAGACCACACCGCGCCGTTCCAGCTCCAGGAGCACCGACTCGCCGCTGGTACCGGGGAAGCAAAACGACGCCACTGACGGCAGCCGTTCCGACGCGTGTCCGGTGAGGACGGCGTCCGGCACGCCTGCCAAAACTGCGGCAATGAAACGGTCACGCAGCCCGCCTACCCTCGCCTGTTCCCCCGCCTGGCGGTCCCGGGCAAGCGTGAGGGCCGTGGCCAGCCCCACCGCGCCCGCAACGTTTTCCGTTCCGGACCGGCGCCCCCGCTCCTGGCCGCCGCCGTGGATGACCGGTTCAAGGCGCGTACGGCTCCGGACAAACAGCAGTCCGCAGCCGTTGGGTGCGCCCAGCTTGTGCCCCGAGATGCTCATCGCATCCACGCCCAGCGTGCGGGTGTCCAGCGGCAGCCAGCCGGCGGCCTGGACGGCGTCGGTGTGGAACGGAATGCCCTGGGCGTGGGCAAGGTCCGCCAGCGCGGCGATGGGCTGGCTGGTGCCCACCTCGTTGTTGGCGTACATGATGCTCACCAGCGCGGTTTCCGGGCGAAGCGCCCCGGCAAGCGCGTCGGGCGTGACGCGGCCGGTTGAATCAACAGGCACCACGTCGACAGCGAAGCCATGGAAGCGTTCCAGGTACCGGGCGGATTCCTCCACCGCGGGATGTTCGACGGCGCTGATCACCACCCGGTCCAGCAGCGGGTTTGCGGCCTGCCGGGCCAGGGCGATGCCTTTGACGGCGAGGTTGTCCGCTTCGGTGCCGCCGGAGGTGAACACCACGTCGCCGGCCCGGCAGCCGAGGACATCCGCCACCGCCCTCCGCGCCCCCGCGAGTGCCGCGGCCGCCGCTTCCCCGAGGGTGTGGTGGCTGGAGGGGTTACCGAAGCCGCCGGTGAGGTAGGGCCACATGGCGTCCAGTACTTCACGGCGGACGGGGGTGGTGGCGGCGGCGTCAAGGAAGATCATGGCAGGGTCACCCGGCGGCCAGTTCGACGTCGAGGCCCAGATCCAGCGCGGCCACGGAGTGGGTGAGGGCGCCCACGGAGATGACGTCCACCCCGGTGGCCGCGATGGCCGCGACCGTGCCGGTATTGACGTTTCCGCTGGCTTCCACCCGGGCCCGGCCGGCCACGAGGGCCACCCCTGCCTTGAGCTCGTCGATGCTGAAGTTGTCCAGCATGATGGTGTCCACGCCCGCTGCCAGCACGGGTTCGATTTGGTCCATGCGGTCCACTTCGACTTCGAAGTGGGTGGTGTGTCCCAGCTGTGCCTTGGCGGCCAGGAGGAGGGCCGTGAGCTTGGCCGGGTCCCCGCCGGTCATCACGGCAAGGTGGTTGTCCTTGGCCAGCACGGCGTCGGAGAGGCTGTACCGGTGGTTTGCACCGCCGCCGCAACGGACCGCGAACCGTTCCAGGATGCGCAGGCCGGGGGTGGTCTTGCGCGTATCCGTGATGCGGGCCCGGGTACCTTCGGCGAGCCGCACGAATTCGGCGGTCTTCGTGGCGATGGCGGACATCCGCTGGACCAGGTTGAGCGCCACGCGTTCTGCCAGCAGCACCGAGCGGGCGGAGCCGGTGACCCGTGCGAGGTGCGTGCCGGCGTCGAACGTTTCCCCGTCCGCCACCAGCAGCTCCACCTGCGTGGCAGGGTCCACCAGCTCCATGGCGTCGCGGAAGACGGTGGCTCCGCTGAGGACGCCCGGCACGCGGGCGTTCAGGACGGCGGTGGCGCGGGCGCCGGCGGGAATGAGCAGCTGCGAGGTGATGTCGCCGGAGGGGGCGTCCTCGGCGAAGGCCCGCGCCAGGATGTCCCTGACGGGGGCGGGCGGGAGGGTCAGGTCCAGCAGGGGGCGCGGGGACACTGCCTGGTCGATCACAGCGGGTTCAGTCATGGAGCAGGCTCGCTTTCGGGCGGAGTGAAGTCAGGTTGGCAGTTTCGACAGGTTCATCGCTGCGGTAATGCGCCCCCAGCGATTCACCGCGCTGGAGGGCGGCGCTGACCAACAGCTGTGCGGCCAACAGGAGGTTCCGGTCCTCGCAGGCAACAGGGTCAGCAACGGACTCAACGGCATCAGGACGGACGACGGCGGCCCAGGACTCGAGCGTCCGGCCGGCCTCAGCCAACAATTTCCCGGAGCGCAGCACCCCGGCGTGCGAGGTCATGAGGCGGCGTAGAGCCTCCCGGGAAAACGGCTCGCCGGCCCCTTCAAAACCAGCAGGGACGGCGACGTGCGCACTCGCGTTTCGCGGCAGGGGTGCGGAAGCGTGCGTCAAGCCGAGGCCGCCCGCGGCCGAGGCAGCACGCGGAGCATCGCTGACGCGGGACGCGTCCCAGCCCCGGTCACCGGAGAGGAAGCTTTCAACAGCGCGGCGGCCGAAAACGAGTCCCTCGAGGAGGGAGTTGCTGGCCAGCCGGTTTGCCCCTTGGACACCCGTGCAGGCAACTTCGCCGGCGGCGTAGAGGCCCGGAACGGTGGTGCGTGCGGAGAGGTCGGTGCGTACCCCACCCATCCAGTAGTGCGCAGCGGGGGCGACGGGTACCAGTTCGCGGGTCCAGTCGATGCCGGCGTCAAGGGTTTTGCGGGTGAGGGTGGGGAACCTTTGCCCGAGGAAGCCCGCGCCCTTGGCCTGCTCGATACCGCGGGCGTCAAGGTAGACGTGGCCGGTGGGATCGCCCAGCTTGGCCAGGTGGAGGGCGATGCTGCGGGAGACGACGTCGCGGGGCGCCAGTTCGGCGTCGGGGTGGTAGGCCCGCATGAAGCGGCGTCCGCCGGAGTCCAGCAGGATGGCCCCTTCGCCGCGGACGGCTTCGGAGATCAGCAGTGGCCCGTCCAGCCGGTCCGGGTGGGCCGCGGCGGAGCTGACCAGGCAGGTGGGGTGGAACTGGAAGAACTCAAGGTCTGCCACTGCCGCTCCGGCGCGGACGGCGAGCGCCAGTCCGTCGGCGGTGGCAACGGCGGGGTTGGTGGTTTGCGAAAACAGCTGGCCTGCTCCCCCGGTGGCGAGCAGGACGGCATCCGCGTCCAGCTGCGCTGGCCGGCCGTCCTTAAGGTATCCGACGCCTGTCACCTTCCCGTCCCGGGTCACCAAAGCGGTGGCCAGGGCGTGCGTGATGATGGTGAGCTGTCCCCCGTCCCTGCGGGAGAGGACGGCCTGGATCAGCGCTCCGGCCACGCGGGCACCTGTGGCGTCTCCTCCTGCATGCAGGATCCGCGGGGCACTGTGGGCTGCTTCGAGCCCAAGGGCCGGGCCGACGTCGTGCGTGGTCCCTGCCGTTCCCGCCCCGGCGTGGCCCGCATCGAAGGCGACACCGTAGCGCTGCAGGCCGGTGATATCCCGCCGCGCCTCAGTGCACATCAGCCGGACTGCGGCCTCGTTGCAGTGCCCGCCCCCGGCGCGCAGGGTGTCGGCGATGTGCGCGTCGACGGTGTCTCCCGGGGCAGGTTCGGTGAGGACGGCGGAGATCCCGCCCTGCGCGTACCAGGTGTTGCTCTGGTCCAGCGCGCCCTTGGTCAGCAGCACCACGTCCGCACCGGCATCGGTGGCAAGCAGTGCGGCGTAGAGCCCTGCGATACCGCTTCCGACGACGGCCAGGCGGCGCGTCATCACGGCCTCGCGGCGAGCATGCGCTCGAGCGCCGTCCTGGCGTTGGCCTGCACGTTGTGGTCCACCGTGATGCGGTTGACCACGCGGCCGGCCACCAGTTCCTCCAGTACCCAGGCGAGGTAGCCGGGGTGGATCCGGTACATGGTGGAGCAAGGACAAATCACCGGGTCCAGGCAGAAGATGGTGTGCTGCGGGTACTCGGCGGCAAGCCGGTTGACCATGTTGATTTCGGTGCCGATGGCGAATGTGGTGGGCTCGGTGGCGGCGGCGATGGCCTTCTTGATGAAGTCCGTGGAGCCGGCGGAATCCGCGGCGTCCACCACCTCCATGGGGCATTCGGGGTGCACGATGACCTGCACGCCGGGGAAGTCCGCCCGGGCCTTTTCAATCTGGGCGACGCTGAAGCGCTTGTGGACGGAGCAGAACCCGTGCCAGAGGATCACGCGGGAGTCCAGGAGCGCCTGTTCGTCGTTGCCGCCCAGGTCCTTGCGCGGGTTCCACATGGGCATCTGGTCCAGGGGAACACCCAGGGCCTTGGCCGTGTTGCGTCCCAGGTGCTGGTCGGGGAAGAACAGGACCCGCTGGCCCCGCTGGAATGCCCACTCCAGGACCGTCTTTGCATTCGAGGAGGTGCAGACGATGCCGCCGTGTTCACCGCAGAACGCCTTCAGTGCTGCGGAGGAGTTCATGTAGGTGACGGGTATGACCGGGACCCGGCCCTCGGCGTCGGGCTCGGTGCCGAAGATCTCCTCGAGCTGTTCCCAGCACTCCTCCACGGAATCCGCGTCCGCCATGTCGGCCATGGAGCAGCCGGCGGCCAGGTTGGGCAGGATGACTGCCTGTTCCGGCGTGGAGAGGATGTCTGCCGTCTCCGCCATGAAGTGGACGCCGCAGAAGATGATGGCCTCTGCGTCCGGCCGCGTCAGCGCGGCGTTGGCGAGCTGGAAGGAGTCACCCACGAAGTCGGCGTACTGGATGACCTCATCGCGCTGGTAGAAGTGGCCGAGGATGACGGCACGCTCCCCCAGTGTGGCCTTGGCTGCCCTGATCCGTTCGCCGAGTTCGGCGTCACTGGCCTGCTTGTACTCGTCGGGCAACTGGCCCTGGCGCGGGGTGCCGGCAGGGGCCGGGTCCGCACTGGAGGCGCCCGGGCCGTAGGCGGGAACGCCGGCCAGTGCCTCGGCCAGGTCGTAGTCCCACGGGCCCTTGGCCAGAGCCGGGCTGCAGGTGCTGCCTTTGGCGGCGGCGCCCTTCTCGGCCTGTTCGCGCGTGATCAGCTGGATTGCCGTGTTGACGCTGCTCATGGTGTGCTCCTGTTGTCTGGGTCAAGGCCGGGCCGGCCGGTGTAGCGGTAGAGGCGTGGCGGGCGGTGCTTGCCGCCCTGGAGGTGTTCCCCGGTCTCTTCGATTTCCGGGGTCGATTTGAGCTGCCGGCGGAAGTTGGCCGGGTCCAGTTGGCGGTCCAGGACGGCTTCGTAGACTTCGCGGACCTGGGCGAGCGTGAAGTACTCGCCCAGCAGGTGGTAGGCCACCGAGCCGTAGGCCAGCTTGTTCCGGAGCCGTCCCAGGGCGTAGTCCACAATGGCGTTGTGGTCGAAGGCGAGCCCGCCCAGGCGGTCGGCCCGGAACCACCTCACATTTTCGGATTCATCGGCGAGCGCAGCTTCCGTGGGCTGGACCAGCGCCCAGTAGACAATGGACACCACCCGCTGGGTGGGTGAGCGGTGCAGGCCGCCGAAGGCATACAGCTGTTCCAGGTAGCGGGGCGCGAGGCCGGTGGTCTCCTGCAGGTTCCTGGCCGCGGCGCTTTGGAGGGACTCGTCGTGGCTGAGGGGTCCGCCCGGCAGGGCCCACAGTCCCTTGAAGGGCTCCCGGATGCGGCGCACCAGGGGAAGCCACAACGTGGGCCGGCCTGAGGACTCGCTGGGCCGGAGTGCGAAGATCACCGTGGAGATGGCCAGCGACGGCGGGGCGGCCTGGCGCTCGGAAACGTTTGCCGAACTGTAGTACACCCGCTTCACCGCCTTCCGTCCCCGTTCGACAACCTTCGGGCGGTCGATCCTTAGTTATGGTCATCTTGACCAAAACTAATTCTACGGCCGGGCACACCCGAAATGGAAATATTTCTGCCGCCTACGCCCGGCACCGCGGGCGGCAGGCCATGAAGCGGTTTTGCCTGCGATCCGTTCCCCTCCTTCCTGCCGCGTTTCCGGGCACGTTCCGGAGGCGGTAAATTCAAAAGGTCCCACGAGGACCCGGACCCCCAGCGGGCCGCCCCACCCACCAGCCCCAGAAGGTGCATTGCCCCCATGACGACGAAGTCTGGCCGGACCACGTCCGCCGCCATCCCCACCAACGCCACAGCCGGCCACAGCATGAAGCCGCGCCAGCTCACCATGATGGGGCTGGGCAGCGCCATCGGCGCGGGGCTGTTCCTGGGGTCAGGCGCCGGCGTCCAGGCAGCTGGACCTGCGGTGCTGCTCTCCTACCTCGTAGCCGGCACACTGATCATCCTGGTGATGTGGGCGCTGGGCGAGATGGCCGCTGCCAACCCGACCAGCGGAGCTTTCTCGGTATACGCGGAAAAGGCGCTCGGCCGGACGGCCGGTGCCACCATCGGATGGCTCTGGTGGCTGCAGCTGGTGGTGGTTATCGCCGCCGAGGCCCTGGGCGCCGCCGGACTGCTGTTCTCCGTCTGGCCCGTGGTGCCGGTCTGGGCGCTGGCTCTGCTCTTCATGGTGGTCTTTACCGGCATCAACCTGGCCGGCGTCAGGAATTTCGGTGAGTTCGAGTTCTGGTTCGCCATCCTCAAGGTGGCCGTCATTGTCCTGTTCCTCGCCATCGGCGCCGCCCTGCTCCTGGGCCTGCTGCCCGGCGTCGACTCCCCCGGCGCGGCAAACCTCACGGGAAATTTTGCCCCGCAAGGCCTGGGCGGTGTCGCCGCAGCCCTGTTTGTGGTCATCTTCGCCTTCGGCGGCACGGAAATCGTCTCGGTCGCCGCAGCCGAAACCGAAGACCCCGAGCGCAGCGTCGGCAAAGCCATCCGGACCGTGGTGTGGCGCATCCTGGTGTTCTACATCGGCTCCGTCTTCGTCATTGCCGCCGTCCTGCCGGCCACGTCCAAGGGCCTCGCCTCGCCCTTCGCCGGTGTGTTGGACGCTGCCAGGATCCCGGGCGCCTCCACCGCCATTACCCTCGTGGCCGTCGTCGCACTCCTCTCGGCGCTGAACGCGAACCTCTACGGCGCATCCCGCATGGTGTATTCGCTCTCGCAGCGGGGAGAGGCGCCCCGGGTCCTCACGCGGCTCAACGGTGCCGGCGTGCCGCTGCTCGCCGTAGCGGTTTCCGTGGCGTTCGGCTTCATCGCCACGGTCCTGGAGCTGCTGTTCCCGGAACGGATCCTGCCTGCCCTCTTCCAGCTGGTGGGATCCACGTGCCTGGTGGTGTGGGGCAGCGCGCTGATCTCCCAGCTGATCCTGCGCCGGCGGGCAGACCGGGACGGCTCCCCCCTGCCCCTGCGGATGAAGGGCTTCCCCGGACTGACCATCCTGGGCCTGGTCCTGCTGGGCCTCATTTTCGCGGTCGGCTTCAGCGCCGAGGGCAGCCGCGTCCAGCTCTTCAGCACTTTCGCCCTGATCGCCGGCATTGCGCTGGCGTGCGCCGCCGGGGCCCGCGTGGCCGGCCGTAACCGGTTGGCCAACAGGTAGAGGGGCGGGTACCTTTCAAAGGAAGACGCACCGACGCGCCGGGCCCGCCCAGGCGCACTACCTGATTGGGGAACTGACACCATGAGCGGCAGGCACACCGGACAGCAGCAGGGGCATACCGTCGAAGGGACCGACCCGCAGCTGTACGTCGCGGTCCATGAACCCGCCTCCGACGCCGGACTGCGGCCGGTCCTGCTGCTCCACGGCTTTTCCTCATCTTCCAAGCTCAACTGGGAGGACACCGGCTGGGTGTCGGCCCTGCTTGACGCCGGCCGGAGGATCATCACCGTCGATTTGCCGGGCCACGGCCGCAGCGGCGCGCCGGAGGACCGCGATTCCTACTCCCCCAGCAAAATCAGGGCGGACCTGCTCCAGGCAGTTTTCGACGCCGGTGCGCGGCCCCTGCACGACGGTGATCCTTCCAGCGGGCTCGACGTGGTGGGTTATTCGCTGGGCTCCCGGCTCGCCTGGGAGTTTGCCGCCACGCAGCCTGAGCTGGTGCACCGGCTGGTGCTCGGTGGACCCAACGATTCGGATCCGCTCGCCGCGTTCGACCTCCGGGCCGCCCAGGACTACCTGGCGGACGGTACGCCCATCAGTGACGAATCCACCGCCCAACTGCTCAAGATGGCCCTGCTCCTGCCGAGCAACAACATCTTCGCGCTGCTGTCGCTGGTGGAGGCCATCAAGGCTGAACCGTACGACCCCGCCGAAGCGGTCCCCCACGTTCCGATGCTGCTGGTGGTGGGCGACAAGGACGAGCGGGCCCACACCCTGCCCAGGCTTGCCGAACTGGCCCGCAGCGCCGGGTCCATGGCGGAGCAGCTGGTGCTGCCCGGCCGGAACCACACCAATGCCATTACCAGCCGGGCCTTCAAACAGGCCGCCATTTCGTTCCTGGCCGTCTGAGCCGCCTGGGCAGCGCGGATCGATTCCATTCCCGTCCGTCAGTAGTCAACCCCCGGTTCTGGTCTTCCCTCCATCCGAAAGCACGCGGACGAGGACAGCACATAAAGTGAGTTCCGCTGCGGGTCGTACTGGATTGAATGCCGGTACCCTTCCCCGCTGAAAACTATCAGTTCGGGGATTCCGTTGATGCCCGTCCCGGACTGGACCGTCCAACCAGGCTTCGCGGACCACTCGGCTTCAATCTTCGGCAGCAGGGACGCGGTGTCGGCATCCGGGGTAAGGACCACATCCATCGTTCCCGGCCAGTAGTAGCCACCGTTCCCGCATTCAAACAACGCACGGGACTTTTCGGTCCGCGTAGACGTGGACACTTCGTCCGGCGGCACTACCGACTTCAGCTCGTCCTGCTGACTGAGTAGGGACTGTTTCGCGGAAGCAAGATCCAGGCCCGCAGCCGGGGAGTCCACGGGCGCACATGCCGCCAGTGCCGCCAGAAGGCTGGTCGCAACCACGGGCGCCACCTTACGGGCGAGCGTGGCGGGCATGAGGGTGCATGCACGCCGCCAACGGGATGGACGGCGTCCACGCCGCGTTTTTGAACCGCTGGCTTCTCCCGCCACCTTGCCCCCACATGTTTGATCCTGCCCCACGGTGTGGCACGCAGCGTTCGGCCCCCGGGGCAACGCTACCGGGGACCGGCCAATCACGGCGATGGGCAGAACTGCCCCGCACGCACCAGCAGCCCGGACCGAGCGGTCCGGGCTGCTGGTGGTGCGGTTCCGCGACTGGTGGAGGCCACGGTGGGGCGGGTGGGACCTGCCCCAGCTTTTCTGACCCTGGCGGGTGCCGGTGGGATCAGTGGTGGCTGCTGACGCCGAGCGGGCGGCCCTTCGTCTCCTTGGCCAGCACCACGCCGACGGCGGAAATCACGCAAAGGACCATGATGTAGATGCCGATCGAACCGGTCCACTTAGTGGACTGGAGCAGGGATTCTGCGATGGTCGCCGCGAAGGCACCGCCCAGGATGGCGCCGAAGGCGTACCCGATGGAGATGCCGGAGTACCGGACATGCGCAGGGAACATCTCTGCGTACATGGCGGACATGGGGCCGTAGGACAGGCCCAGGCCGATCGTGAGGACGAACAGGGCGACGCCGTAGAGCATGATGTCCTTGGTATCGATCAGGGCAAACATCGGGATCATCCAGGCGAAGACTATGGCGTAGCCGATCAGGAACGTCTTGACGCGGCCAATGCGGTCGGACAGCCAGCCGCCCACCAGGGTGAAGATCAGCCAGCCAAAGGACGCCAGCGTGGTGGCCAGGAGGATCTGCGGCGTGGGCATCTTCAGGGTCTTGGTGGCGTAGGAGATGAAGAACGCAATCAGCAGGTAACCTGCCGCGTTGTTGCCGATAAAGATCAGCGTGGAGTACAGGACCGGGAGCTTGTGGTTCCTGACCAGCTCACCCAGGGGTGCCTTGCTCTCCTCCTTCCGCTGGGCCATCTCCTGGAAGACCGGGCTTTCGGCAACGGCGCGGCGGATGAGGTACCCCACCACGATCAGGACGATGGACAGCAGGAACGGCACACGCCAGCCCCAGGCCGCGAAGTCTTCCTTGGACATGCCGGTGTTGAGGAAGAACAGGAGGCCGGTGGCAAGGATCATGCCCACGGGCACGCCGATCTGCGGGTAGGCGCCGAAGAGTCCGCGCCGGTTGACCGGTGCGTGCTCGACGGCCATCAGGGCAGCGCCGCCCCATTCACCGCCGGCCGAGAAGCCCTGGATGACCCGCAGCAGGATCAGCAGCACCGGGGCCCAGGCTCCGATTTGCGCGTAGGTGGGCAGCATGCCGATGAGTGCGGTGGCCGCGCCCATCATTACCAGGGTGAAGACCAGCATCGCCTTCCGCCCCAGGCGGTCGCCGAGGTGTCCAGCAATCACTGCGCCGAGGGGGCGGAACAGGAAGCTGATGCCGATGAGGGCAAAGGAGAGGATCTGCGCCAGGCCCGGGTTGGACTCGTTCAGCGGTGCCAGGAACAGCGGTGACAGCAGCGTTGCGGTCAGCTGGGCAAAGATGAAGAAGTCGTACCATTCGATGGTGGTGCCGACGAGGGTTCCGGCGAGGACCTTGCGTTCCTCACGCCGTGTGCTGGGACCGGCGAATGTATCCACCTTGGAAGGTGTGGTCATTGAAACTCCATTGTTTATCGGGCAGCGGGGCTGCCCGTACGCCTTCAGAATTACCGACAGAACGGTCAGTTAGTTAGTAGGGTACTACGGAAACTGTGATACGCGACACGGTGTGGTCGATTTTTGCGGTGAACGGCAAATTGTCCATTGAGTTCTATATTTGAACTGGAAGTTCCCATAAAGGACACAACAGACCTGTCCACGCACCTAGGATGGACTCCATGACTCCCGCCGCAGCCGCAGCCCCGGCAGGGCCGGCCACCCAGGCTTCGCCCTCCCAGACTCTGTCGCGCGGCATTCGCGCCCTTGAGATCCTGGCGGCCGCGCCCGGCCCGATGACCATCGCGGAACTGGCCGACGCCATGGGCGTGCACCGTTCGGTGGCGTACCGGATCCTTCGGACCCTTGAAGACCATTCGCTGCTGGTGCGCGACGACGCCGGGCGGGTCCAGCCCGGGCCCGGCCTGGCCGTCCTGGCCCGGGGAGTCTCACGCAACCTGCAGAGCGCCGCCTTGCCGGAGCTCACCCAGCTGGCAAACTCACTGGACATGACAGCGTTCATTGCGGTCTGGGACCACCACGACTGCATCACCCTCGTCACGGTCGAGCCCAGGCACTCTGGGGCAACCGTCGCCCAGCACCCTGGCACCCGCCACCCCATCAACGCCGGCGCGCCCGGCATTGCCATCCAGTCCGCCCTTTCGGAGGATGAGTGGGACAGGCTTGCGACAGGTACGCCCTACCGTCCGGAAGCGGCGGCAGCACGGCGGAAGGGCTACTCGGCCAGCCATGACGAAGTGATCGCCGGCGTCTCATCGCTGGCAGCACCCATCCGCGTGCCCGGGGGTCGTCCGGCCGCACTGGCGGTGGTCTATATCCGGTCCGCGCACGATCCCGAAACCGTGGGCGCAGCCATCGCGGAGAGTGCGGCCAGGATCGAGCGCCAGCTGGCGTAAGGCCGCGGAAGGCGCCGGGGGCAACGGGTCAGGTCCGTCGGCGAAGCACGACGGCGGTTCCCGCGCCAAGCAGCGCCAGCGCCACCGCCGCGCACAGCGGGACAAGGAATGCGCCGGCAGCCCCGTGGAGTTGGGCCAGTTGTCCCCCTATGGAGGAGCCAACGGCGGTCCCGGCAACGATGCCGCTGGCCAGGGCGGTCATGACCGTGCCAAGCCTGCCGGCCGGCGCCACCTTCCCGCCCACGGCAAAGACGGTGACCATGACCGGTCCCACCGGGAGGCCAAGGACCAACAGGACCACCGCCATCATGGGCAGCGACGACGGTACCAGCAGCAGGACCGCCAGTCCCGCCATCAGGACGGCGCAGGACACCCAGCGCAGCCCCAGGCCTGCCCGGTGCGGCCAGTAGGCAACCGACAGGGCGGCCGCCGCGGAACTGAGGCCCATGACGGCGTACAGCAGGCCCGCGATTTCCGGTCCGGCAAGACCGGCGGAGAAGGCGCTCAATGCGGCCTGGGTGGAACCGAAGAAGGTGCCCATGCAGGCCATGGCGAGGACGGGCAGGGCCACAGCCCACGGCAGCTTCCCGGCAGGCACGTGCTTGCCGCCTGCCGGGCCCCGGCGGGCCGGCACGGACCGGTGCGTGGGATGCACGGCGAAGGCGGGCACCAGCGTGATGGTCATGGCCGCCGCCAGGACCAGCGGAAGCCAGGGCGCCACGAAGCTGGCCAGGATTCCCACCAGCGCCGGTCCAAGGACAAAAGTCACCTCGTCCGCGGTGCTCTCGTAGGACAGCGCCGTGTCGAGGTCGCGGGCGGCAGCATGCGGCGGTGCTGTTGGACCTCCCGCAGTGGCAGTGAGCGCCATCCAGCGGACCCGGGCCAGGGGTCCCACCTGGGGGCAGGTGGCACCGGCCGCGAAGGCGGCTGCGAGCACTTGTGGCTCGAACCCGTCCAGGACCGCAGCGGTACCGGCGGCAAGGACCAGGGCAAGCACGGCCACTGTATTGAGCACTGCCGCCAGCAAAAGGACCGGCCGCTGTCCCTTCCGGTCGGCAAGGGATCCCAAGAGCGGTGCCCCCAGGGCGGAGCCGATGCCCACGGCGCCTGCAGCCGTGCCCCCGGCCGCAAAGGAGCCGCTGAAGGAAGTGACCAGGGTGAGGGTACCCATGGCCAGCATGGCCAGAGGGAGCCGGGCAAAGAGGCCGAGGGGCAGGAAACCTGCGCCGGCGAGGTGCGGGAGGCGCGAAAAGCGTCCGCGCTTTGGCGTCTCCGGGGCTTCCGGGCTTTCCTGGCATGGGGAGGCCTGGACAGGGACGGTACCGGCGGGTGAAGGGTTGGCGTGTGGTGTCACTTCTGGGCTCGTTCAGTACGTGCGCATCGTCCCTCCTCCCGATGCGCGCAACCCGGTAACACCGACAAGTATATCGGCCCCGGTCAGGGGACGGTCAGAGAACTGCGTCCAGGCTTTCGGAGATCCGCAGCGTGGAGCCATTCCGGTTCTTGACCACCTGAAGCTGGGTGCTGATCCGTTGCTTCATCTCGGCAACATGGCTGACCAGTCCCACCACCCTCCCGCCGTCGCGAAGTCCTTCAAGCGCATCCATCACCTGCTCCAGCGATTGGTCGTCCAGGCTGCCGAAGCCCTCGTCCACGAACAGGGTTTCGATTTCCACGCCTCCGGATTCCTGCTGGACCACGTCTGCAAGGCCCAGGGCCAGCGAGAGCGAGGCCATGAAGGACTCGCCTCCGGACAGCGTGGAGGTGTCCCGGCGGAAGCCCGTCCACTGGTCCACCACTTCCAGGCCCAGCCCCGACTTTGCCCCGCGGGCGGCCTTGGCATCTGTGTGCTGGAGCAGGTACCGGCCGTCGCTCATGGCCACCAGGCGTTCGGATGCGGCGAGGGCCACCTGCTCCAGCCGCGCGGCCAGGACGTAACTGTTCAGGCTCATGCGGTACGTGTTCTCGCCCCGGCCGGCTGCGGCGTCGGCCAACCCGGCAAGCATCCGGGCCCGCTCCGCCGGCTCGCGTGAGGACCCGGCCAGCGCTTCATAGTCCGCGGCGATCGCCTTCAACGATTCCACGCAGCGGCCGGCCAGGCCGGCAGCGAGATCGGCCTCCCGAGCCTGGTTTTGGGCAGCCGAAGCGTCCCTGCGCAGCGAGGCCAGCCGTTCCTCGTCCGCGATAAAGCCGCCTGCCGCTTCCTCCTGTGCGAGCATGATGTCGTCTGACTCGAACAGCCCGGCTACGCGGGCAGCTTCATCCTGGGCGGCACGGATGGCGGCTTCAAGGCCGGCGAGGTCAGCGGCACCAAGGAGCTGGCTGCGGACCTCGTCAGCAGTGGCAAATCCGGAACCGGGCAGCGCCTGTTCCAGGGCGTCCTGCGCTTCGGCGGCGTGCAGCCGCGCATTATCCAGGCGCACCTGCGCTTCGACCGCCTTGTCCAGGACCGCCACCGCATCCTCAAGTTCCCTCAACCGGCTGGCCAGGCTGCGGTGGCTCCCCCGCAGGCCTGAAAGCGCAGCGTCCAGCGCTGCAACCTGTTCCGCCAGATCAGCAAGGCCCGCGGTGGCCTGGGACATCCCGGCTTCCGTTTCGGACAGTGTGGCCCGGGCCTGGCTGAGGCTCTCATCCAGAGCCTCCAGCCGCTGCCGCCTGTCCTGCAGCTGCTCCGCCGCCTGCTCGGCATCCACTGCCGCCGCGAGTGCATCAGCTGCACCCGAGCGCGCATCGTCCACCGGCGTGGTCCCGCCCTGTCCCGCGAGGACAGCCACTGCCTGCTCGCTCTCGGCCAGATCAACAGCAACCCCGGCATGTGAAGCCTCCGCGGCCTCGTACACGCCGTGGGCCTGTTCCTCGTCCTGGGCCAAGGACGGCCCTCCGGTTCCCTCATCTGCCGGGCCGGGATGTTCTCCACTTCCGCAGACAGGGCACGGTTCCCCGGCAACCAGCCCGGCAGCCAGTTCGGATGCCGCGTTCGCCAGCCGCTCTTCCCGCAGGTCCAGCCAGCGGCGCTTCGCCTCCAGGAGGTTCTCCCGGGAATCATTATGGCGGCTCTTGGCGAGATCCCTGCGCTTGGCTGCGTCCCCGTACCGCCTGACCACGTCCAGCAGCTCCGCCGCAGCGGCCGCCTCCTTGCGCCGCAACGAAGCCTCCGCAGCGCGCGCCTCCAGCTGGTCCAGGCCCGCCAAGAGCTGTTCCCGTTCCGCCACCAGCTGCGCGGTGCGCTGGCCCAGCGTCTCCGCGGCGAGCTCCAGGCCATCCAGTCGGCCCGTTAAGCCGTGGCGCCGCTCCCGCAGCTCCTTGAGCCTTTCTTCGTCAGGCAACCGTGCCTCGACGACGGCCAGCAGCGAACGCAGGCGGCCCAGTTCCTCCACCGCCCCGGGCAAGCTGTCCGGGCCATCCTGCGGGGAACCCGGATTGGACTGCGGACCCCCTGATGTTCCGGCGTCGAGCTGGGCCAACTCACCGCCGTCCCCGGCGGCGAGGCGCAGCAGCGTCACGGCCGATTCGGCGGCCGCGGCGGCGCCACGGACCTTCCCGGCAGCAGCGTCGACCGCCTGCAGCTGCCCCTGGAGAACCTCTGCCTGCCGGTGCCTGGCCAGCCGGGAAGAACGCTCCTCCTGCAATGTTGCCCCCTCCTCGAGGGCCTTCTTCCGGGCGGCAGCTGCGGCGAGTTTCCGGTGCCGTTCGTGGCGGGCAGCCTCCGTTTCAGCTTCCGCGCGGCGGCCCTGGCTGGCTTCCTCAGCGGCGGCGGCCTGTCCCGCGAGCTCGTCGTGGCGCAGGGCGGCGGCGGCCTGCAGCCAGGCAAGGCGGCGGGGAATCTCGTCGGTTGGCGGCGCTCCCTCTTCGGGAAGGTGCAGCGGGGCGGCCTCGGTTTCGGCGCGCGAGGCAAGGACGTCGAGTTGCCCGGACAGGACCGCCACGTCCTCCCTGGCGGCGGCAGCCTGCCGGGACAGTTCCTGTTCCAGGGCTTCAAACCTCTGCGTGCCGAAGAGCTTCTGCAGCAGGTCCAGCCGGTCAGCAGCCTTTGAACGCAGGAAGGCAGCGAAATCACCCTGCGGCAGCATCACCACCCGGGTGAACTGTTCACGGTCCATGCCCAGCAGGGCCATGATTTCCGCGCCCGCCTCATCGTTGCGGGCGGACTTCTCCACCCAGGCACAGCCCACCCGCTCCCGAAGCAGCGTCTTGGCCTGCTGGACCGTGAAGCCGTTCTTCCCGCGGGCGCTCGGCTTCTCCCACGCCGGGGACCGGGTCACCTCGAAGCGGCGGCCCTGCGCGGAAAACTCACACGTGACGGCGGGTTCCTGTCCCGGCTCCGCGTGGTCGCTGCGCAACCGCTTCCCGTCCTGCCGGGCACCGGGGACGGAGCCGTACAGCGCAAAGCAGATGGCATCCAGCACGCTGGTCTTGCCGGCACCGGTGGGACCGTTCAGCAGGAACAGTCCGTGCGCGCTCAGGCGGTCAAAGTCGATGTCCTCGGTCCCGGCGAAGGGCCCGAACGCGGAAATCCGCAGCTTGTGGATCCTCACCGCGATACCTCCGAAAGCCTGACGTTTTCCAGCGCGGCCGCGAGCGCAGCCGTTTCGGCGGGGTCGGCGCCCCGTCCCCGCACGTGGTCCAGGAACCCGCAGCAGACAGCCAGGTCATCCGGTGCGCCGGCGAGCCTGCTGCTGTAGCTTGCCTCGGCAGGGGCAGCGGCGCCCTGCGGGTCGAAGGCCAGGACCAGGGTCTCCGGGAACCTGGCGCGCAGCCTTTCCATGGCGCGGGCGGGACGCTGGGCATCGGTCAGGGTGACCTGGCAGTAGGCGGCTTCCGCCCACGCATGGCCCGGATCCGCCAGCAGCTCCTCCAGCGGTCCGCGGAGTACGGCGAGTGGACGCGGCGCCTCCCAGAGGACTTCCGCCACCGACTCCACGCCTTCCGGACCAACATCCACCAGCCAGGCACCCTTTTGGTGCGCGGCCTCGGAGAAGGAATAAGCCAGTGGCGATCCGGAGTACCTGACGGATTCGGACAGCTTCTGCCGGCCGTGCAGATGGCCCAGCGCGGTGTAGCTGAAACCGTCGAAGAGGTCCAGGGGAACCGCTCCCACGCCGCCGATGCTGAGGTCACGCTCGCTGTCCGAACTGATGCCGCCGCTGGCGAAGGTATGCGCCAGGACCACCGAATGGACGGTGGCGGACGCGGCGCGCCGGGCAATGTCCGCCCGGACCAGGCCTGTTGCGGCGCGGGTAACCTCGAAGTGGCTTGCCGTGTCCACGCCCAGCTGGTCGGCGACCATCCTGGGTTCGAGCCATGGGATGCCGTACAGCGCCAAAGTGGCGTCTTTTCCCGCAGCGTCCGTTCCCAGCGGGATCAGCAGGGGCTGGTCGAGGTCCTCCACCCTGGTGCGAAGGTGCACTCCCCCGCGTTCCAGCAAGCGGGACGCGAACCCCAGGCGGATGGCGGAATCGTGGTTGCCGCTGGTGAGGACTGCCTGTGCGCCTGCGGCGGTGAGCCGGACCAGTGCGTCATCGAGGAGGTGCACAACGTCCACGCCGGGAAGTGCGCGGTCGTAGACGTCGCCTGCGATCAGGACGATGTCCACGCTTTCCCGCTGCACCGCCGCCACCAACTGGTCCACGAAGGAGCGCTGGGCGTCGAGCATGCCAACGCCGTGGAAGGAACGGCCCAGGTGCCAGTCCGAGGTGTGAAGTAACCGCATGATCCTAAGTTATCGGCAGCCACTGACAGTGAAGAAAACGCCGCGGCAAAGGAGGCTCAGGACCTTTTTCCGTCGAAGAACTCCTGGGCCTCGCTGACGCCGGGCTTTCCGTGGCGGGCCGCCTCGGCGGGTAGTCCCTCATTCACAGGGGCAGCCTCGGCGTCGGCGTCGGCATCCACGTCGTCGTCGTTGCCGGGAGCCCCTGCCTCCTCAGCGGGAGCCGGGGACTGGGCCACTGCGCCGATCCGGAACACCAGCCCCGCGATGGCAGCGCCGGCCAGCGGCGCCACCAGGAAGACCCACAGCTGCTCCACTGCCCAGCCGGAGCTGAAGACGGCGGAAGCAACGGCACGTGCGGGGTTGAACGGCAGGTTGCCCACCGACTGGCCCACCTGCAGCAGGGCGGCAAACGACAGGCCGACGGCGACGGGCGCCACCGAGCGGGCGCCTCCTTCACGGCCGGTGGCTCCCAGGAAGACAGCCACGATGATGGCGGCACCCAGCAGCTCGAGGAGGACGACGGCGGCGAGGGGCGCCTGGATGATGGAGTGCTCACCGAAGCCCGCGGCCACGGTATCGAATGCAGTGCGGCTGTCCGGGATGCTGGGCAGCGTGCGCAGGATCCCGAAGAGGGCCAGGGCGCCCACCAGCGCCCCGACGAGCTGGGCGGCCGCGTAGGCGGCGGCTGCCCCGGCGCGGATCCGTCCGGCCACGAGGTGCCCCAGGGTGATCGCGGGGTTGAAGTGGCCGCCGGAGATATGCCCGAAGGCCAGCATGGCCGCGGTGATGGCAAGACCGGCTGCCAGGGCGGACGGGACCGGGCTGGACTGCGGAATGCTGAACAGGGGCACGCCCAGGCCGGCCACCGCCAGGAAGAGGCTGCCAAACGCCTCGGCCGCCAGGCGGGGCAGCAGGCCGGCCGGTCCGGCAGCCGTGCCGCCGGGCTGCAGTGCGTCGCGGGCTGGGACGGGGGTGCTCATGGTGGGACCTTTGCTTGTGGGGGGCGGGAATTCCGGCTGTTTTGTGGGGCCGGTGCTGCTGCCGGCCATCCGTGCCGGCACCGGGCAACCCGAGCAGTATCCCAGCCGAGGCTGTGCGTTTGCTGGACAGCAGCTGTCCGCGGTGGGCAGCGGCCCCGCATGGAACGCCGGACCACGTGGCCGGGACGGTAAATTTACCCCATGAGCTTTGACCACGGTATGCCCGCCCCTGCCCTTCCGTCCCGCATCCACGGTTCCCTGCTGGGCGGGGGCCTGGGCGATGCCCTGGGCTACGCCGTGCAGTCCGATTCCATTGCCGGGATCCGGGAGCGGTTCGGGGCGCAGGGCCTCACCGGGTTCGAGGACCTGGCGGGGCCCGGCCATTTCTCTGATGACACGCAGCTGACCCTGTACACAGTGGATGGGCTGGTGGAGGCGCTCGAGTGGGCCAACTCGGGCGTCGGCGCAGACGTGAACGCGTGCCTGTGGCTTGCCTACCTGCGCTGGCTTGCCGCCCAGGGCGGGGATGCAGGACCGTCCGCACCGGCACCCCAGCCGCGCTGGATCGACAGCAACGAGGTGCTCAGGCAGCGCAGGCGTCCCGACAAGGATTGCCTCAGCGGTCTGGCCACTGGTGAGATGGGAACCGCCATGCGTCCGGTGAACCCCAACGCCAAAGGCACCGGCACCGTGATGCGGTCGGCACCGTTCGGGCTGGTACCGCACATCACGCCCGACGCCGTCTATAAGCTCAGTGCCGACGCCGCGGCCCTGACGCACGGACACCCAGCGGCACGGCAGAGTGCCGGCATCTTCAGTCTCCTGATCCACCGGTTGGTATCCGGGGAAGCACTGCAGGACGCCGCTGCCGGGATCACCACGCACGCGGCCGCCCTCCCGGACGTGGTCCCGGAGCTGCCGGAACGCCTGGGGGCCGCCCTCCGGCTCGCGGAAAAAGCGGTTGCCGGCCCCGAGGAACTGCAACAGGAGCTCGGCGGCGGCCGGACAGCGGAAGAATCCCTCGCCGTCGCGCTTTATGCCGTCATCGCCACCGCGCCGGCCGGTGATGCGGAGGCGCAGCCCGCCGCGCACTTCCGCGACGCCATGCTGGTGGCCGTAAACCACAGCGGCGCCAGCGACACCACGGGGGCGCTTGCCGGAAACATCCTGGGAGCCCTTTACGGGGAGGCCTGCCTGCCCGACCCCTGGCTTGAAGCCCTGGAAGCGGCGGAGGTCATCCGCGGAATGGCCGATCGGTTGGTGAAGGTTACGACCGCCGAAGGCTGATGTTGTTGCAGGCCTCGCAAACGTCCTCCGGGATCACGCCGCGGCGCTGCAGGAACCCGAAAATGGTGCACCCCAGGCAGAACCCCGCGAAGGCTTCCAGCGAGGCAGCTATCACCAGGATGCCCAGGAGCGTCCAGGCTGCCGGCGCCGCGCCGGCAGCGAAGAGGAGCAGGGCACCGGTGGACACTGCCGCGCCGATTCCCTGGGCGAAACGCTTGGGCGGCCCGGAAACCAGCTTCACCTTTCCCAGCCGGGGCGTGATCACCTTGACCGAAAGCAGCGCCAGGGGTGAAATCCTCGGGCCAAAAAGCAGCCGCAGCCAGAATCCGGCGGCGATCGCTGCCAGCCCCCAGCCTGAATTCGCCACAGCGGTGACGACGGCGAGCAGCACCACGAGCGCTGCCGTGGTGCGGGCGGCGTACTCATTGACGGGGTTGGGGAATTCGAACAAGGAGGCCATCCGGCAAGGGTAGGAGGCAGCCGCCGGAGCAGCCAAGCTTTGTTGCGCCGCATGACCGCGGGCCCCGCCGCAGGATGGGTCAGGCGCCGGCGGCCTGCGCGCCGGCCCAGGCGCCAACAGGGACTTCCTGGGCGTCCTCGGCACCGCCCACCATCTGCAGGAACTCGCCTTCGGACAGCACTTCGATGGCCTGCCCGCGCTCGTGGAGCTCCAGGACACGGCGGGCCTTTCCCGTGAGCCGGCCCGAGCGCAGGTCCGAGGCCACGAACCCGTCACCCACCACCAGGACAGTGGTCCGCGCGGTGACCCGGCTCTCGGTCAGCGCGCCGCACCTGGCCGAGCGAAGTTTAGCGTCCGGACGGTTGATGGAGAGCCGCCCGGTGAACACCACCGTCTGGGCGTACAGCGGATGCCCGGGCTCGGCGTCCAGGTTGGGCTCGGGGTTTAGTCCTTCTTCCGGCCAGCCGGACTGGAACCGGCGGACCAGGGCAGCACCGTTGCCGGAGTTGCCTGCCAGCGCCGTGAGGCTGGCCTTTGAGATGTCACCGGTGGCGGGGTCGAAGGCCTCCTGCCGCGGCATGGCCAGCCCCAGGGACAGGTAGAGTTCGGCGATGCTGTTGGCACCGTTGCGGGCGGCGATGTCGATGAGGATCCCGGCGCAGGCACGGGCATCTTCCGCGGCGTCGTGGTGGTTGACCAGCGGAACACCCGCTTCCTCGGCGGCAAACGGGAGGGAGTTGGACACGAGCGAGTAGCAGCGCCGGGACAGCATGACGGTGCAGACGTAGTCGTAGGCCGGGCCCGGCAGGCCGGAGACTTCCAGCGCCGAGCGGATCACGCCGAGGTCGAAGGCAGCGTTGTGCGCGACGAGAACGTCGTCGCCGATGAACACCCCTATTTCGGGAAACAGCTCGCCAAAGCGCGGCGAACCGGCGACATCAGCCGGGGTGATGCCGTGGATCCTGACGTTGTGGTGGTCGAAGGTGTCGTATCCCGCAGGCGGGCGCATCAGCCAGGAGGCTTCCCCGACGATCCTGCCGCCCCTCACCTTCGTCAGTCCCACGGAGCACGGGGAGCCCCGGAAGCCGTTGGCCGTTTCGAAGTCGATCGCCGTAAAGTCCAAACCCACGGCCCCTACCTTACCGCTGCGGGCCTCCAGCCCCGGGGAGCCCATGCCCTTCAAGTACCCTTGAAAGGTGAACTTCCCTGTGATGAATGAGCTCGCTGTGTCCATGCTGGGCGGTGCGGGACCGGTCCAGCCGAAAATGGCGTCCTTCCTGCCCGATTGGCTGAACCCCCAGGTCTTCCTGGCCGATCCCGCGCTGGCCCCCTGGGTGGTCCTGCTGGTGTGCGGCATCATCTTCGCCGAGACCGGCCTGCTGGTGGGCTTCTTCCTGCCGGGCGATTCCATGCTGTTCACGGCGGGCCTGCTGGTGGCCACGGGCACCATCAAGTTCAACATCTTCGCGTTCGCCGCGTTGATCGTGGTGTCCGCGATCATTGGCAACCAGGCCGGCTACCTGATCGGATCCAAGGCCGGCCCCGCCATCTTCAACAGGCCCAACTCCAAGCTGTTCAAGCGCGAAAATGTCGAGAGCGCCCACGCATTCTTCGAAAAGCACGGCGGCAAGGCCCTGATCCTGGCCCGTTTCGTGCCCATCATCCGCACCTTCGTGCCCGTGATCGTCGGCGTGGCGCAAATGAGCAAGCGAAAGTTCTTCATTTACAACGTCATCGGCGCGGCGCTGTGGGGCGCTGGCGTCACGCTCCTCGGCTACCTGCTGGGCGATACGGTGCCGTGGGTCCGCGACAACCTTGACATTATCTTCATCGCCATCGTGCTGGTCTCGGTGATTCCCATCGGCATCGAGCTCCTCCGCGGGCTGTCCGCGCGCCGCCAGGCGGCGGCTTACGGCACCGACACCGTCGACGAGTACATCGAGGAACACGAGCCGGAAGCGGAGCAGAAGACGCCCCGCAACATCCACGGCCAGCGGCCGGAGTAGCGGCCCTCCACTTCCACCACTGCAAAAAGGTGCGCACCCGGAAGGGTGCGCACCTTTTTGCGGAACCGTCCGGCCCCAGGCTTTTAGCCGGCCGCTTCGAGTGCGGCCACAATGGACGGCAGCAGCGCCCGGAAGGCCTTGCCGCGGTGGCTGATGGCGTTCTTCTCCTCGGCGGACAGCTCGGCGCAGCTGCGGTCATGGCCCGCCGGCTGCAGGACGGGGTCGTAGCCAAAGCCGCCGGCGCCCCGCGGTTCACGGAGCAGGATGCCCTCCAGTTGTCCGTATTCCACCACCTCGCGCCCGGGGCCCTCCGTGTCCGCGGGCATGGCCAGGGCGGCGGCGCACACGAACGCGGCACCGCGGTGTTCGTCGGGAACGTCGGACAGCTGCTTCAGCAGCAGTTCGAGGTTGGCGGCGTCGTCACCGTGGCGTCCTGCCCAGCGTGCGGAGAAGATGCCGGGGGCCCCGCCCATGACGTCCACGGCCAGCCCGGAGTCGTCGGCGATGGCCACGAGTCCGGTGGCGCCGGCCACCGCGCGCGCCTTCAGCAGGGAGTTCTCGGCGAACGTCACGCCGGTCTCGACGACGTCCGGGGCACCCGCCGCGGCGGCGTCCACCACCTGGGTGTCGACGTCGAGCCCCGGTACCTGTCCGCGCAGCAGTTCACGGAGTTCGCGAAGTTTGCCTTTGTTGTGCGTTGCCAGCACCAGCCGGGGAGCCGCACCGGTCACAGGGTGTCCGCCAGGGTTTCGCGCTGGATGGCCGCCAGCTGGGCCGTGCCCAGGAGGGCCAGGTCCAGGAGCTGGTTCAGCTCGTCCCGGTCGAACGGGGCACCCTCAGCCGTTCCCTGCACTTCAACGAACTTGCCCGAGCCGGTGACCACCACGTTCATGTCGGTCTCGGCCCGGACGTCCTCCACGTAGGGCAGGTCCAGCATGGGAACGCCGTCGATGATGCCCACGGATACTGCTGCAATCGTGTCGATGAGCGGCTGGGCGTTCTTGGCGATGAGCTTGGTGTCGCGGGCGAACCGGATGGCGTCGGCAAGCGCTACGTAGGCGCCGGTGATGGCTGCAGTACGGGTGCCGCCGTCGGCCTGGAGGACGTCACAGTCCAGGACGATGGTGTTCTCGCCCAAGGCCTTGGTGTCGATGATGGAGCGCAGGGACCGCCCGATCAGGCGTGAGATCTCGTGCGTGCGGCCGCCAATCTTTCCCTTCACGGATTCCCGGTCCGAACGGGTGTTGGTGGCGCGCGGCAGCATGGCGTATTCGGCCGTGACCCAGCCGCGGCCCTCCCCCTTGAGCCAGCGCGGCACACCGGCTGTCAGCGATGCCGTGCACAGCACCCTGGTGTTGCCGAATTCGATCAGCGCCGATCCCTCAGCCTGGTTGGACCATCCGCGGGTGATGCTGATGGGCCGGAGCTGGTCGGGGGCACGGCCGTCGGCGCGCACTACGGGCACTGCTGTTGCTTCAGATGTCATGCCTTTAGCTTATCGAGTGCCCGCGCGGCAGGCAGGCGCCGCGGAACAAGGGCCTGGGATCGGGCGCCGCTAGATGGTGTAGTGGACGCCCGCCACCGCAACCGCAACATCGCCGGGAAACACCGGGCGGGCTTCGGCCATCACGGTGGTCTGTGACGTCCACACCGGGATGTGGGTCAGCAGGAGGCGCCGCGCACCGGCGGCCGCCGCCGCCTCGCCGGCACGCTTGCCCGTGAGGTGGACGTCGTTGATGCCGTCGTCGCGGCCCTCTTCGAAGGCCGCCTCGCACAGGAACAGGTCGGCGTCCTTGGCAGCTTCCTCGAGTCCGGCACAGGAATCGGTATCCCCGGAATAGGTCAGGACGCGGGACACCGGAGCGCCGTCCTTGCCGGGCTCCACCACTTCCACGCGGAGGGCGTAGGCCTCTTCGATGGGGTGGTTCACGGCGAAGGGGGTGATGGTGAACGGCCCCACGGTCACGGGTTCGCGTTCCGTCCAGTTGGTGAAGGCGAACTCTTCGTGCATGCCGGGATCCAGGGGCAGGCCGTAGGCGGTGGCCATCCGGTCTGCCGTGGCGGCGGGGCCCCAGACGGGGATCCGGCCGCGGCCCCAGCCACCGGGCTTCCAGCGGATGGCAACATGCAGCCCGCACAGGTCCATGCAGTGGTCAGGGTGGAGGTGGGTGAGGAAGATCGCGTCGATGTCCTCCAGATCGGTGTAGCGCTGGATGGCTCCCAGGGCTCCGCTGCCGAGGTCCATCACCACCTTCCAGGTCCGCTCGCCGTCGGTGGCGGTCAGGAGGTAGCACGACGCCGGGGAGCCGGGTCCGGGGAATGATCCCGTGCATCCCACGATGGTCAGCTTCACTGGGCGGACCCTCCACCGCGGCGCGCCCCGGCGAACCCGCCGCCCACGAAGTTGGAGATCCTGGGGCGGTTGCGTGCGCCCTGCGCGGCGGCGATCATCTCGGGAGTAATGCGCGCCAGGCTCCCCGTGGGGTACTGCGCGGCCACGTGGTCCACGTGCCGGACCGAGAGGACTTCCGGGCCCAGGAACCGGCGGGCGAGCGCCTCGAACTGTCCGGCGTCACCGGTGGCTACGAAGTGGTGCTCGGGCGGCGCCTCCGAGGTGCGCTGCAGGTTGTGGGTAGCAAGGGCACGGTAGACGTCCTTGGCGGTCTCCTCGGCGCTGGAGACCAGGGTGACGTCGGCGCCCATAACGTAGGAGATGACGCCCGTCAGCAGCGGGTAGTGGGTGCAGCCCAGCACCACGGTGTCCACCCCGGCGGACTTCAGCGGCGCCAGGTATTCTTCGGCAACGGCGAGCAGGGCCGGGCCGGTGGTGATGCCGGCTTCCACGTAGCTGACGAACTCCGGGCACGCCACGGACGTGATGTCCAGGTCGGGCGCTGCCGCGAAGGTGTCCTCGTAGGCGCGTGACCCGATGGTTGCGGACGTGCCGATCACGCCCACCTTTCCCGTGCGGGTGGCGGCGACGGCGCGGCGGACCGCGGGCTGGATCACCTCGATGACCGGGATGCCGTACCTGGCCGTGTACCGTTCACGGGCGTCCCGCAGGACAGCGGCCGACGCCGAGTTGCAGGCGATGGTGAGCAGCTTGACTCCCGAGTCCACGAGTTCGTCCATCACGCCCAGGGCGTTAGCGCGCACCTCGGCGATGGGCAGGGGCCCATAGGGTCCGTGGGCGGTGTCGCCCACGTAGAGGATTGATTCGTTGGGAAGCTGGTCGATGATGGAGCGGGCCACGGTGAGTCCGCCAACACCGGAGTCGAAGACACCGATGGGCCGGGCTTCCGGGGCGGCGGCCGGCACGTCGCTTGCGGCCGCGGGCTGTATTTCCGCCGACGGTTCCGCGCTCGAGGCTGTTGTCATGGTTATTCGAGGATAGGTGGTCCCGGAAGCGTCAGTCATCATCTTGTGTCCAGCGACTCGTGTCTGCTGTGTCACAGGGACGGCCTCCCCCTGGCCGCCGTGGCTCACCGGTGGGATTCCATGGACTGCAGCATGGCCTGGACCAGGGATTCCTGCAGCCAGGTGGTGAAGTTGTAGACCAGTGCCAGGTAGCTCTCCACGTCCTCGGCCTGGGACCAGTCCTGCATGCGGTGGACGTGCTCGGCGTCGGCCTCATCCCTGATGTCCAGCCGCTCCGCCAGCACGAGGCGGACGTCGTTCAACGCCATGGACCAGTGCCTTGCCCCTTCGGGCGTCAGCACGATCTCGTCTTTGTCCAGGTCCAGCGCCGCCGCGCGCAGCGCACCGATCTTTGTTTCCCGCAGTGAACGCTCGGTGAGCTGGCGGAACTCGAGGGACGCGGCGCCGTCGTCCTTCGCCACGTTCGGCAGCAGCCGCCTGACGGCGCGGTCGGTGGGCTCGGCAACGTCCATGTCCAGGCCAATGAGGGCTGCCAGCGGGTCCTGCCCGGAACGGTCCTCCGGCTGGAGCATGGAGATGACGTCATCGATGAGGCTGCGCAGCAGGTCCCGTTCGGCAGGTTCCAGGAACCCCGTGATGCCCTTGAGCCCGTATTTGAATGCCTTAGCCACGTTTCCCCTTACCCTGGCCCGGACCGCCGGACCTGCCGGACTTGCCACCGGTTCCGCCGCTGGCTTTTTCCACCGTTGCCCAAAGCCCAAACCCGTGCATGGCCACGGCGTGGCGCTCCACCTGTTCCTTGCTGCCGGAGGCAACGATGGACCGGCCCTTCTTGTGGACCTCCATCATGAGCTTGTTGGATTTGCTTTCCGAATAGCCAAAGTAGCTTTGGAAGACGTAGCTGACGTAGCTCATCAGATTGACGGGATCGTTCCAGATCACCAGGTTCCAGGGGATGTCCGGCGCGGTCAGGGAGTCGGTGGACTCTGCTGTGCCGGTCCGGATGCCCTCCTGTGTATCAGGGCCGGGCGCAACGCTTATGGTCATCTGTCCATTCTATGTGGCTGGCCACTAGAGTGATTTTTGTGAGCACCTCAGCCGGCTGGGACCATCCCCGCACGTCCTTCTATACCGACCACTACGAGCTGACCATGCTGCAGGCGTCGCTCCATTCCGGGGCGGCCCACCGCAGGTCCGTGTTCGAGGCGTTCGCGCGGCGCCTGCCAGACGGCCGGCGCTACGGCATCGTGGCCGGCACCGGACGCCTGCTTGAAGGCATCGCGAATTTCCGTTTCGGCGAGGCGGAGCTGGAGTTCCTGGAACGGACCAAGGTGGTCAACCGGGAGACCCTGGAGTACCTGGCCAACTACAGGTTTGCCGGCGACATCTGGGGCTACGCCGAGGGCGACGCGTACTTCCCCAACTCCCCCATCCTCGTGGTGGAGGCCTCGTTCGCCGAGGCCTGCATGCTGGAGACCTACCTGCTGTCAGTGCTCAATCACGACACCGCCATCGCCTCCGCCGCCTCCCGGATGGTCACCGCCGCGGGCGGCCGGCCCTGCATCGAGATGGGCTCCCGGCGCACGCATGAGGAAGCGGCCACCGCCTCAGCGCGCGCGGCGATCATTGCCGGCTTTGACAGCACCTCGAACCTGGAGGCGGGAATCCGCTACGGCGTGAAGACGGTGGGCACCGCCGCACATTCCTTCACGCTGCTGCACGATACCGAACGGGAGGCGTTCGAAGCCCAGCTGGCCTCATTGGGTGCCGGCACGTCCCTCCTGGTGGATACGTACGACGTCGAGAAGGCAGTCCGCACGGCCGTCGAGCTGGCAGGGCCCGGCCTTGGCGGCGTCCGGCTGGACTCAGGCGACCTGGTGGCCCAGGCCCAGTGGGTGCGCCGGCTCCTGGACGACCTCGGCAACGAGCACACCAAGATCGTGGTGACCTCGGACCTGGACGAATACGCCATCGCAGCCCTGCAGTCGGCTCCCGTGGACTCCTACGGCGTGGGCACCTCGTTGGTCACCGGCTCCGGCGCCCCCACCGCCAGCATGGTCTACAAGCTGGTCAGCCGCGCCGACGACGAGGGCAACTTTGTCTCCGTGGCCAAAGCGGCCAAGAACAAGGCCAGCGTGGGCGGCCGCAAATATGCCCTCCGGAAACTGGACGAACGTGGCCGTGCCACCGCCGAGGTGGTTGGCGTGGGCCACCGGCCGGAGGATGACGGCAACGACCGTCCGCTCCTGCAGCAGTTCATGAAGAACGGCGAACTGCTCCCGGGCTGGACCGGCCACGAAGGCGTCCTGCGCGCACGGCAGCGGCACGCAGACACCATGGCGGAGCTGCCCCCGGTGGTCAACCGCCTGCAGCGCGGCGAGGCCGCGATTCCCACCATTTACGAGGAGCACTGATGTCCCGCGCGCTGATCATCGTGGATGTCCAGAACGATTTCTGCGAGGGCGGCTCACTCGCCGTCCCCGGCGGTGCCGCGGTTGCCGGTGCGATCAGCGAGTACCTGGACGCCCATCACACCGAATTCGACCATGTGGTGGCCACCCAGGACTGGCACATCGATCCGGGCAGCCACTTTTCCGATACGCCCGACTACCGGGACAGCTGGCCCCGGCACTGCGTGGCAGGCACCCGCGGCGCCGACCTCCACCCGGACCTGGACACCGAATACGTGGACGCCTATTTCCGGAAAGGCCAGTTCGCCGCTGCCTACTCGGGCTTCGAGGGCCTGCTGGCTCCGGAAGACGCCGTTCCTACCGGCGAACGCCAGGCAGGCGGCCTGCCCGGCGCCGCGGCAGCGCTGGAAACTGACGACGACGCCATCGGCCTCGACGACTGGCTGCAAAGCCACGACGTGGAGGACGTCGTGGTGGTGGGCATCGCCACCGACTACTGCGTGAAGGCCACAGCGCTCGACGCCGTCCAGGCCGGTTACGGCGTCACTGTGGTGCGGTCGCTAACCGCCGGCATCGCCGAGGACCTGGAAGACGCCGTCGCAGAAATGGAACTCGGCGGGGCGGACGTCGCCTAGGCCGCTACTTGCGGCCCACGAACCAGTCCTGGAGCTTGCGCAGCCGGGACTTTAGCTGCTCCTCGTTGGCCTGGGCCACCGGAGGTCCGCCGCAGACGGTGCGGAGCTTGGTGTGCACCACCCCGTGCGGGGTCCCGGTCCTGGCAGACCAGGCGGCCACATTCTTGGCCAGTTCGTTGCGCAGGTCCATCAGCATCCGGTGGTCCGGTACTGCGGGGATTACGGTTTCCGCTGCCGCCGGCCCCTTCCGGTTCTTCCGGTTCAACTGCTCATGCTGGCGCTGGCGCAGCAGCGTCCCCACCTGCTCGGCGTCCAGGAGGCCCGGGATGCCCAGGAAGTCCAGCTCGTCGTCGGACCCCACTTCACCGCCGGTGCCGAACTCGCCGCCGTCGAACAACACGCGGTCGAAGGACGCTTGGGAGTCCAGGGCCTCGAACTTGCCCTTGGTGAGGCTGTCAGAGGCCTTTTCCTCGCGGTTGGCCTCGTCCATCATCGAGTCTTCAGGGTTGAAGAGGCCGTCGCCGTCTTCCTTCTCGGGCCGGTCCAGCGCGTGGTCCCGTTCCATCTCCATGGAGTTCGCCAGCGCCATCAGCTGCGGGACGGACGGCAGGAAGACCGATGCCGTTTCGCCCCTCTTGCGGGCACGCACGAAGCGCCCCACGGCCTGGGCGAAGAACAGCGGTGTGGATGTTGAGGTGGCATAGACGCCCACGGACAGCCGGGGCACGTCAACGCCTTCGGACACCATGCGGACCGCCACCATCCAGCGCTTGTCGCCGGCCGAGAAGTCCTCGATCTTGCTGGACGCCTTGGCGTCGTCGGACAGGATGACGGTGGGCGATTCGCCGGTGATCCTCTTCAGTTGCCCGGCGTAGGCCCGGGCGTCCTCGTGGTCCGTGGCGATGACCAGGCCACCTGCGTCCGGCACGGTACGCCGGACTTCGCTGAGCCGCTTGTCCGCACCGGCCAGGACAGCGGGAATCCACTCCCCCGCCGGGTTCAAAGCGGTCCGCCACGCGTGGCTGGTGATGTCCTTGGTCACGGCGGCCTCACCCAGGGAGGCCGCCATTTCCTCGCCGGCACTGGTGCGCCAGCGCATCTGGCCGGAGTAGGCCATGAACATCACGGGCCGCACCACGTGGTCCCGGAGGGCGTTGCCGTAGCCGTAGGTGTAGTCGGCCTTGGAGCGCCGGATGCCGTCACGGTCCTCGGCGTATTCCACGAACGGGATGGGCGAGGTGTCAGAGCGGAACGGCGTACCGGTCAGGGACAGCCGGCGCACCGCAGGGTCGAACGCCTCGCGCAGCCCATCGCCCCAGGACAGCGCCTCGCCGCCGTGGTGGATCTCATCCAGGATCACCAGGGTCCGGGCAGCCTCGGTCTTGGCGCGGTGCAGCAGGGGTTTGCTGGCCACCTGTGCATAAGTGACGGCAACGCCGATGAAGCCGCGGCCGTGCTGTCCGTCGGAATTCTTGAAGTTGGGATCGATGGCGATCCCCACCTTGGCTGCCGCATCCGCCCACTGGCGCTTCAGGTGGTCCGTGGGGGCAACGATGGTCACCCGGTTGACGGCACCGGAATCGATCAGGGTGGAGGCGATCCGCAGCGCGAATGTGGTCTTGCCTGCACCCGGGGTCGCCACGGCGAGGAAGTCTCGGGGGCTGCTCTTCAGGTAGAGGTCAAGCGCTTCCTGCTGCCAGGCACGGAGTTTCGGGGCGGTTCCCCAGGCTGCACGTTCCGGATAAGCCGGAGGCAGGGTGGGGCCGCCAAAGAGCGTCTCCGTCACTACTTGTTGTTGCCCGAGTCCCCCGGACCCTTCCCGCCGTCGTTGCCCGGCCGGAGGCCCTCATAGACTTCCTTGCACTCCGGGCAGACCGGGAACTTCTGCGGGTCCCGGCCCGGCGTCCAGACCTTCCCGCACAGGGCGATGACGGGTTCCCCGGTCATCGCGGACTCCATGATCTTTTCCTTGCGCACGTAGTGGGCAAAGCGCTCCCGGTCGCCCGGCTCCACTTCCTGGCGCAGTTCCTCGCGCTCAATGGTGGCCGTGGACGTTCCAGCCCCGGAAAGCTCGCGCATCGGGTCGTTTTCGAGAGGGTCCGTCATGCTAGTCATGCCATCCATCTTAGCCTTTCCGCCGGCCGGGCGTTCGACGGCGGCACGCCCGCGCCGGGGTCCGGAACCGGCCGTCGTCGTACTTTTTTGCAGCCTGCCGGTGTACCCCAGGCCGCGCTACAGCCCCTGCCAGGCCGGCTTGTTCTCATACGTATGGCGGTAGAAATCTGCGAGTTTCAGGGCCGAGGCGGCCGCCTCGTCCAGCAGGATGGTGGCGTGCGGGTGGAATTGCAGCACCGAGGCGGGACAGATGGCGGCCACCGGCCCCTCCACCAGATCGCGGACGGCCTGGGCCTTCTGCGCGCCCGTGGCGAGGAGGATCACGTGGCGCGCCGCCATGATGGTGCCCAGTCCCTGGGTGATGACGTGGTGCGGCACACCACCGAGGTTGTCGAAGAACCTGGCGTTGTCCCGGCGTGTCTGTTCGATCAGGCTCTTGATCCGGGTCCGTGATGCGAAGGACGAGCACGGTTCGTTGAACCCGATATGGCCGTCGGTGCCCACGCCCAGCAACTGCAGGTCAATGCCCCCGGCAGCCGCGATGGCCTCTTCGTAGGCGCTGCAGGCAGCAGGGATGTCTGCGGCAGTCCCGTCCGGCACGTGGACGTTCTCCGGGGCGATGTTCACGCGGCTGGTGAACTCCCGGCGGACCACCTCGCTGTAGGACGCCGGATGGCCGGCGGGGAGGCCGACATATTCATCCAGCGCGAACGCCGAGGCCCGGCTGAGATCCAGGCCCAGCCGGTGCCGGGCCGCCAGTTCTTCGTACACCGGCAGCGGCGAGGAACCTGTGGCCAGGCCAAGGACCGCGTCCGGCTTGCGGCGGACCAGCTGTTCAACGGCGTCGGCTGCGAGCCTTCCAAGGTGCCGGCTGCCGCCGAGGATCACGACTTCCATGCTGTTCCCTTCCTGGAACTGTCAGCGGTTTACAGTGACCTGCGCCAGGAGCTCGGGCCCGCGGGCATCGAGCCACCTGCCGCCAAGCCGGACGCCGGACAGGAAAAGGAGCAGGCCCACCACGGTTCCCACCGCCAGGTTGAGCCAGCCGAACAGGACATTGCCCGTGGCCGCCTGTGCCACCAGCAGCGCCGCCTCCGGCAGGACGAGGACCATCAGGACCAGCATCCCCACGAACTGCACGGCCAAAGTCTGCCCGACATTGCCCGGGGGCTTCTTGAAAGGGCTGTCCCCGGGCAACGGAACGGTGACCGTGTACCGGGCCGACACCACCGAGGACAGCCCCAGGCCGGTAAAGAGGATCCCCAGGCTGAACCCCAGCTGGCCGGGCAGCCCCGTCCAGTTGCGGGCAAAGGCGGCATACCCCACCGAGAACACCAGCACCACGGGCAGCGCGAAGGTCATGCACGCCAGTGCCCGGCCCAGCCGGTCCGCCACCCCCCGGACGCCGGTGGCCAGGTGCAGCGCGAAGGCGGTGTTGTCATAGGAGACATCTGCGGAGATGGACCAGGCCAGGATGAAGGCGGACACCGGGGCAAGGAACGACAGGCTGCCGTAGCTGCCGGTCTGTGCCCCCTGGAATGCCAGCACCACCGGAAGAAGTGGGATGACCACCAGCGAGCCCGAGTACCGGGGGTCCCGGAACCAGTAGGTCAGCGACCTTGCCATGACGGCGCCGGCAGGGGTGGCCGGCAGCACGCCGAACAGCCCCAGCCTGCCGCCCCGCCGCTTCCCGGCGCCGGCGTAGGGCGGGGTGACCAGTGCCCGCTCAAGCAGCAGCTTCCAGCACCAGGCCAGCGCACCGAGGACAGCCACCGCCATCACCAGCTTCACCGCGGCCTCGGCGGCCCGGCCCGACGCGATATCTCCGGCCAGCGACCATGGTGCCCCGAGCGGCGTCCAGGACAGGGCCCGGGCGAAGTCCGGCAGGAACCCGGTGGACCCGGAGATGCCGCGGCCAACCCCCGCCACGATGGGACCCAACAGGACCAGCGGCACCATGAACGCGAGCGCGCTGATGTCCTTGAAGCGCCTGGATGCGGCCAGGCTCGCTGTTGCCGTGGTGACCACCTTGGCAAGCACGACGCACGTCATGACGCCCAGGCAAGCGCCGGCGAGGGCTGCGAGCGCCGGAAGCGCGCCGCGGGACCAGGTCACCACGGTGGCCAGTGACACCAGCGTGGTGGCCAGGCCGGGGATGCCAATCAGGCCGCCGAGGGCCAGCCCGGCGAGCATCTGCTTCATGGGGATGGCAAAGGTCGTGAAGCGGGCCGGATCGAGGGTCATGTCCGTGGCCGATGCCACCACCGGGACTACTGCCCAGCCCAGGACTGCCGCGGAGCCGCCCAGGACCACCGCGGTGTGTGCGGTCACCGGCCCCGCGGTGCGCAGCAAGACCAGGGCCATGACCAGCGTCGCCACCACCCCCAGTGCATAGAGCCCGGCAATGGCCATGCCCACCAGCTGCCAGGGGCTGCGGCGCAGTCCGTTCCGGAGCAGCGTGAGCTTAAGCCTTAGAAGGTGCGCAACCATTCCAGCCCTTCCGTGTGGCTGTGGCCGCCGACCAGCTGTACGAAGCGGTCCTCAAGCGAGGCGCCGGCACGCACCTCATCCACGGTGCCCGCTGCCAGCAGCCGGCCTTTGGCCACCACCGCGACGTGGTCGCACATCCGCTGGACCAGGTCCATCACGTGGCTGGACACGATGACCGTCCCGCCGGAGTCCACGTACCGGTCCAGGATGGAACGGATGTTCGCCGCAGACACGGGGTCGACCGCTTCGAAGGGCTCGTCCAGGACCAGCAGCCGCGGGGCGTGGATCAGTGCGGAGGCCAGGGCAATTTTCTTGGTCATACCGGCCGAGTAGTCCACCACCAGCGTGCCCGCGTCCTGGCTGAGGTCCATGGCGGCCAGCAGCTCCCCCACCCGCGCTGCCACCACAGCCTTGTCCATGCCGCGCAGCAGGCCGGCATACGTAATCAGCTGCTCGCCGGTAAGCCGGTCGAAGAGCCGGACGCCGTCGGGCAGGATTCCCATGAGCCGCTTCGCTTCGAGGGGGTGCTGCCAGACGTCGACGCCGTGTACCACTGCAGTGCCGAAGTCCGGCCGCAGCAGGCCGGTGGCCATGGACAGCGTGGTCGTCTTGCCAGCACCGTTGGGGCCTACGATGCCGAAGAACGAACCGGCCGGGACGTCCAGGCTGATCCCGTCCACCGCGATCTTCCCGCCAAACCGCTTGGCCAGCCCGCGGATGGAAAGGGCCGGTACGGGGCCGGAAGCCGGCGGCTGTTCAGGGATCGGAGCAGTCATGGTGCCAGCCTAGTCCGCGGACCGACACTGCGGGGGTGGGAGACTAGCGTCATGGACATCGCGTTGGGCCTGCTGGTGATCGTTGCGGTGGTGTGTGCCGGGAGCGCGGTGGGACGGAAGCTCAATCTCCCCGTTCCCCTGCTTTTGGTCCTGGCCGGAGTGGCAGGTTCGTTCCTGCCGTTCATTCCGCCGGTTGAGCTCAACCCCGAACTGGTGCTGGTGGGCCTGCTCCCCCCGCTGCTCTATGCCGCCGCGTTCCGGACATCGCTCTTTGACTTCACGTCGAACCGGCGCTCCATCGGGCTCCTGTCCGTGGGCTACGTCATCTTCGGCACCCTGGGGGTCGGGGCGGTGGTGTGGTGGCTGTTCCCGGAAATCCCGCTGCCCGCCGCCATCGCGCTGGGTGCGGTGGTGGCTCCCCCGGACGCCGTGGCAGCCACCGCGATCGCGCGGCGGGTCGGCATGCCCCGCAGGATCGTCAACATCCTCGAGGGCGAATCGCTGGTCAACGACGCAACGGCGCTGGTGTGCCTGCGGGCTGCCGTGGCGGCCATCGCAGGTTCCGTGTCCGCGCTGGACGTGGCCGGCGGCTTCGTGCTGGCGGCCGGCGGCGGGCTGGTGGTGGGCCTTGCTGCCGCCTACATCCTGACCGAAATCCGGAAACGGATCAGCAACGTGGCCATCAACACCTCAACATCGCTGATGGCCCCCTTCGTTGCCTTCCTCCCCGCCGAGGCCATCCACGCATCGGGCGTGCTCGCCGTCGTCGTCACCGGCCTGGTGATGGGCACCAAGGCGCCGTCCATGCCCAACGGCGCGGCGCGGCAAAGCGCCCGCAGCAACTGGGACACCGTCCAGTTCCTGCTCGAGAACGCCGTATTCCTGTTGATCGGGCTGCAGGTGCGGACCATCATCGAGAGCGTCCAGGACGACTCGCTGGGGGCGGGCCGGGTGTGGCTTGGCTGCGCGGTGATCCTGCTGGCCGTGCTGGTGCTGCGCCCGCTCTGGGTCTTTCCCTCGACGTACCTCCCGCGCCTGATTCCGTCGGTGCAGCGCAAGGACCCCGCGCCGCCCTGGCAGTTTCCGGCCATCGTGTCCTGGGCCGGCATGCGCGGGGTGGTTACCCTTGCCGCCGTCCTGACGCTGCCCGGTGACCTGGAGCACCGGAATGTGCTGGTGCTGGCCGCCATGGTGGTCGTCGGCGGCACCCTGGTGCTCCAGGGCTTTACGCTGCCGCCCCTGGTGCGGGCCCTGGGCGTGCCGGGGCCGGACAGGCGCGAGGATGCGCTTAACCAGGCGTCCCTCATGCAGCTGGCCACCGCTGCGGGAATGGAGCGGCTGGAGCAGCTCCGGCGCGACACCGATCCGCCCGAAGTGATGGACATGCTGCGGCGGCGGACCCAGGAGCGGGGACTGGCCGCCTGGGAGCGCCTGGGCCGGCCGGCGGCAGAGGCGGCGACCCCCAGCCAGCGCTACGCCCAGCTGCGGATGGCCATGCTGGAAGCGGAACGGGACAAGGTCCTGGAACTCCGGCGCGGCGGGGACTTTGCCCACGAAGTCCTCAGCGAAGTCCTGGAACGGCTGGACGTTGAGGAGTCCATGCTCGATGCTTCCCTCAATGAACTGGACTCAGCCGCCGCCGGCGGGGGCGGCGAGGGGCTGTCCCAGCCGGGCGGCGTCTGCGACCACCTGACGGCGGCCATGCCCGCACCGCTGCCCGACAACCCGGCCTGTGCAGGCTGCGAACGGGAGCGCACCACACCGGTGCACCTGCGGATGTGCCTTGCCTGCGGCCACGTCGGCTGCTGCGATTCCTCCGCGGGCCGGCACGCCAGCCGCCACTTCAAGGAAACCGGCCACCCCGTCATGCGCAGCATCGAACCCGGGGAAGAATGGCGCTGGTGCTACGTCGATGACCTGCTGGGCTGACAGCCCGGCTTCACGGCGCCTTGCGGATCCGGATCGGCCCCTTCGCGGTGGCAGGATCCACCACGGACCCGCCCTGGGTGATGTGGACCTGGCCGGCGTCGACCAGGCGCCGCGCAGCGTCCCTGGCCGGTTCCATGAGCTGCCGCCAGTCCTCGCCGCCCACGGCCCTGGCAGCATCGGACGGGCAGATGGTGGACGTGGCCGCCCGGGCGGCCAGCAGTTCCAGGATCTTCGCTTCCAACTGCCGGTCAACCGGTTTGTGCGGGTCGTTCCCGCCGGCGTGCGCCATGCATGGGCTCCGTTATCAGAAGATGCGGCTCAGAAGGTGCGCCGCGGGATGGCACGCTCGTACTGGGGCGGCCAGGCCAAGTCGTGCCCCAGTTCGAACGCGGCCCGGAGCCACCAGTGGGGGTCGCGCAGCGCGGCCCGGGCAATGAAGACGCCATCGGCCTGCCCGGTGGCAACGGCATGCTCCGCCTGTCCGGGAGTGGTCACCAGGCCAACGGTGCCGGTGGCGATTCCTGCCTCCCCGCGGATGGCGGCGGAGAATCCGGTCTGGTAGCCCAGGCCCGGCTTGATCTGTTGGTGGGCAACCGCCCCGCCGCTGGAAACATCCACCAGGTCCACCCCGTGCGAGGCCGCCTCGCGGGCCAGCCTGACGGAGGCTTCCTGGTCCACCCCGCCCGGCGCCCAGTCGGTGGCCGAGATCCGGAGCAGCAGCGGCATGGAATCGGGAATCGCGGCGCGGACAGCGTCAACAACGGCCAGCATCAAACGGTTGCGGCCGGCCTCGTCCCCGCCCCATTCATCGTCGCGCTGGTTGATCAGGGGGCTCTGGAACTGGTGCAGGAGGTACCCGTGCGCCCCGTGGATCTCCATGGTGTCAAAGCCGGCGGCCACGGCCCGTTCCGCGGCGGCGGCAAAATCGGCGATGACGCCGTGGATCTGCTCCACGGTCATGGCGGCGGGAGCAGCGTACCCCTCGAAGGATGTGGTGGACGGGCCTACCGTGTCCCACCCGCCATCGGAGGCCGGGACGCTGCCGTGTTTGCCGGAAAACGGCCAGTACGTGGACGCCTTCCGGCCGGCGTGCGCCAACTGGACACCGATCTTGGTACCGGCGGTACCGTTCCGGTGGACGAAGGAGATGATCCGCTGCCAGGCAGCCGCCTGCTCATCGTTGTACAGGCCCGCGTCCCGGGGGCTGATCCGGCCCTCGGCGTTCACCGCCGCGGCCTCCGTGAGGATCATCGCGGCGCCGCCCACGGCGAAGCCGCCCAGGTGCACCAGGTGCCAGTCGTTGGGGACCCCCGGGGCGTCGTCGGGATCGCAGCTGTATTGGCACATGGGCGACACCCAGCCCCGGTGCTGCAGCTCCAGGGACCTCAGCGCCAGTGGCTGGAACAGGGCCGGCACTAGAACAGTACCCGGGCCAGCGCCTGGCGTGCCTTGGCGACGCGTCCGTCGCCGGCGCCCACCACCTCGAACAGTTCCAGCAGCCGGACGCGTGCAGTTTCACGCTCCGGGCCAAAGTTCCGGCCGATGAAGGCCACCAGCCGGTTCAGCGCGTCCTCCACATGGCCGCCGGCCACGTCCAGGTCTGCCACGCCAAGCTGGGCTTCCAGATTGTCCGGCTCGTCCGCAGCCAGCGTACGCAGCGCTTCACTGTCCTGGGCCGACACGGACTGCAGCCGGTCCATCAGCTCCACCTGGGCCAGGCCGGCCTTGGCTTCGTGGTCGGAGGGCATTTCCTTGAGCGCCTGGCGGTAGGCTTCGGCGGCGGCGGCATAGTTGCCGGCCTCGATGGCGTCGTAGGCGGCCTGGTGCAGCGGCGGCAGGGGTGCAGGTTCCTGTTCGCCGGGTCCGCCGGCGTCGAGGCTGCCGGTGACCCCGTTGGCGGCAGCCACCTTGAGGAGTTCGTCAAAGAGGCTGCGCACCTGCTGCTCCTCCGCTGCGCCCTGGAAAAGCGGCACGGGCTGCCCTTTGAGGACGGCGACGGCGGTGGGGACGGCCTGCACCTGGAAGGCCTGGGCAAGCTGCGGGAAGGCTTCGATATCGGCCGCACCCAGGACCAGGCTGCCGCCGTAGCTGGCCACGACGCGGTCGAGGGTGTCCACCATCCTGCTGGACTCCGGCGAGTAGGGAGCCCACAGGGCGAAGACCACCGGAACCTGCGCGGAAAGTTCCACCAGCTGCTGGAAATTGGCTTCAGTGACGTCGACCTTGAGGTCGGGTCCGCCTGCCGGTTCGCCCGGCTGGCCGCCTTGGGCCGGGGCGGCAGGCACTGACGGGGCGTTTCCCTGGGCAGGAGGGCCGGCAGGGGCAGCGGGGCGCTTCAGCGCGGAAAGGTCGACGGCGCCGCGCAGGTTAAGCAGGTTGGCAGCGGCAGGAGGGACTGGGCGGGAAGCTGGCGAACTCATGTTTCCCACTCTAGCCACTCCGGCCGCTGCCGGGGGTACTGCAGCCGGGCGCTACTTGAAGCTGGCGCCGACCAGGCCGCGGGTGGCGGCAACGAGCTTCATCGGGTCGGTCGATCCCGCCGGGGGAACGTACACGGCCATCGATTCGGCAAAGTTCAACACCATGCCGGTAGTGGTTTCCTTGCCGCCGGCCAGGGCTGCGGCGTCGTCACCGATGCTGAGTTTGTCGCCGGCAGCCTTCGGGGTGCCTTCGAAGCCGAAGTTGATCCGGCCCAGGACCAGGGCCCCGCCGTCGGACGTCCGGAAGACCACGGTGCTCTCGGGGACCACCTTGTGGGTGAAGGAGAAGTTGCCGTTCTCGCCGGCCTTGACCACCTCCGCCTGGTAGGACAGCGTGTCAGCGATGTACGGGGAGGATTCGCCCTCGGTGAGCTTGTCCTTGAACGGCGAGTCCGCCGACGTGAGCCTGTCGGCGAGGCCCGACATGGCTTCCTCGCCGCTGTAAAGCAGTCCGGACTTGTCCGAGGCGGCCAGGGTTTCGGTGCCCCCGCGGCTGATGCTGGGGAACGTGGTGCCCGGCTGAAGGGGCGTGGTTTCCATGAGCTTGTAGTTCTCGCGCGGAGACTGCTGGACCAGCGTCAGGATCTGCGGCACAACATTGCCGTCGCCCTGGGTCACTGCCAACACCGAACGCGGCCAGTCACGGCCGCTGGTGACCACCGTGGTCAGAAGCTTGGTGGACCGGACGGGCATGCGGGGCTCATAGGAACCCACCTGGGAGCGGATCTTGTAGTTCTGGGTGCGGATTTCCAGTTCGGGGCCGGCAACCCGGTCCGTGAGCTTGGCGGCGTCCTTGGCGGCGTCACCGGCGTCGGTGGCGCTGGAGACCTGCTCCAGGATCCGGCGGAACTGGGCGTCCAGCAGGACCGGCGAGCCGGCTGCCTCCTTGGCCGGCGATGAGGCACTGCCCGAAGGCTGCGGGCTGGGGCTGGCCGCCTGGGCGGCGGTGCCGGATCCTGCCAGCACGGCTGCCGCCACACCGGCGGCCACCATGGTGACCTTGGAGGAAGAGGACGACGACGGGGCCTGGCCCTGCGCCTTCCGGGCCCGGGCACGGCGGGCGAAAGCGGAGTCGCCGCCGCCTTCGCCATCCTTCCGGCGGGCAGACAGGAGCGCCAGGACGATTCCGCCCAGGATCAGGATGCTGCCGATGACCATCAGCGGAACAGCCCACGGGGTGGAGGTGTCATTGGGGAAGGTCATGGAGATGTTGGCCGGCGCGGGTTTGGTGCCGTCGGCGGCCAGGAGGAGGCTCCAGTCGCCGTCCGCGGGCGGTGTCCAGGTGTACTCAAGCTCGCCGCTGGCGTTCTCGCTCGATACCCAAAGGTCCGAGCCCGCGGGGTTGGGGGCAGTGCCCTCGCCGTCGGCGTGCTCAACCGAGAGGGACTTCTCGTCCTCGGATACCCCGTTAATGGTGTTGTGGGCTGTCTTGCCCACCCAGGCGTTGACGTCGTCCGGCCGGCCGGAGGCCAGCAGGAAGTTTCCATCGCCCTGGATGTTGATCTTGACCGTGCCGCCGTGCAGGGTGCGCAGCTTCTGGTCGATCACTGTCAGCGGCGCCGCGGTGGCGCCGGCCGGCGCGGAAGCCGTAAACGTCTCGGAGGGAGCCCAGATGGTTCTCTGGCCGATACCGGCCAAAAGTGTCAGGAGGCCGAGCAGCACAAGTGCGGCTGCAGTCTTTAAACGCAAGGGAAACACCTATCATCAGCGGGGGTTTACCTTCAATAGTAACCTTTTTGTTACCAGGGAGCCCTTTTAAGCGTTCGTCCGCCCGGCACCGCCGGCGCCCGGGAGGCGCCTTCGGCTCGCGGTGGCAAGCCTGCTGATAGTGTTTGCGATGATCATCACACCGGCCCGCGCAGGCGGTGCCACGCACGGAACAGGCCCCCAAAACCATTGACTGACAAGACGGACCCGTCCTCGGCTGCAGCCGGAAATCCAGGGGATCCCAGGGGCCCTGTCCCTGCCGCCGTTCCTCCGCTGGGCATGGCCGCACGCCGTGGGGGCTCAGCCGCTGCAGCCCTTGGCCAAGTGGTCCGCCGGCTCCGGCAGCCGCTGCCCGGCGCCCAGCCCCGGCTCCGCTTCGAAATGCCGCCGGAATATACCGGACAGGTTCCGGAGGCGGACCACGACGGCGAGGACGAGCCGCAGTTCGGCCATCCCGGACCCCGGATGTCACCGCAGCACCCGCTGTACATGGGGTTCATGGGCACCGTGGGCGTGGGGCTGGCGCTGTTGGTTTACTGGATCGGTTCCCACACGACGCAGTTGCTGCTGTGGATCGTGGCTGCGCTGTTCATAGCACTGGGACTGGAGCCGGTGGTGGGCTGGCTCGAAGGCCGGAAAATCCCCCGGCCTGCCGGAATCCTGGTCTCCGTGGCGGTCCTGATGGGCGCCGTCGTCGGTTTCTTCGCCACCCTCATCCCCACCATCGTGGAACAGGTCTCCGAGATTGTGCGGCAGGCGCCGGACTGGGTGCGCAACTTCATGGATTCCGACCTCTTCCGCAGCCTTGATGACCAGTTCGGCGTGCGCGACCGCATCACCGAGGAACTGAACAAGTTCGTCAACGACCCCGCAGCGATGGGTGGCATTTTCGGCGGGGTGCTGGGCTTTGGATCCACCGTCGCCAACAGCCTCTTCGGCGCCCTGATCGTCCTGGTACTGAGCCTTTACTTCCTGGCAGCGCTGCCGGCCATGAAGAAGTGGGGCTACCGCCTGGCCCCGCGCTCCCGGCGGAAGCGGGTGGCCGCCCTGTCCGAGGAGATCACCCGGTCGGTGGGAAACTACGTGATCGGCCAGGCCTGCGTTGCCCTGCTCAATGCCACCTTCGCCTTCGTGGTGATGTCCATCGTGGGCATTCCGTTCGCCCTGCTCCTGGCTTTCGTGGTGGTCCTGCTGGCTTTCATCCCCCTGGTGGGCGGGATGATCGCGGGCATCGTGGTGACCCTCGTGTCCCTCACCGAGGGCTGGCAGGTGGCGGCCATTTACGCTGTCTGCTACTTCGCCTACCTGCAGTTCGAGGCGTACTTCATCTCACCGCGCATCATGCAGAAGGCTGTGGCGGTCCCCGGTGCCGTGGCGGTCATTTCCGTGATTGCCGGCGGCAGCCTGCTGGGCGTGCTCGGCGCCCTGATCGCCATCCCCACCGCGGCCGCCGTGCTGCTGCTGGTCCGCGAGATCTACATCGTCCGGCAGGACCAGCACTAGGCCCGCGGCCTCACGCGCCGGCGGTCGCCACCGGTCCGTCCCATTCGTGGGGCAGTCCTGATCCGGCCTGGCCCGGCACCACCTGGGCCACGATGTCGTTCAGGACCCGGGCCGCGTACTTCTCCCCCACCCAAAGGTGCTTGGCCCCGGCCACACCCTCCACGCGTGCCTGCGGCACCAGGCGGAAGCGTTCGGCGGCTTCCTCCGGCTGGAGGAAGTCGTCATGCTCGGGGACCAGCACGGTGAGGGGCTTGCCGGACTCCGCCCAGAGCTGCAGGTGCTTGTCCGTGGCGCGGTGCAGCGGGGGCGAGAGCAGGACGGCGCCTTCGATCTGTCCGGCTACCGGCTCCACTGCTCCGTACATCAGGGCCAGTTCAGTGCCGAAGGACCAACCCACCAGCCAGCGGTTGGGCAGGCCCCGTTCGACCGCGAAGCGGACGGCGGCCTCCACGTCGTAGCGCTCCCCCACCCCTTCCTCGAAGGTGCCGGTGCTGGTGCCGCGGGGCGACGCGGTGCCCCTGGTGTTGAAGCGCAGCACAGCGATGCCCGCCAGCGCCGGCAGCCGGTAGGAGGCCTTGCGGTACACGTGGGAATCCATGAAGCCGCCGTGGGTGGGCAAGGGGTGGAGCGTGATCAGCGTGGCCTTGACCGGGCCCGATTCCGGCAGCGCCAGCTCCCCCACAAGGGTGTGGCCATCCTCGGTCTGCAGCTCGATGTTCTCGCGCCGGGCAGGCAGGACGGTGGTGGCGCGAATGGGTGCGGGCCCCTGGGTTTGGGTGAACTGGTACGACGCCGGATCAAAAGTCATGCCTGCCAGCTTAGCGACAGCGGAGGCCGTCCCGCCGCGCGCGGGTCAGCGGTAGCGGTAGCTTCGCGTCATCCAGCAGTTGGTGTGCCAGTGCCGCCGCTCCGCCAGGCCCGCAGCCGCCCCAAAGAGGTGGTCGTCCTTCCATACCACCAGGTGTGCAACACCGGGCAGGACGGCAGTGGAGCATTCCGGGCAAATGTAGGTCTTCTCGGCATTCTTGGCGGTCATGGTCCGGACCATCCACTCGCCGTCGGGGGCGCTTTCCCGGCGGGCGACGCCCGCGCGTGCGCGTTCAAGGTCCAGCTCGGGAACGTCCGCATTCCCCTTCCGCCCTGCACCGCGGCCGGAAACGGGGCCCTTGCCGGAAGCGGGACGGCGGGGACGGTTGGAACGCGGCATGTATCCATTCTGCCCCAGCGGATCCCCCGCCCACGCCGCGCCGCAGGTGCCCCGCCGCCCCGCCCGGCCGTGCGCCTCCGGGCGCCGCCTGCGTGGTCCACGCGATAGTCTGTACGGCGTGCGACTCGTCATAGCCCATTGCTCCGTTGATTACGTTGGCCGGCTTAAGGCCCATCTCCCCCTGGCCACCCGGCTCCTGCTGGTGAAGGCGGACGGTTCCGTGCTGGTGCATTCCGACGGCGGCTCCTACAAGCCGCTGAACTGGATGAGCCCGCCGGCAACGCTGCGCGTCTCGTCCCCGGACGAGGTGGACCTCGAACTGGGCGTGGTGGAGCAGTGGACCGTGCAGTCGGCCAAGACCGATGACCTGCTCATCATCAACATCCACGAGAAGGTCAGCGAGTCCTCGCACGACCTCGGCGTGGACCCGGGGCTCATCAAGGACGGCGTGGAAGCGGACCTGCAGCGGCTGCTGGCCGACCAGATTGAAACGCTGGGCCAGGGCTATTCCCTGATCAGGCGCGAATACTTCACGGCGATCGGCCCCGTGGACATCCTGGCCCGGGACGCGGATGGCGCCACGGTGGCGATCGAGCTCAAGCGCCGCGGCGACATCGACGGCGTGGAGCAGCTGACCCGGTACCTGGAACTGCTCAACCGCGACCCCCTGCTGGCACCTGTCCGCGGAATCTTTGCCGCGCAGCAGATCAAGCCGCAGGCAAAGGTCCTGGCCAACGACCGCGGGATCGACTGCGTGACCCTGGACTATGACGCCATGCGCGGGGTGGACGACAGCGATTCCAGGCTCTTCTAGGAATTCTACCCAAATTTTCTCCTTTTTACTGGCCGGGCCGTTGACCTGCGGGAACGGGCATGAAATTCTTGTCTCAGTCTTTGTGTAGGTGTTTTTCATGCTCGCAAGACATGTTGCGAGCGCGAAGCTCCTGCAGCGCCGGCCCTTACCGGAACAGGCAAACCAGGATTCTTCTCGCGGAGTGACCAAGGCCGGCACGCGGTGTGCCGGTCTTAAAAAGTTCCACAATGAGGAGAAATAAATGGCACAGGGAACCGTCAAGTGGTTCAACGCTGAAAAGGGCTTCGGCTTCATCACCCCGGACGACTCCGATGGCGATGTCTTCGTTCACTACTCCGAGATCCAGACCGGCGGCTTCAAGACCCTCGACGAGAACCAGCGCGTTCAGTTCGAAATCGGCCAGGGCGCCAAGGGTCCCCAGGCAACCGGCGTGACGCTGGTCTAGCAGCAGCCGGCCGCACATTGCGGCTGACAGCTTCAACAAATGATCCCCGGCAAATTTGGCCGGGGATCATTTGTTTAATCATTAATTTGCACAGGTAATGCAAATTAATCGCTGTGCGCCATCAGGAAATTCGCTGGGGCGGGACCGTTCAGGTAACCAGCTTCCGGACCAGCCGGGCGCCCTGCGCCAGGGAAAGCCCCGGCAGGTAGGCACGGGTCAGAGCCCGCCCAATCGCCGGCAGGTGCAGCGGGTCCTGGTAGTACAGGTACAGTGCCCGGTACTCCGGCTTGAACCTGGACTTGAACGCTGCCAGGGAACGGAAGCCGTAGACCGGCTCCAGCGCGTGGCCCACGAGGTCCAGGATCCGTACCAGGTTCTGCGCGCCTTCGTCGGTGGCGGTCCCGTCCTCCGCTCCGGCGTCATCCCCGGTCCCCCCGGGCTCCGGCTCCTCGCCCCGGTCGGGCTGTGCCTCCGGACGGCTGGCCAGGGGCGAGCCGGACAGCGAAATCATGTCCACGGAATCGCGCAGCTCCAGGACTGCGGAGGCGATCAGGAATTCCATCACTCCAGGGAAGCCTTCGCTGCCCCGGCGCATGACGTCCAGCGTCCTGCTGACCAGCCGGCCGCCGTCGTACACCGGAAGCCAACTGGTCACCCCGTGGACCGCACCGTTGCCGTCCACAGCCAGGCAGCAGAGCACTTCCTCGTCATCGAGCTCGTCCACTCCCCCGAGGGTGAACCCCATTTCCGGTACGGACTTGCCGGCCGCCCATTCTTCCGACACTTCGTTCAGCCGCGACCTCAGTGCCGCGGGCAGGGAATGGTAGGAGCCCCACACCGCGTGCACCCCCAGTTTGGTGGCACGGTTCAGGGCCGTCCTGACGTTCTGCCACTCCTTGCCCTTGAACTCCAGTTCGTTCAGCGCCAGCCGGGTCTCCTGGGCCACCGCCACGCGGGAGAAGCCCCGTTCCTTGAGTGCCGGCCACAGCGTGTCATCGCAGGAATACAGGGCCGGGATCAGAGCCTGGCTGCGGCAGTAATCCAGGAACCCCTCCGTGACCCTCTGCTCCGCCTTGCGTTCACCAAACGCGCCGCCCAGGGTCAGGGCCACCGTCCCGTGCTGCTGGAAGGCAACGGCCCCGGCACCGTCCGGGCTGAACCAGTACGTGTTTGGCTCCCACAACGCCATCCAGGACAGGGGTCCGCCGCCCTTGTGCAGCAGTTGGCGGGCACGGTCCTTGTCCTGCCGGCCGAAGTTCAGCCCGTGGTGCCGGCCCACGAGCACCCACCACACTGCCACCAGCGCCACCAGCCAGAACACGGGACCCGAGTAGGCAAACAGGATGGCTTCGGCGCTGTCCCGCTCCGGAAACGCCCTGCGGAAGTGCTGCGGGATGGGCACCGGGACGTATTGCCGGGCCAGCTCTGCGAAGAGGCCCAGCAGGCCGCCGTCGCGGGCCAGGCCGCCGGACCAGAACCAGGCCACGGTGTAGGAGCCCGCCAGGACGAGCCACGTTCCACAGACCACGGCCCCGAGGGCGCGCCGGGCGCCCGGGCGCGTCTGCACGCGGAACTGGCGGCGGTTCAGCCACAGGACCACGGCCAGCAGCAAGGGCACAATCACCAGGGGAAGCACATGGGCAAAGGCCGAAGCCAGCGGGGTCGCATGCGTCCCCTGGAGCCGTGAGGGGACGAGGGCGAACAGGGCAAGGTAGACGGCCGCCAGGGCCGTGACCGCCAGCTGGATGGCCAGGGCTATGCTGAGCGCCAGCCGCCGGCCCCTGCGCATGCCGTCCGCGCAGATCAACAACAGGATCACCGGCACCACGGCCAGGGCGAGTCCGAACGGCCCGGCAAACCCTGCCCTTCCCGTCTCCAGGCACGAGGCGTCAACGGTGGCACCGCAGTTGAAGACCAGTTGGCTGAGCGTGGGCATCGGACTGAGCACAACATCCCGCAGCAGGGCCAATGGTCCGGTGGGCGCGCGCGTGATTCCTGTCAGGATGGGGCCCACGGCGAAGACCGCAACCGTGAGGGCCAGCAGGTTCCTGGTCTCGCGGCCAGTGGACCGGTGGCGGTGCAGCCGGCCCTGGTCACCCTGGATCCACCAGCCCGCCAGGAGGCCCAGGAGGGCACCAATAAGGCCTATCACCGTTTCGGCGTGCCCGACGTAGAGGACCAGCAGGATCGAGATGGACAGCACCGCGGTGCGGAGCCGGCGCTGCCACAGCAGCGTGATCCGGGCACTGGCGGCCAGGCCCGCCGTCAGCACCGGGGCGTAGGGTCCGATCAGGCTGTCATTCACCATCTTGTCCAGCCAGCCGTCGCCAACGTACACGGCCAGCTGCGTCACCAGGAGGAACATGGTCACGGCGACAAACTGGCCGCCAAAGAAGAGTCCGACGGCGGCGCGGCGGCCCAGCTTGCGCTCGGCGAGTCCGAGCAGCAGCACGATCATCAGTGACGCGCTGAGGTAGGCCAGCGGATTCGTGGCGAAGAAGAGGCTGGTGAACAGTGACCACCATTTGCCGTCGCGCAGGCCGGGCCCGCTGACTGAGGCGAGCCCCAGCAGCCGCTCCGGCGGCCCGTCCAGGAAGCTCCCGGTCAAGGCGGCGGCTGCCAGGAAGGCCACCACCACGCCCAGCGTGAAGGGCATGGCTTTCAGCGTGCCAAGAACCTGCCGGGCTGCCGGACGGCCGACGGCGGCCCACATCAGCACCATCGTGCGGTCCGGTTTCCGGGTGCTCACCACTGCAGGCCCCACTGGCTGCCGAGGAACTGCAGTGCGTCAGCGAAGCGCTTGGACGAGGTGTCCCAGGAGTGGCCGGTATGTTCCACTTCGTGGGCCTGCACGGTGAAGCCTGCGTTCTCGGCCGCTGCGGCCAGGGTGTGGAGGTTCCCCACGAACTCCGGATCGTTTTGGCCTGCAGTGAGGTACATGCCGCTGGACTCGAAGCGTTGGTGTTTCATGATCTCCAGCGGAGTCTGCTTGATGAATTCGTCAGGGTTTCCGGGGAAGGCTGCGTCGATGGTCTTCTGCCGTTCCTTGGCGATGGCGGGTTCGGCTTCACTGGAAAAGGCCAGCACGTCGGCGTAGATATCAGGATGCCGCGTCCCCATCTGCACGGCGCACGTGCCGCCGAAGGAGAACCCGCCCACGGCCCAGTGGCGGTGGTTGGTGTCCACTGCGAGGGTGGAACTGATCCAGCGTGGGACGTCCTGTGACAGGTACGTGTCCGCGTTGGCGATCCGGCTGTCCATGCACATGGTGTTGGCGGACTGCGATCCGTTGGGGTCCGGGATGACCACCACCGGGGCCACTCCCCCGTGTGCGGCTGCGAAGGAATCCATGTGGCCGCGGATTGCACCGCCCGTAAGCCAGTCGGCCGGGCCGCCGGGCTGCCCGGCCACCAGGACCAGTACCGGAAGCGCCGGCCGGTTGGCGGCAAAGTATGCCGGCGGAAGGTAGATAAAAGCATCGCGCGTTGTCATCCCGGAGGCCGGACCGGGGATTGCGGTCTTCCGCAGCTCACCGCCGGCCGGCAACTCCCCCTCCGGCTTCCAGCCTTGAAGCGGGGCGCCGTCTGGTTCCCCGGCGTGCCGCATCAAATCCTGCTCAAGTACCGGGATGCGGGCCAGTGCCGTACCCATCAGGTCACTGACCGTCCTGTTCAGGCCAAAATAGGCGTTGATCTGGATTGTTGAGAGCAGCACCACCAGGATTGCAGCCAGGAAACCGGTTCCGTAATGGACCCAGCTGGTCCGCGGCACTCTCAGGATGCCCAGGATGAGAGCGGAAACACCTGGCACGAACCAAAGGAGGACGGGGTCAGGGATGTCCTCCGGGAAGACCGTGAGCACATTGATCATGACCCAGTGGATGGTCGCCACCAGCACGAACGCTGCGGCTACTGCGCTAAAGACACGGATCGCCCAGGCCCTGAAGCGCAGGGCGGCGTCTTCGGAGGCGCGCCAGGGCGGCACCAGGAGGTAGGCTGCGCCGCCAACTCCCAATACCAGGACGGTTCCATAGAGTGGACCGTCCGTAAGCCGGATGTCTGAAAACCAGTCCACGTTGGCTAGCGCCAGGTCCCCACGCCGATGACCGGGCCTGCTTCCAGCCAGGATGAGAGACCCGTGTAGGCATCGAACTTCATGGCGAAGTGCAGGTCCTGCCCCTCGTAGCGGAGTTCGACGATCACCACGTCCGGCTGGACTTTGACGGCCTCGGCTTCGGTCGGTTTCCGGCGTCCCAGCAGCTCAAGGGAACTGCGCTTGAACGTGTATTTGGGCCGGACGCTCAGGGAGATGAGCCTGAACCACTCAAGGTCATTGTCCTGATAACGACAAACCCCCATCTGCCAGCTGTTCCCAGCTACGCAAATGGAGGCGTCCACCGTGCCGAGGGCACGCCGCAGGTTGAAGCGGCGCACCCCCGAAAGGCACAGTGCAAATATCAGCAATCCGAAAACGATCGCCAGTGCGATGAACGAAATACCCGGTGCGTCCATCAAGGTCGTGCTAGCGGATCCCAGCGGTAGCCGAGCCGCCCAGCTGGGCGTTGTCAGCAACGATCACCACACGGTTGTTGTCGACGGAGAAGAATCCACCGTCCACATCCACGGCGATACGGTCTCCGGATACCGGCTGGATTGCCAGTTCACCTTCGGCCAGGATCGCCAGCAGGGGCGAGTGGCCGGGCAGGATTCCGATTTCACCATCGCTGGTGCGGGCCTTGACCATCTTGGCCGCTCCGGACCACACGAAGTGGTCCGCTGCGACAATCTCAACCTCAAGCTCAGCCATATTACTTGGTCTGTTCCTGGATCTTGGCCCACTGGCGCTCAACGTCATCGAGGCCGCCGACGTTGAAGAACGCCTGCTCCGCGATGTGGTCCAGCTCGCCGTCGCAGATGGCTGCGAAGCCTTCGACGGTGTCCTTGATGGAAACGGTGGAGCCCTCGACACCGGTGAACTGCTTGGCGGTGTAGGTGTTCTGCGACAGGAACTGCTGGATGCGGCGTGCACGCGACACGACGATCTTGTCCTCTTCGGAGAGTTCATCGACACCGAGGATGGCGATGATGTCCTGGAGTTCCTTGTTCTTCTGCAGGATCTGCTTCACACGGACAGCCGTGTTGTAGTGGTCCTTGCCGATGTACTGGGGATCCAGGATGCGGGACGTGGACGTCAGCGGGTCCACGGCCGGGTACAGGCCACGGGAGGCGATTTCACGGGAAAGTTCCGTGGTCGCATCCAGGTGCGCGAACGTGGTGGCCGGGGCCGGGTCGGTGTAGTCATCTGCGGGAACGTAGATGGCCTGCATCGAGGTGATGGAGTGGCCCTTGGTGGAGGTGATGCGCTCCTGCAGGAGGCCCATCTCGTCGGCCAGGTTGGGCTGGTAGCCCACGGCCGAAGGCATGCGGCCCAGCAGGGTCGAAACCTCGGAACCCGCCTGGGTGAAGCGGAAGATGTTGTCGATGAAGAGCAGCACGTCCTGGTTCTGCACATCGCGGAAGTACTCCGCCATGGTCAGCGCGGACAGGGCCACGCGGAGGCGCGTTCCCGGCGGCTCATCCATCTGGCCGAAGACAAGGGCGGTGTCCTTCAGGACGCCTGCCTCTTCCATTTCCACCCAGAGGTCGTTGCCCTCACGGGTACGCTCGCCAACACCGGCGAACACGGAAGTACCACCGAAGTTGCGGGCAACACGGGTGATCATTTCCTGGATCAGAACGGTCTTGCCCACGCCGGCGCCGCCGAAGAGGCCGATCTTTCCACCCTTGATGTAGGGGGTGAGGAGGTCGATGACCTTGATGCCGGTCTCGAGCATCTCGGTGGAGCCTTCGAGCGAAGCGAAGCTGGGGGCCTTGCGGTGGATGGGCCAGCGTTCGCTGACTTCCAGTTCCGACTCAGCAACGTCCAGGGGCTGGCCCAGCACGTTGAAGATGTGGCCCTTGACGCCGTCGCCAACGGGGACGGAGATCGGGGCACCGGTGTCAACGACGCCAGTGCCGCGGACCAGGCCGTCAGTTGCCTGCAGCGAGATGGCGCGGATGAGGTTGTCGCCGAGGTGCAGCGCAACTTCGAAGGTGATGGTCTTGGTCTCACCGTTGAGAGTGATCTCGGTGGTGAGGGCGTTATAGATCGACGGGATTGCGTCAGCCGGGAATTCGACGTCGACAACCGGGCCGATTACGCGCGCAATACGGCCGGTTGCACCGGACGTTGCGGCTACGTGTTCGGTAGCAGTGGCAGTCATCTCTCTCACTTCATTCAGTAGATGGCGTGGGGTTAAGTCTATCTGTGGTGGTGCTGGTTCCGCGGAACCGAGGGTCGGGAGGCTACGACGCGAGAGCGTCGGCACCTGCGACAATCTCGGAGAGCTCCTGCGTGATTTCGGCCTGGCGGGCCGTGTTGCGCAGGCGCGTGTACTTCTTGATCAGGTCCGTTGCGTTGTCGCCTGCGGACTTCATCGCCCGCTGGCGGGCCGCAAGCTCGGAAGCTGCTGCCTGAAGCATGGCTGCGAAGATCCGCGATTCGATGTAGCGCGGCAGCAGGGCGTCAAGGACATGCTCGGTTTCCGGCTCGAACTCGTACAGCGGCAGGAGCTCCGACTCGGAAGCAGCCTGTTCTTCCACTACTTCCAGCGGGAGCAGGCGGATGACCGTCGGCTCCTGGGTAACCATGGACTTGAAGCGGGTGTAGACAACGTGGATTTCGTCCACGCCGCCCTCTTCGAAGTCAGTGGCGAAATCTGCCAGCAGCGCTTCGCCGATTTCACGGGCGGTGCCGAACTCTGGAGCGTCGGTTCCTCCGGTCCAGACCCGCGTGTACTCGCGGTTCCGGAATTCGAAGTACGCCTGGGCCTTGCGGCCCACGAGGTAGGTCTTGACTTCCTTGCCTTCGTCGTGGAGCAGCTCGAAGAGACCTTCCGCCTGCTTGAGCACGCTGGCCGAGTAGGATCCGGCCAGGCCGCGGTCCGAGGTGATTACCAGGACGGCGGCACGGCGGATCTGCTCCGGCTCAGTGGTCAGCGGGTGGTCGATTTCGCTTTGGCTGGCGACAGCAGAAACGGCGCGCGTAATCGCGTTCGCGTAAGGCAGTGAAGCTGCTACGCGCGCACGGGCCTTCCCGATGCGCGAGGTAGCGATCAGTTCCATCGCCTTGAAGATCTTGCGCATCGACGTGGTCGAGCTGATCTTCTGGCGGTAGACCCGGATCTGGGCTCCCATACTTATCCTTTCCTAACATTCCGTAGCCGGGTGTGCCGGACCCTGGGGCCCGGCACACCCGGCGATGCGGAACTAGCGCTTCTGCTTGACGATCTTTTCCTGGTCGACTTCGCCCTCGGAGATAGCGTCATGCTCCTCGTGGCCGGCGCCTACCAGGTGGTTGTCACCCTCGCCGAAGAAGCCCTTCTTGAAGTCCACAATCGAGGACTTCAGAGCGGCAACGGTGTCATCGTCCAGCACGTTGGTCTGGGCCAGCGTGGTCAGGATCGAGGACTTGTGGCGCAGGTGCTCCAGGAACTCGGCCTCAAAGCGGCTGATGTCCTCGACGGGAACGTCATCCAGGTAGCCATTGGTACCGGCCCAGATGGAGACAACCTGGTCCTCGACCGGGAACGGCGAGTACTGGCCCTGCTTGAGCAGTTCCATCAGGCGGGCGCCACGGGTCAGCTGCTGGCGGGATGCTGCGTCCAGGTCGGATGCGAACATCGCGAACGCCTGCATGTCGCGGTACTGGGCGAGGTCCAGCTTCAAGGTACCGGAGACCTTCTTCATGGACTTCACCTGGGCGGCACCGCCAACGCGGGACACCGAGACACCCACGTCAACTGCGGGGCGCTGGTTGGCGTTGAAGAGGTCCGACTGCAGGAAGATCTGGCCGTCGGTGATGGAGATGACGTTGGTCGGGATGTAGGCGGACACGTCGTTCGCCTTGGTCTCGATCAGCGGCAGGCCCGTCATGGAGCCGGCACCGAGCTCGTCGGAGAGCTTGGCACAACGCTCCAGCAGGCGGGAGTGCAGGTAGAAAACGTCGCCCGGGTAGGCTTCGCGTCCCGGCGGGCGGCGGAGCAGCAGCGACACGGCGCGGTATGCCTCGGCCTGCTTGGACAGGTCATCAAACACGATCAGGACGTGCTTGCCGCCGTACATCCAGTGCTGGCCGATGGCCGAGCCCGCGTACGGTGCGAGGTACTTGAAGCCTGCGGGGTCGGACGCGGGAGAGGCCACGATGGTGGTGTACTCCAGCGCGCCGTTGTCCTCGAGGGTCTGGCGGATGGCGGCAATGGTGGACGCCTTCTGCCCAATGGCGACGTAGATGCAGCGGACCTGCTTGCTGACATCGCCCGAAGCCCAGTTGGCCTTCTGGTTGATGATGGTGTCGATCGCGATGGCGGACTTGCCGGTCTGGCGGTCGCCGATGATCAGCTGGCGCTGGCCGCGGCCGATCGGGATCATCGCGTCGATGGCCTTCAGGCCGGTCTGCATCGGTTCGTGGACCGACTTGCGCTGGGTCACGCCGGGCGCCTGGAGTTCCAGGGCACGGGTGGTCTCAGCCTTGATCTCGCCCAGGTCGTCCATGGGCTGGCCCAAGGGGTCAACCACGCGGCCGAGGAAGGCGTCGCCAACCGGAACGGACAAAACCTGCCCGGTGCGGTGCACTTCCTGGCCTTCCTCGATGCCCTGGAAGTCACCGAGGATAATGACACCGATCTCGCGGACGTCAAGGTTCTGGGCCAGGCCCAGCGTGCCGTCTTCGAAGCGAAGAAGCTCGTTCGCCATGACCGAGGGAAGGCCCTCAACACGGGCGATGCCGTCACCTGCGGTCGTTACACGGCCAACCTCTACGCGCTCTGCGTTTCCGGGTTCGTAGGACGCCGCGAACTCGTTCAACGCATTACGGACGTCGTCGGCGTTGATGGTCAATTCGGCCATCTGCAGTCCCTGCTCTCCTGTTTGTGATCACCGCAAACGGTGACCGGGGTTTCTATCAGTTTGGTTGTGCTTGTCCGGTTAGCCGGCCAGCTGGCGTTGCAGTTCGCCCAGCCGGGAGAGAACCGAAGCATCAAGCACTTCGTCACCCACCTGGACGCGGATTCCGCCAATAAGCGAGGGGTCAACGTTGATGTTGACCTTCAGTTCCCGCCCGTACAGCGCATTCAGGCCCGCCTGGAGGCGTGCCAGCTGCGTCTGCGACAAGGGCCGGGTTACGCTGACCGTTGCAATCCAGCGCTGCTGCCGCTTGGCCGCCAGTTCGGCGAACCGTTCCACAAGCCGGGTCGGCTTGATCCCGCGTGGCTCGCTGACAGCCTGCGTGATGAGGACTTTGGCTTCCTCACTGACGCCTGGTACCAGCTTCTCGGCAAGGCCAGCCTTGGCTGCGCGCGATGCCTGCGGTTCGGACAGAGCACGTTGTACCTCGTGGTTGGAGGCAACAGCCTGGTTGAAGGAAAACAGGTCGTTTTCCAACTCTTCCAGGCCAGTGATTCCGGAGGCAGAAACGGCCGACTTGTTTTCAGCAACGGAAATGACCACCGTTGCGGCAAGAGTCTCGAGTGCATCGCCGATGTCACGCGCCGATGCCCAGCGTGAACTGGCCAGCCCGCCCGCGATCTCAGCAGCATCAGCGGAGACTTTTCCGCCAACCAACTGCCGAACCAGCGCCGACTTTTCGTCACCGCTGCGGGAGGGGTCAGTCAGGGCACGGCGCAAGCCAGCCGAGCTGTCCACCATTCCCAGAATTCCGAAGAGTTCCTTTGCCAGCTGCAGCGACGCCGTGGGAAGCTTCGCTTCCAACGCGGCAAGGGCTGTTGCCAGCGATTCGCTCGATACGCCTGCCATTACTTAGCTGCACCTGCGTTCTGGGACTCCAGATCTGCCAGGAAGCGGTCCACGACCCGTGCTGCGCGTGCGTCGTCGTCGAGGGACTCGCCCACGATGCGGCCGGCAAGGGTGGTGGCCAGGGTGCCTACCTCGGAGCGCAGTGACACAACGGCCGCCTGGCGCTCGGATTCGATCTGTGCGTGGGCCTGCGCGGTGATGCGGGCAGACTCTGCTGCTGCCTTCTCCTTGAGATCCGCGAGGATCTGGGCACCTTCGGCGCGGGCTTCCTCACGGATGCGGTTGGCTTCGGTGCGGGCGTCGGTCAGCTGCTGCTTGTACTCTTCGAGTGCAGCAGACGCCTCAGCCTGGGCCTTTTCAGCCTTGGCGATACCGCCTTCGATGGCCTCGGCACGCTCTGCAAAGGTCTTCTCGAACATCGGGACAACATACTTGACCACGATGAAGAAGAGGATGGCAAAGCCCACGAAGACAACCAGCATTTCCCAGCCATTGGGAACAAGGGGGTTGACGTCGCCTTCAGCGGCGGCTGAGATGATCAGCTGATGCATATTTCACCCGTCCTTATCTACTCGGTTCTGAATGTTCGCTGAAGTTCTGAAGGTTTACTTGAGAACGAAAGCGAAGACCAGGCCCAGGATGGCGAGGGCTTCGGTCAGGGCCAGGCCAAGGAATGCGATCGGCTGCAGGACGCGCTGGGCTTCCGGCTGGCGTGCAACGCCGTTGATGTAGGCAGCGAACACGAGACCCACACCGATACCACCGCCGATAGCCGAGAGGCCATAGCCGATGAGGTTGAGGGAGCCGTTGATGGAGCCTTCCATTTTTTTTCCTTTCAAGATGCCACTTTGTGTGGCAGGTTGTTTGGGTTGCTTCATCCCCGCAAGGGGAAGACTGTGGTGTGCGGCCGGAGCGTGCTGCCCCGGCAGCGTGCCTAGTGGCTGTCGGCGTGCAGTGCGCCTTCGATGTAGATCGCGGTCAGCAGGGTAAAGACGTAGGCCTGCAGGACCATGATCAGGGCTTCAAGCATGTACATGGCGATGGCACCGGCGAGGACCAGGACCGAGGTTCCCTTCAGCAGGAAGTTCTCCTGCATGATCAGGTACTCGATGCCGGAACCGGCGATCATCACGATCAGGTGGCCGGCGAGCATGGTCGCAAACAGACGGAGGCTGTGCGTGACGGGCCGGACAACGAAGTTGGAGATGATTTCGATCGGGATAACGATCGGCAGGATGTACCACGGCACGCCCGAGGGAACGGTGGCCAGCTTGAAGTAGCGGATGCCGTTCTTCTTGACGCCGATGGCGATCCAGGTGATGTACACCAGGCCGGCCAGCACGTACGCTCCACCCACGTGCGAGAACGTGGGGAGCTGGAACACCGGAATGGCGCCGTAGATGTTGTTGACCAGGATGAAGAAGAACAGGCTGAACAGCAGGGGGACGTATTTGATGAAGTCCCGGCCGCCGATGATGTCCTTGGCGATGCCGTTGCGGACAAAGCCGTAGGCGGCTTCGCCGGCGAACTGGAGCTTGCCGGGTACCAGCTGCTGCTTGCGTGCTGCGAGCACGAAGAAGACGGCGATAAAGACGACAGAGAGGAGGACCAGCAGCATCTGCTTGGAGAATCCTTCTGCGGCACCCCACGGCAGGATTGCCGGCAAATGCATTTCGTTAATACCAGGAGGAGTGAACTCTCCTGAATCTTGGGCCGGGAGCGCAAGCGCGATCAACGCGTTTCCTCTCTGCAGTGTCCATCATTGGGCGTTGGGCGGGGTCCGGCAGCCTGACAGCCTGCTGTTCCCCCTGTGAAATTATTTGGCATTATCTTCTCCGTCCTGGGACGGTGCGCTGGGAGCATGGCGCCCATCAGCGTTTTTGCGGGAACTGGTGAGGCCGTGCATGTGGGAAAGGTAGAAACCTCCGACGGCTCCAAGCAGAGCGCCTGCGAGCACAATCCAGCGCGTTCCCCACAGATAATCCAGTCCCCACCCTATCAAACTCCAGACGATGATTCCGCCAATGATGTAGCTGAATACAGCCATTCCGGCGTTGTAGCCGCCATCGGTGGATGCGTCGGAAGAAGCCTCTGCGGAGCCGTGTCGGCCGCGTTTGCCATGTGCGGCACCTGCGGTTTTTTTCGGATCACGCATCGGATGCTCCCTTGTCTTCTGGATCGTTGTAGATCTGGAGGCGTGCCCTGCTGAAGCCATGGATCTCCGCGGCCTGCCACAGGACGACAGCCACAACGGCGCCGATGATGAACCACCGGCCATGGAGCCACTCCGGAGCACCTATGACGAACAGGACGACGGCAAACCCGACGACCTTGATGAAGTAGGTGGCTACGAACATCCCGATCGCACCGGAGGGGTTTCGGCGTCCCACGAAGTGTCCCACCAGCAGGCTGATGCCAAAGAAGATCATCACCAGCAGGCCACCAAGGAAACTGGACACCGCCCCGGTTGCCCCGTTGAGGATGCCGGCAGGAATTGCGCAGAGCACAAGCCCGGCCGTGGCGGCAATCGAGCTGCGTTTGAGCAGGTTCAGCCAGAGCGAACGGGTGGGACCGGACGTACCAACGGGTCCATTGCCGGAGGCAGGTCCGGACTCGGCGTTGGAGGTCATGCGATCCCATCGTCGGCACCACATGGCGGATCGCCAGGAGGCAGGGGGTGGAGTGGCAGCTTTGGGCTGCCCCTAAATTCTACACGAGATAGAAATAATTCAGAACCGCCGTTACGCCATGGTTTCGCTGCTGCCGCGGGACAGGTAGGGCCAGGCGGTCACCAGTCCCATGACCAGCGTGGCAAAGATGTCCACGGCGAGCACGATATGCCAGGGGAAGACGGCGAACGCCAGGCCGCCGAACGAGAGCACGGTGGTCCAGAGGTACATCAGGATCACAGCGGTGCGGTGCGAATAACCGATGTCCAGCAGTTTGTGGTGCAGGTGTCCGCGGTCTGCGGACCAGGGCGACCGGCCGCGGGCCGTTCGGCGCACGACGGCCAGTCCCAGGTCCAGCAGCGGGAGGAACAGGACGGCGAAGGGAAGGAGGATCGGAATGATGGTGGAAATACCGTTGGCACGGTCGTAGAGCCCGGACGTGATCTGTCCCGTGGAGACAACGCCGGCCGACGCCATGAGGAGCCCGATCAGCATTGCACCGGAGTCGCCCATGAAGATCTTCGAGGGAAAGAAGTTGTGCGGCAGGAAGCCCACGCATCCGCCCACGAGGACCGCGGTTATGAGGGTTGCCAGGTCCGAATAATCCAGCAGAACCGCGTTGCGGTGGACCCAGTAGGCGGTAATGAAGAACGCCGTGCCACCGATGACGGCAACGCCCGCGGCCAGGCCGTCCAGTCCGTCAATGAAGTTGAAGGCGTTCATGGTGGTGACGATCAGCCCGGCGGTCAGCGCTATCCGCAGCGTTCCGTCCTGGAGGTAGATGGGCTCCGGAACCCAGGGCACGATGGTCATCTGGACGCCCCAGATGGCCACTGTGAGGCCGGCAGCGCTTTGGCCGATCAGCTTTACCCACCAGCGGATGTCCAGCAGGTCGTCCAGCACACCGACCAGGACGATCACGGCCGCCCCTGCCAGCACGCCCCACGGCGAAAAGTTGTTCCTGTAGATGTCCTTGACGAAGAAGGACTGGCTGGCAACAACCAGCGCCACCATGACGCCCAGGAAGATTGCCACCCCGCCCAGCCTGGACACCGGGGTGGAATGCATGTCCCGGCTGCGGATGGGCAGGTGCAGCTCGAGCCGGTGCCCCACGACGCGGGCGCCCCACGTGGCCGCATAGGAGACGATGGCGGCGGTGAGCCCCATGAGCAGGTACATGATCATGGGACGGCTACCGCTCCGGGAATGGTGGTGCCGAAACCGCTCAGCTGCGGCGGCAGCGGGTTGGGGGTGGGTGGGCTCACGGGCCGGGAATCTGTTCGTCGATAAATGAAACTTCTCCGTCGCCGAGCGCGCAGCAGGCAATGCGCATGGACATACGCGCAGCGCCTTACAGGGCTGTATTACAGTGGACTCTAGTCAAAGATACTAGTGCCACCGGCACCATGGCTCCGCGCCACACGGGCGCACTACCGGCGGGGAACTCCCTGGCAGCCATGCTGAAAGGACCCCCATGACCCCCCGCATTGCGGTTGCCGCCGTGACGTTCGACCGGCCCAAGGAACTGTCCGTCCTGCTGGCTGCGATCAACGCCCAGAGCCGCCAGGTCGACACGATCTGCCTGGTTGACAGTGGCACCACCCCGGCCGCGGACGTGGCTGCGGCCCATCCCAACGTGGACTATGTCCGCTCCGAAGCCAACCTTGGAGGCGCCGGCGGGTTCGCGCTGGCCGCGCTCAAGGCTGTGGCCAGCGGGGCCCGCTGGATCTGGATGATGGACGACGACGCCGAGCCGGTTGATCCCGAATGCCTCGCCACGCTGCTTCGGGAGGCTGAGGCACGCGACCTGGAGGCCGTGGTCCCGTTGGTCACGGCGCCCGGCCATCCTGACCGGTTGTCCTTCTTCTTCCGCCTGGACGGCAAGGTTACGCACGACCGGGCCGAGGTGGAGAAACTCGGATTCCTGCCGGATGACGGCCACTTCTTCAACGGTGCACTGATCCGCTCGGACGTGTTCTTCAAGGTGGGCCTGCCGGACATGCGCTTGTTCATCCGCGGCGATGAAGTTGATTTCACCATCCGGCTGCGAAAGGCCGGGATCCGGTTCGGCACCGTCACCACCACTGCCATCACGCACCCGCACGCCTTCGGGGAAACACAGCATGTCTACGGCGCACGCTGGCACGTGATCGTCCCGGACTCCGCCTTCAAGCGCTTCTACTACTACCGGAACCGCGGCTACCTGATCCGCCGCTACTTCAGGGTGCGTTCCTTCGTGGCCGACGTAGGCGGCTACCTGGGCTACTTCCTGCAGCGCCGGGACCTTCCGGGCTTCCTGGGGTGGGCGCGGGCGTTTACCACCGGCCTGCGCGGCAAGGGCTTCGCCCCGCTCGAAGACCAGAAGTTCTAGGAGAACGCCGCCGGCGCTGCGTCCGGGCCCTGCTTACTTGTCCGGCCCGGACTTCCTGAGCCTGCGGGCAACCAGGAGCCACAGCAGGACCCAGGGCTCCCCCAGCACGCGGTACGCGACGCGGCGCGGATGCAGGAGCAGGCGCCACGCCCACTCCAGCCCCATCCTGCCCAGCCACCGGGGGGCCAGCTTCTGGACCCCCGCCAACTGCTCGATCGCACCGCCCACGGCGCAGTACACAGCAGGGGGCATCTCAGCGAGCCGCCGCTGCATCACGTCTTCCTGGAGCGGCATGCCCAGTCCCAGCAGGACCAACTGCGGCTGTTCACGGTGCAGCCATGCAACGGCCGCGTCTTCAAGGTCAGGGCCCCATCCTTCGCCGGGAAAACCGGACACGCGTGCGCCGGGAACAATGTCCTTCAGCCTGCTGACTGCCCCCGCGTTCGCCTCGGCGCCAGCGCCGATCACCGCAATCCGTTCAAGGCCGGCCACCTGGTCAAGTGCCGGCAGCCAGTCCGTGGAACCCAGGCGGTAATCCATGACGGGTCCGTCGGCGTTGCCGGTCCTCCCCCACAGCCACAGCACCGGCGCCCCGTCCAGGAGCACCACGTCGCTGGCCTCGTAAAGCCGCCGGAATCCGTCGTCGGACAGGGTGAGGGTGACGCTGTGCAGGTTATGGCCCAGGACCGTGCGGGTGGATCCCTCCGCTACGAAGCTGCTCAGTTCCGCCACCAGCTCAGGGACCCGCAACGGAGTGGCGTGCACGCCCAGGACCGGGATCTGCTGGCGCTCCAGCGTCATCAAGGCTGCTGGTCCCCGGCGGGGGCGGTGGATTCGGCGTCCGGTGCCGTCACGGCGGACGAGCCGGACGCCGAAGCCGGAGCGCCGCCGTCGTCCTGTACGTCCCCTGCCTGTGCGGTGCCTGCATCAGCGTCGGCAGTGGGGTCCTCCCCCAGGCCCAGCACCCCGGGGACATGCTCGCGAAGCTGGTCCAGGCTCACCGCTCCATCGCGCACCACGCGCAGGACGGGTCCGGTCGCGTCCACGATGGTGGACGGCACGCCGGGGTCGCCTTCCAAGGGGCGCGGGCCACCTTCCAGGTACACCTCCACCGAATCGGCCAGCTGCTCGCGGGCAGCGGCGGCAGTCTGGGCCGGGGCGTGGCCGGTGCGGTTGGCTGAAGACACGGCGAGGGGGCCGGTCAAGGTCAGCAATTCGAGGGCAACGTCATCGGCGGGCATCCGCAGTGCCACGGTCCCCTTCGTCTCGCCCAGGTCCCAGTCGAGGGAGGGCTGAGCGTGGAGGATCAGTGTCAGGCCACCGGGCCAGAAGGCCTCGGCCAGCTTGCGCGCCTCCGCGGACACCTCAGTGGCCAGGCCGTCCAGCGCGTTGATGCGCGGGATCAGGACCGGTGGCGGCATGGTGCGGCTGCGCCCTTTGGATACCAGCAGCATGGTCACGGCCTGGGGCGAGAACGCGTCCGCGCCGATCCCGTACACGGTGTCCGTGGGGAGCACGACGCACTTCTTTTCGCCGATGGCGCGCTGGGCGTCCTCGAGGCCGCGGGCTCGCTCGTCTTCAATGGTGCAGTCATAAGTTGTGGTCACTGGCCCATTCTTTCATTCCGTGTGTCCTGGTCCGCGAGGACGGCGCTGGTGGCGCGTTCCTTGCCGTTGAGGTCCAGGTGCGTCGTGATGTCCGTCCAGGGTCCGGTCCTGGCAAGCATGGCGGCAATCCCGCCGGCCTGCACCTCGGCGTGTTCCATGACGAAGTACCCCCCGGGCCGCAGCAGCCTGGCAGCGGACTTTGCCGCCGCCGTCGGAAGTTCCATGCCGTCCGCTCCCCCGCCGTACAAAGCCTCCGGCGGATCGTGCAGGGCTACTTCGGGTTCGTTGGGGATCGCTTCCGCCGGGATGTACGGCGGGTTGGAAACCACGACGTCGACGCTTCCGTTAAGTTCCGCAAAGGCGTCGCGCAGGTCCCCGAGGACAAGGTCCACACCGAGCGGCAGCAGGTTCTTCGCCGCCCAGGCGTGCGCGAAGGGGCTGAATTCGACCGCGTGCACCTCGGCACCGGGAACCTCCGAGGCGAGCGAACCGGCAATGGCGCCCGAGCCCGTGCCGAGGTCCACGAACCGGGGATGCTGCATCCCCTTGACGTGGTCGATGGCCAGTTGGACCACCGATTCGGTCTCCGGACGCGGGATGAACACGCCAGGTCCCACGGCCAGCTCGAGGTACCGGAAGTGTGCCACTCCGGTGATGTGCTGAAGCGGCACCCGCCCGGCCCGTTCGGCCACAAGCTCCGTGTAGCCGTCGGGGGCCGGGGTGTCGCCCAGCATCAGGGCGCGGAGCCGGCCAAGGCCCACGTTGAGCAGGTGGTCGGCCAGGAGTTCGGCGTCCACCCTGGGGCTGGGCACGCCGGCCTCGCGGAGGACGGCGGTTGCCGCGCTGACGGCGTCGGCGAGGGTCTGGCCCGCGTTCATACCGGGAGGACTAGTCGCCGATGGCGTCCAGGCGTGCCTGTTCGTCCATCTCGATGGCGGACTGGATGACCGGTTCCAGGTCGCCGTTCATGACCTGGTCCAGGTTGTACGCCTTGTAGCCGGTGCGGTGGTCCGCGATCCGGTTCTCCGGATAGTTGTAGGTGCGGATCCGTTCGGAGCGGTCCATGGTGCGGATCTGGGACTTGCGCTGCTCGGAGTTGGCGGCGTCGATCTGCTCCTGCTGGTGCGCAAGGATGCGTGCGCGCAGGACGCGCATGCCGGCTTCGCGGTTCTGCAGCTGCGATTTCTCGTTCTGCATGGCCACTACGATGCCGGTGGGAAGGTGCGTGATGCGGACGGCGGAGTCCGTGGTGTTCACGGACTGGCCACCAGGGCCCGAGGACCGGTACACGTCGATTTTGAGGTCGTTCTGGTTGATTTCGAGCTCTTCGGGCTCGTCCACTTCGGGCAGGACCAGCACGCCGGCTGCGGAGGTGTGGATGCGGCCCTGGGACTCGGTCACGGGCACGCGCTGGACGCGGTGCACGCCGCCTTCGAACTTGAGCCGGGCGTACACGCCTTCGGCGGGGTCGTTGGAGTTGCCCTTGACGGCCACCTGGACGTCCTTGTAGCCGCCCAGGTCCGACTCCGTGGCGGAGATGATTTCAGTCTTCCAGCCGCGGGACTCCGCGTACCGGGTGTACATGCGCAGCAGGTCGCCGGCGAACAGGGCAGCCTCGTCGCCGCCTTCACCGCCCTTGACTTCGAGGATCACATTGCGTGCGTCGTCGGGATCGCGGGGAATCAGCAGGCGCCGCAGCTTGGCCGCAGCAGTCTCCAGCGCAGCCTCAAGTTCAGGCACCTCGGCAGCAAACTCGGGATCCTCGGCAGCCATCTCCTTGGCCGCGGCAAGGTCATCCCGGATGCCTTCCCACTTGTGGTACGCCTCAACAATGCCATTGAGCTGAGCCGACCGCCGCCCCAGCTTCCGGGCCAGCCGCTGGTCAGCATAAACAGCAGGATCCCCCAGCTGCGCCTGGATGGAGTCATGCTCATCAAGCAGGCCCTGTACGGACTCAAACATTTTTCAAAACCTTTCGTTCTGTGCCCATCTTAAATCAGGCACAGGAAGCGGCGCGCCACGGTGAGCGAGCCCCGCAACTGCCGCGCGGATGTTCCGCTCCGGGAGTGGCATCGGGCCTGTCGGAGCGTTGCAGCTGACGTACGAAGTACGTCAGCGATCTTGTTGGTGAGCAGTTCAAGGCTCTGCTGGGTTTCGAGTCCGGAGAGGACGCGGCGCAGCTTCCACATGATCTTGACTTCTTCGGGCGAGAGCAGGTTCTCTTCGCGGCGGGTACCGGATGCGTTGACATCCACGGCCGGGAAGATGCGCTTGTCTGCCAGCTGGCGGGACAGGCGCAGTTCCATGTTGCCGGTGCCCTTGAACTCTTCGAAGATAACCTCGTCCATCTTGGAGCCGGTCTCAACGAGGGCGGTGGCCAGGATGGTGAGCGAGCCGCCGTTTTCGATGTTGCGTGCGGCACCGAAGAAGCGCTTGGGCGGGTAGAGGGCTGCGGAGTCCACACCACCGGACAGGATGCGGCCGGAGGCCGGTGCTGCCAGGTTGTAGGCGCGGCCCAGGCGGGTCATGGAGTCCAGCAGGACCACCACGTCCATGCCCATTTCCACGAGGCGCTTGGCGCGTTCGATGGAGAGTTCGGCCACAGTGGTGTGGTCGTCTGCGGGACGGTCGAAGGTGGAGGCGATGACCTCACCCTTGACGGTGCGCTGCATGTCGGTGACTTCTTCGGGCCGTTCGTCGACCAGCACCATCATGAGGTGGACCTCAGGGTTGTTGGTGGTGATGGCGTTGGCGATGGACTGCAGGATGAGCGTCTTGCCGGCCTTGGGCGGGGACACGATCAGGCCACGCTGGCCCTTGCCGATCGGGGCCACGAGGTCGATGACGCGGGGACCGATCTTCTTGGGGTCGGTCTCGAGGCGCAGGCGCTCCGACGGGTAGAGCGGAACCAGCTTGGCGAACTCGACGCGGTCCTTGAGTTCTTCGGGCGTCTTGCCGTTGACGGACGTGACGCGGACCAGGGCGTTGAACTTCTGGCGGTTGGACTGCTGGCTGCGGTCTTCGCCTTCGCGGGGTGCACGGATGGCGCCCACCACGGCGTCGCCCTTGCGCAGGTTGTACTTCTTTACCTGGGCCAGGGAGACGTAAACGTCGTTGGGGCCGGGCAGGTAGCCGGAGGTGCGGATGAACGCGTAGTTTTCCAGGACGTCGAGGATGCCGGCAACCGGCAGCAGGACGTCGTCATCGGTAACCTCGACGTCGTCCACGTCCGGGCCCTGGTTGCGGCCGCGGCGGCGGTCGTTGCGGTCGCGGAAGCGGTCGTTGCGGGAGTTGTCCCGGTCCTGGCCGCCGGAGCGGTCGTTGCGGTCATTCCGGTCGCGGCGGTTGCGGCGGTTGCGGCGGCTTCCGCCGTCGGAGTCGTCGTTGTCGCGGTTGTCCCGGCCGCCGTCGCGCTGGCCGGCTTCGCGGCTGCCGCTGTTGTCCCGGCCGCCGTCGGAATCGCGGGTGTTGTCGCGGCCGCGGGTCCGGCCGCCTTCGCGGCGTTCGGTGCGCTGCCCGCCGTCCCCTGCTTCAGCGGGAGCTTCGGTGCGCTGTTCACCTGCACGCTGCTCGCCTGCACGCTGTTCCGTGGCCGGCTGCTCTGCCGGGGTTTCCACCGGAGCTTCCTGGATGGAGGCGGCAGCGGCTTCGCTGCGGCGGCGGTTGCGGGTGCGGGGCTGGCGCCGCTCGGGGGCGCCTTCGGATGCCTCGGTGGTTTCCGCGGGGGCGGCCGACGGCGCCTCCACGGCTGCGGCGGCAGGCACCGCAGCGGTTTCCACGGCGGGAGCTTCGGCTGCGGGAGCTACTACGCCGTCGCTGACGGCGCGGCGGCTGCGGCCGCGTCCGCGGGCACGGGTGCCTTCTGCAGCGGGAGCTTCGGTGGCGGCTGCTTCCGGAGCGGCTGCAGCCGGAGCCGCGGTGGTTTCCGGAGCCTTGTCCGCTGCCTTGGCGGGCGTCTTCACGGTCAGGGTGCCTGCGCGGTGGGCGGAGATGGCCGAGACCAGGTCCCCCTTGCGCATGCGGGAGCCGCCGGAGATGCCGAGCTGGCTGGCGAGTGCCTGCAGCTGGGCGAGCTTAAGGCCGGCGAGGCCGCTGCTCTTGGCGGGTGCGGCCGATGATTCGGCAGCAGAAGTTGTGTGTTCCACAGCTGGAGACAGCTCAGTGGTTTCGGTCACGAAGGATCCTTCCCCCTCGACGGCGTCCAGACTGGGAGCTGGACGCGATGATTTGATCTGGGCTGCAGTTCAGATCTGCAGCCGGATTTCAGCCTTGCCGGTTGGATTTCGGCCAGCAGGGCCGGATACTGATTCACCTTGCGCTGCGCCCACGGCACATCGCCTGACTGACGCTTTCAGGGGCAGTTGAATGCTGCAGATTCCTGCGACAGACCAAGCAGGTGGCACCGGAATACATTCACAGTGGTAGATCAAACAGCAACTGAATGCAGGAGCAGATCAGATAGGCGGAATTACCGCCGGTGCACGTCCACCTTAGCACCTTCAACGTCCACTGCGAGCTTCAGCACGCGCCAGCCGATATCCGGCGTGTTCTCCGCCGTGAAGGCTTCGATGAAGGCCACAGCGTCCGCGGCCTGTGCTTCTCCGTTGGCCAGCACCAGGACCGTTGGCCCGGCACCGGAGACCACTGCGGCATGGCCTGCCTTCCGGAGGGCGCCAATCAGTGCGGCACTGGGCCGCATGGCCTCGGCGCGGTAGCTCTGGTGCAGGTAGTCCTCGGTGCCCGGCAGCAGGAATTCGGGCTTTTGCGTGAGGGCGTGGATCAGCAGCGCCGCACGGCCCGAATTCATGGCCGCCGCATGGTGTCCCACTGATGCGGGCAGCAGGGCGCGGGCAGCTTCGGTGGAGAGTTCGAAGTCCGGGACCGCCACGACAGGGATCACGGATCCGGTGACTGTGGCACTGGTGCTGCTGTACTGCTCACTGTCCTGCCACGACAGCGCCAGTCCGCCGAAAATCGCGGGTGCGACGTTGTCCGGGTGGCCTTCCATCTCGCTGGTGAGCTGCAGGACCCAGTCGCGGCCGCGCTGGTTTTCCGCAGGAACCATGGCATTGGCAGCAGACACAGCCGCCACCACGGCTGATGCGGAGGAGCCCAGCCCACGGCCGTGCGGGTTGACGTTTTCGGCAGTCACCTTCAGGCCGCCGTGGCGGAATCCCAGCCGTTCAAAAGCCGCATCCATGGCCCGGATCACCAGGTGGCTGGCATCACGCGGAAGGGTGTCTGCGCCCTCGCCGCTGAGCTCGAAAACGAGTTCGTCCGTGTCCAGGCTTTCCACGGTCAGGGTGTCGTGCAGGGCCAGGGCAAGCCCCAGGCTGTCGTAGCCGGGACCAAGGTTGGCCGTGGTGGCGGGGACGCGGACGGTGACGCGCTGGCCCGGCTCAATCAGTTGCAGTCCGACGGCGGCCTGCGAGGTGGTGTCCAAGGTTATTTTTCTTCCAGTCCCAGCTCAGCGGCTACGGTGACGACGTCGTTGGGAACCTTGACCGGCTGGACGTCGCTGCCGTCCTCGGTGCGCAGGGCCCACTGGGGATCCTTGAGGCCGTGGCCGGTGACGGTAATGACGATGGTTTTTCCGCTGGGGACCTCGCCTGCGGCGTGCTTCTTGAGCAGTCCGGCCACGCCGGCGGCGGAACCGGGCTCCACGAAGACGCCTTCCTTGGACGACAGCCAGCGGTGGGCGTTCAGGATCTCCTCATCGGTGACGGCCTCGATCAGCCCGCCGGATTCGTCACGGGCGCCGACGGCACCGTCCCAGGACGCCGGGTTTCCAATGCGGATGGCGGTGGCAATGGTGTCCGGTTCAGTGATGGGGTGGCCTGCGACGAAGGGGGCGGCCCCGGCAGCCTGGAAACCCCACATCGCGGGCGTCCTGGTGGATACGGCGGGAAGCGTGCCGGCGGTCTCCGATTCGAAGGGAGCGGAGTACTCCTTGTAGCCCTTCCAGTAGGCCGTAATGTTGCCGGCGTTGCCCACGGGCAGAACGTGGATGTCCGGTGCGTCGCCCAGGGAATCGACCACTTCGAAGGCGCCGGTCTTCTGCCCCTGGATGCGGGCAGGGTTGACCGAGTTCACCAGGAAGACGGGGTAGGACTCCCCCAGCTTGCGGGCGATGTCCAGGCAGTTGTCGAAGTTGCCGTCCACCTGGAGCAGGGTAGCCCCGTGGGCGATCGCCTGGCTGAGCTTGCCCATGGAGATCTTGCCTTCGGGCACAAGGACCGCGCACTTGAGGCCTGCGGCCGTCGCGTAGGCAGCGGCGGACGCGGACGTGTTGCCGGTGGAAGCGCACACCACAGCCTTCGCGCCGGAGGCAACGGCTGCCGTCATGGCCATGGTCATGCCACGGTCCTTGAAGGAGCCGGTGGGGTTCATGCCCTCCACCTTGAGGTAGACCTCGGACCCGGTGAGCTCGGAAAGCTTCTGCGCGTGCACCAGCGGGGTGCCGCCCTCGCCCAGGGTGATGACCCTGGTGGACTCCGTCACGGGCAGACGGTCAGCGTATTCGCGGATGACACCGCGCCATTGGTGAGCCACTTAGACTCCTTCTACCCGCAAAACGGATGTAACTGAATTGATGACGTCCAGGCCCTTCACGGCCTCGACGGTGGCTGCAAGGGCAGCCTCTGACGCACGGTGGGTGACGATCCGCAGTTCGGCCGACTCCACATTGGAAGCTGAATCGCGGTGGATGGTCTGCCGCATGATTTCGATGGAGACGCCGTGCTCGGCGAAGAGCTGGGCGATCTTTGCCAGGACGCCGGGCTGGTCGGCGACGTCCAGGCCAATGTAGTAACTCGTGGTGGCCGCGTCGATGGGCAGCGCGGGGACGTGGCCCGTGGTGGTTTCGGTGCGGCCCGGACCGCCCAGGACCAGGCGCCTGGCTGCTGACACGAGGTCGCCCAGGACAGCGGATGCGGTCGGGGTGCCGCCGGCGCCCTGGCCGTAGAACATCAGCTCTCCGGCGTTTTCGGCTTCGATGAACACCGCGTTGAATGCGCCCCGGACGGCGGCCAGCGGGTGTTCGCGGGGCAGGAGGGTGGGGTGCACGCGGACGGACACGCCTTCCTTGCCGTCGGCGTCGGTCAGTTTCTCTGCGATGGCCAGCAGCTTGATGACGAAGCCGGCGTCTTTCGCGGCTGCGATGTCCGAAGCGCTGACGGACGTGATGCCTTCGCAGTGGACATCGTCGAGTGCGAAGCGGGTGTGGAAGGACAGCGACGCGAGGATGGCGGCCTTGGCGGCGGCGTCGTGGCCTTCGACGTCGGCCGTGGGGTCCGCTTCCGCGTAGCCAAGGCGCTGGGCTTCGGCGAGGGCGTCGGCGAACTGGGCGCCGGTGGTGTCCATCTGGTCGAGGATGAAGTTGGTGGTGCCGTTGACGATGCCCAGCACCCGGGTGATGCGGTCGCCCGAGAGGCTGTCGCGGATGGGGCGCAGGATCGGGATGGCGCCGGCCACGGCGGCCTCGTAGGACAGCTGGACGCCCGCCTTGTCCGCCTCTTCGTAGAGGGTGGGGCCGTCCTGTGCCAGGAGTGCCTTGTTGCCGGTGACCACGCAGGCGCCGTTGCGCAGCGCGGAGAGGATCAACGTGCGGGCGGGCTCGATGCCGCCCATCAGTTCGATCACCAGGTCGGCGTCCTTGACCAGAGTTTCGGCGTCGGTGGTGAAGAGCTCCTGCGGCAGGTCCACGTCGCGGGGGGCGTTGACGTTGCGCACGGCGATGCCGCTGAGCTGCAGGCGGGCCCCGGTGCGGGCAGCGAGGGCGTCGGCGTCCTCAATGAGGATCCGCGCAACCTGGGCTCCGACGTTGCCACAGCCCAGCAGGGCTACTTTCAGCGTTCGCATTTCCGTCATTCAGGCTCCCATGTCGCGGTTCAACAGATCTTCTTCGGTTTCCCCGCGGACAATCAGCCGGGAAGATCCGTCGCGCACCGCGACAACGCCCGGCCGGGCCAGATAGTTGTAGTTGCTCGAGAGGGCCCAGCAGTAGGCGCCGGTTCCCGGTACGGCAAGCAGATCACCGGCTGCCACGTCCTCGGGCAGATATACATCTCTAACAACTATGTCGCCGCTCTCGCAATGTTTGCCCACTACGCGGGACAGTTGCGGGGCGGCGTTGGAGGTGCGGGAGGCCAGGACGGCCGAATAATCCGCGTCGTACAGCACCGGGCGGGCGTTGTCGCTCATGCCGCCGTCCACCGAAACATACCGGCGGGGATACGTAACGTTGTTGCCCGCGTCACCGTCACCGCCGCCGGAGGTGCCGGGCGCGTCAACGCGGACCGTCTTCAACGTCCCCACTTCGTACAGGGTGAAGGTGGTGCTGCCAACGATGGCGCGTCCCGGTTCGATGGAGATGCGCGGCGCGTCAATGCCCAGCTCGGCGCAGGTGGAACGCACGACGGCGGCCATCGCGTTGGCGATCTCAGCGGCAGGGCGCGGGGTGTCCACCGGCGTGTAGGCGATCCCGTAGCCGCCGCCAAGGTCCAGTTCCGGCAGGGTGATGGAGTACTTTTCCTGCATGGCGGCCAGGAAGCGCAGCAGCTTGGAGGCGGCCAGCGCAAAGCCGTCCGGCTCGAAGATCTGGGATCCGATGTGGCAGTGCAGGCCCAGCAGCTCGATGCCGGGATGCGCTGATGCCGCGGCCACCGCTTCCTCGGCAGCGGAGATGCCGGCTTCATCGGTGGTGTCGGCAGCCATGGAGAGGCCGAACTTCTGGTCCTCGTGGGCGGTGGCGATGAATTCGTGCGTGTGGGCATGCACGCCGGGGGTAAGCCGCAGCATGACCTTCGCCTGCTCCCCGCGCCCCTGTGCGATCGCACCGACACGCACCAGCTCATCGAGGCTGTCCACCACGATCCGCCCCAGGCCCATGTCAAGCGCCCTGTGGATCTCGCCGTCGGACTTGTTGTTGCCGTGCAGGGCGACGTCCGCCCCGGGAATGCCGGCCCGGTAGGCGACGGCAAGTTCCCCGCCCGAGGCCGTGTCCAGCCGCAGCCCTTCTTCCTCCACCCAGCGGACCACCGCGGTGCAGAGGAACGACTTGCCGGCGTAGTAGACATCCACTCCCCCGCAGATATCCGCGAAGGCGTCGTTGAACGCGTCGCTGAATGCCCTGGCCCGGGCACGGAAGTCGTTCTCGCTCATCACGAAAAGCGGGGTCCCGTATTGCCGCTGCAACTCGCTGACGGGGATGCCGCCAATGGCGAGTTCACCGTCGGCGTTGCGCGCTGCGTCGCCGGCCCACATCGGTTCGTGGAGGGCATTAAGGTCATCCGGAACGGCAAGCCACTCCGGGGCAAGCGGAGAGCCCTGTGCTGCTGTGTGCGTCATGGGTCCTACATCCGTTCCGGCGCGGAAACGCCCAGCAGGTCAAGTCCGTTGGCCAGCACCTGGCTGGTGGCGTCATTGAGCCAGAGCCGGGTGCGGTTGAGGTCGGTGACGGGTTCTTCGCCCATGGGGGCGATGCGGCAGGCGTCGTACCAGCGGTGGTAGGCACCCGCGATGGCCTCGAGGTGGCGCGCCACGCGGTGCGGTTCACGCAGTTCCGCGGCCTTGGCCACAATCGACGGGTAGCTGCCCAGGTAGGAGAGCAGCTCGTTCTCCGTGGCGTGGTCCAGGAGCGATGCGTCGAAGCTGTCCTGGCCGTCCACCCGGCGTTCGACGCCGGCCGCTACGGCGTTGCGCGCCGCGCCGCGGGAACGGGCGTGGGCGTACTGGACGTAGAACACGGGGTTCTCGTTGCTGTGCTTCTTCAGCAGCTCCGGATCAAGCGTCAGCGGCGAGTCGGCGGGGAACCGGGCCAGGGAGTAGCGGACGGCGTCCTTGCCCAGCCACTCAATCAGGTCCTTGAGCTCGATGATGTTGCCCGCGCGCTTGGACAGCTTGGCTCCATTAACAGAAACCAGCTGGCCAATCAGCACCTCGATGTTGACCTCCGGATCATCCCCGGCCGCGGCGGCAATGGCCTTGAGCCGGTTGATGTAGCCGTGGTGGTCGGCGCCCAGGAGGTAGATCTTTTCCGTGAAGCCGCGGTCCTTCTTGGACAGGTAGTAGGCTGCGTCCGCAGCGAAGTACGTGGGCTCGCCGTTGGCGCGGATCATCACGCGGTCCTTGTCGTCGCCAAAGTCCGTGGTCCGCAGCCAGACCGCACCGCCGTCGTCGAACACGTGGCCCTGCTCGCGAAGGCGCGCCACGGCACTTTCGATCGCGCCGGCGTCGTGCAGTTCCTGCTCGGAGAAGAAGACGTCGAACTCGACGCCGAACTCCGCCAGGGTGGCCTTGATGTCCTTCATCTGGGCTTCGTAGGCCGCTGCCCGGATCACAGGCAGGGCGGCAACTTCGGTGAGCTCGCGGATGTCCGGGTGAGCGGTGAGGACTTCGTGGCCCAGGTCGGCGATGTACTGCCCCGGGTAGCCGCCGTCCGGCACCGGAAGCCCGTGCAGGCGGGAGTAGACGGAGTTCGCGAAGGTGTTCATCTGCGAACCGGCGTCGTTGATGTAGTACTCGGCCGTGACGTCGGCGCCTGAGGCGCGCAGCACGCGGGCAATCGAATCGCCCAGGGCTGCCCAGCGGGTGTGGCCGATGTGCAGCGGCCCGGTGGGATTGGCGGATACGAACTCCATGTTGACCGTGCGGCCGGCGAGCGCAGTATTGGTGCCGTAGTCCTTGCCGGCTTCAACGATGACCTTGGCCAGGGCGCCGGCGGCAGCGGCGTCCACCGTAATGTTCAGGAACCCCGGGCCCGCAATATCCACGGCGGAGACACCGTCGATGGACTTGAGCCGGCTGCTGAGGACGGCGGCGAATTCGCGCGGGTTGGTGCCGGCCTGCTTGGCCAGCTGGAGGGCGATGTTGGTGGCCCAGTCGCCGTGGTCCCGGTTCTTGGGCCGCTCCACGCGCACCTCAGCCGGAATGGCTGATGCTGCAAGGGCAATATCACCGGCGGCGACGGCGTCCTTGAGGCAGGCGGATATGGCGAGGGAAAGTTCTTCGGGAGTCACCCCCCTAGCCTACCGGGGGCCAGTGACAGCAAAGAATTTGACGCCCGTCCCTGCCGGGCGGCGTGGGTAAAATTCCGGTTTCCGGGGGCGCCGTGAACCATTCGGCCGGATCCCGCGTTGACTAAACCGTAGCCACTGCAGCACGCCGCCGCCCCACAAAAGGGTGCAGCCCCCGGAAATGAACAGCCCAAAACTGAAACGAGAGCCTTCATGAGACCCTCCTTCCCTAAAAGCCCAATCACTACCGGGAAAACCGTTGCCCCCAGTGGCGCTTCCATGCCGGGAGCTGTCTTGCGCAAGGGCTTCGCCGCCGGCATGGCAGGCCTGTCCCTGGCAGCAACCGTGGCGGGCTGCGCGCCGTCCACAGCCGACAGCACCCCTGCAGCAACGGGTGCACCCTCCGCAGGACCCTCAGCGCTGGCCGGCAGCGGCGGCGACTACAAGGACGGCACCTACAGTGCGGACGGCAACTACGTCTCGCCCAACGGCACCGAGACGGTGGGGGTGCAGGTGACGCTTGCTGCGGGAAGAGTCACTGACGTGCAGATCACCCAGCACCCGTCCAACCCCAACACCCGCAAATTCCAGGGGCAGTTCGCCGGCGGCATCGCAGCACAGGTGGTGGGCAAAAACATCGACGAACTGAACGTTTCCAAGGTTTCCGGTTCCTCATTGACCAGCGGAGGGTTCAACCAGGCCCTGGCGAAGATCAAGGCGGAGGCGCACTAGGAGACTGCTGAACTAATCGGCGGATGTGGGGCGCGTCGACTGGACTGGTGGGTCTGGTGGTTAAGACTTGTCATATGCAGGGACGCGAGGACGCGCAACGCGGGTATTTGGATGTGGAGGCGTTGGCCGGGGAGTTGTTGGCTCCGGGCAGTGTTTTCGCTTTTCTGGCCAAACATCGGGGGCGGTTGTTTCCGGATTCGATGATGGAGGATTTGTTTCCGT